>JANOGB010000654.1:0-3642 GCA_031413955.1 Planctomycetota bacterium | reverse complement strand
GGCCCCCGACGAGTACGGCCTGTGCGCCGTGCTCGACCCGGAGGGATCGCCCACGGATCGGCGCATCCCCTTCGACAGCGCGAACCGCGCGGCGCCGCGCTTCGCCGATCCGGGACTCGACCCCTTCGGGATCCCGGCGCTGTATCCGCCGTTCGCCTGGTACCAGGGCGAGGCCGGTTCGCCCTTCCGACGCAGGCTCCAGATCCGCACCGACGCCCTGCGCGTCGTCGAGGAGCGCGAGCACAGTCGGACCTGCTGGCTTCTGTCCCTGCCCGAGGGCAGTACGACCTCGAAGGGTGCGGCATTCGCCGAGCTCGACGACGGTGAGGAGGAACCGCTCTTCTTCTTCGCGCCCGAGATCGCCGGGCTGTGGCTCGTCACCGACGAGACTCCGCCACGGCTGGTCGCGCGACCGTTGCCAGAGTCCGAGCGACCGCGCGGCATGTCGTACTGGGAAGACGAGGCGGGCAAGAGCCATCGCGGCGTGGCCGGAGAGACGCACACGTGGCGCTATTCCTCGGACGCCTGGGAGACGGCGCGAGTACCGGCCTCCGTGCAAGAAGTGACCTCTGCGGTACTCGACTACGACGCCCTGCGGCCCGAGATCGAGCTCAACCTGCGCGACGGTCCGTCTCTGCGACACCGTTACGGTCTCGAGCGTGTGAGCGAGAAGCTCTTGGCCGGCATCGCAGTCTCGAGCGTGTTCCTGCGGCCCACTCCCTTCGCGCTCCTCTCCGCTCAAACGGACTACTCTGCCGTCGCGGAGGCGAAGCCGGACGAGGCCCTGCTCGTGCTCGACCCCTTGCTCGGCGGCGGCTACCGCTGGCTGCTCGTCCCCAACCTGGCCCTGACCGCTCTGCTCATGGCCTTGATGTTCCGCGATCTGCGCCGACGCGGAGCCTCGCGCCGCCGCACGGTTTGCTGGACGCTCGCGGTCTTCTGCGCCGGCGTCTTCACCGGCCCCTTGCTGCTCGCTCTGGAGCCGCGTCGGGCGTGGCGGAGGCCCGCGCAGGGCACGCCACCCGCGATGCTCATTCACGCGGCGTAGACGACTCACTTGCGAACGCAGTACAGGTGCTCGACCCCGCGCAGGAGCAGCGCGTCGCCGGCCACGGTCGGCGTCGACCAGAAGAGGTCGTCGAGCTTGCCGCCACCGACGATCGCGAACTCGGGTCCGACCTGCACGATCGCGGCCCGACCTTCCTCGTCCAGCAGGATCAGCTTGTCGCCCACGACGATCGGAGAGGCCGCGATCATGACCAGGCCCTCGGCGCGCTCCTTGTAGAGCTGTTCGCCCGTGCTGGCGTCGCGACAGGTGAGCAAGTTCTCGTCGGCGATGTAGAGCAAGCCGTCGACCGCGACAGGCGAGGGCATGCCCGGCGAGGCGCTCTTCTCTGCCCAGGCCTGCGAGCGGATTTCGGTCGAGCCCGCGGCGGGCGAGAGATCGCCCTCGCCGCCGGCAGTCAACGCGTAGAGCGGCGGATTCGCCATGGGGCTGCTCTGGCCGAAGTACAGACGCTCCGCGTCCGCTGCGAAGGAAGACGAGCCCGGCCCGATGACGCCGGCCACGCGCCAGAGCTCCTTGCCGCTCGCCGGATCGTGGCTGGTGATGAGCTTCTCGCCCGAGCTCACGACCTCGACGCGGCTCCCGTTGCGCCAGACGAGGGGCGAGGACCACGAGGTCCCCGGCTTCTCGCGACTCGCACGCCACAGCTCCTTGCCACTCTTCCGGTCGTAGCACGCCAGGAAGGCCTTCTCGTCGTTGAAGCACTGCACGAAGACCTTGCCGTCGTGGAGCGCGGGCGAGCTCCCCGTGCCGTAACCCTGCACCGTCGGATAGGCGCCGAGTTCGACCCTCCACAGCGACTTGCCGGACGGATCGAAAGCCGCCAGCGTGCCCGTCGCCCCGAAGAACGCGACCACGCCGTTCGCGTCGGCCACGGGCGTCTCGGTGGCCCAGGTGTTCGAGGGATGGATCGGGAACTTCGGCTTCGCCTTGCCCACGCTCTGTGACCAGCGCTCCTTGCCGCTCGCGAGTTCGAGCGCGAGCACGCGCCAGTCGATGGTCGCGTCGGGCGCACTTCCGGCCTTCATCGTGCGCGGGTCGGAAACACCCGCTTCCATGCCCATCGGTTCCTCGAGCCCCTCGCCCACCGCGGTCGTCACGTAGATGGTGTCCCCGACCACCACCGGCTGCGACCAGCCTTGTCCGGGCAGCGCGGTCTTCCAGGCGAGGTTCTTGCTCGCGTTCCACTCGAGCGGGATGTCGGCCGCCGGCACCACGCCGGTCCCGCTAGGGCCGCGGAACTGCGGCCAGTCGGAGCCGCCGGATACGGGAGCGAGGGCGAGCGGTAGAAAACTGAGGGTAGTAACGAGATGCATCTCGACATTCTCGGCACCCACGCTCGACCCGTCAAACGAGCGGGCAGCCGGAGAAACTGAAGCGGACTGACACCGAGCTGGCCGCTGAACGGTCTTCGGTTCATGCAAGGACCGAGGCCCTATGGCTGGGATTGGCCGCTTGACCCATCCGACCACGCAAGGGAGCGGATGAAAGAGCGCGGTTTCAACGCGCTGGACGTCCGCATGATGATGCACAAGCCGGATCGCATCTACGCCTCACCCGGAACAGACCGTTGGATCGTGGATGCCCGCTTGCGGGGAAAGCGGTGGCGCGACATCCTGGAGCCCGACCCTGTGCAGCGGGAAATGGTCATCATCACGGCCTATCCGCTCCGTCGAAGATCATGAGTTCCACCTTCTTGCAAGTCACTTTCCTGCGCGGCCGCCCGATCGTCGCCTACTATCCGCTCAGCGACGCCAGGAATCGGCGAGCGCGACGCACAGAGGAGCTCGAGCCCGGGTTGGTGGTCGACTTCGGGCGCAGCGGCGAGCCGCTGGGCGTCGAGATCGTCGATCCTCCGCGCACGACGGTCGCAGCCATGAACCGGGTGCTGCGCAAGCTGAAGCGAGGCAAGGTCACGAGTCGGGACCTGAAGCCCCTGCACGTGAGCTGAGCTGCAGGCTGAGCCGTCGCTCGCCTCAGCGCTCGCTCTGCATCTGCTTGCCGAGCACGATCGCGGCCACCTGTTCGCACAGGCCATTCGGATCCATGTTGCCCAGGTTGGAGAGGCACACGAACGAGGCCTTCTGCTCGGGAAAACGCATGAGCTGGGCGCGGAAGCCGGCCCAGGCGCCGCCGTGGCTGACGCGCGGGAGGCCACGGAAGGTGTCCACGAAGAGGCCGCGTGCGTAGGTGATCGGCTTCGCGTCGTTCAGCGTGCCGGTCGCGTGCAGGAACTGACGCAGAGCTTCGCCGCCGACCTTCCACGAGTAGAAGTTCGCGTCCCACTTCAGCAGATCCTCGACCGAAGTCTGCACGGCGCCGTCGCCGAGCTGCTCGAAGTCGGACATGACCACGCGAAAGGAACCGTCCTTGCGCGAACCGTAGGCCGTGGCGCGGTGCGGCACGACCAGGCCGTGGTCGTGGAACAGCAGAGTGCTCGTCATGCCGAGCGGCGCGAACATGCGCTCGCGCGCGAAGTCCTGGAACGGCCGGCCGGCGGCGCGCTCGATCACGAGCGAGAGCAGGAAGTAGTTCGAGTTCGAGTACTCGAACCTCGCCCCGGGCACGAAGGCGAG
>JANOGB010000653.1:0-6374 GCA_031413955.1 Planctomycetota bacterium | reverse complement strand
CCACGGGCAACTACGTCATCGAGCTCGACCTCGACCTCTCGCAGTCGGCCGACGTCGACACCGTCAACAACAAGGTCGTTTTCGAGCCCACCATCTTGCCGCGCGTGAACCGCAACGACCCGAAGGAGCACGCCGTCGGCGGCGACCTGCGCTCGGTGGTGCTCGGCAAGAGCCTATTCCGCATCGGGCTCGAGGCCCTACCCTTGGGCACGACCCCCGTGGTCGAGGTCGAGACCGGGCCGGGCACGGTCTTCCAGATCGACGGCGTGTGCCTGCTCGGGGCAGCCGGGCTGGCGACGCTCGACACGCTCACGGTCGGCTCGTGGGTGCAGGCCTTCGGCTCGGTCGACGCGAGCTCGCGGCGCTTCCAGGCCGCGACCGTCGAGGCCGGCTCGGGTAGCTACAACGGCGGCACCGACATCGTCGAGGGCGTGATCATCGAGCGCACGGGCGGCGCAGGCACGGACGCGACCCTGACCGTGCGCGGCCACAGCAACAACTCCGATCACACGGCCCTGAACTTCAACCTCGACTTCGTGATCAACACGAGCTTCGCGAACACCAAGGTCGTGCGCCGCGGCTCGGCCACGCTCTACGACGCCGACGACCTCAACATCGGCCAGAAAGTGCGTATGTTCGGTGCCCTGACGATCGGTCCGCCGAACGTGCTCGACGTCACGATGGCGACGGACGTCGTGCGCATGGAGCCCACCTGGGTCTTCGGCATGGCCAACGAAGTGCCCGGCACGGCCACGGCCGGCCAGCTCGAGATCGATCTCCTGCGCGTGGACCTGCGCGACGTGGGCGACTTCACCTGGGCCGACAGCGGCACGAACCCGCCGACACCCACCGCGTTCACGCTGGGCGACCCGGGCAACCTGAGCACGGGCCAGAGCATCACGGGTGCGCCCCCCACCCCGATCGTGGCGCTGGGCTTCTTCTCGCCGGTGGACGCCGCCGGCGCGGACTTCGTCGCCAGCGCGCTCGCCAACCGCGAGATGCTGCCCTCGTTGCTCCTGATCCGCGACCGCACGAACGGCACGCTCGTGACGACGATGACCACGAGCTCCTCGATCGACTACACCTTCTCTGCGGATCCTCCCGCAGCCTTCGAGAAGGCCATCATCGACATGGGCTTCGCAGGCCAGACCGACGTCACGGCAACCGGCATCTCGATCGTGCCGGAGAACGTGCTCGGCCTCGGCATCTACGTGATCCGCGACCGCACGCTGAACACGGTCTCGCTGTACTTCACGTTCACCGCTTTCTACCAGGCGGTCGACGCCGCGCTCCTCGGCGGCGCCCAGCTCTTCAACGTCGGGGCCCTGGGCGTCTACGACTCGAACACCGACACGATGCCGAGCGCGCTCGCTGGCGTGACCGTCCAGTAGTTCATCTGGGAGCGCCGGGCTCCAGCCCGGCTCTTCCTCTCCTTCTCTCTCTTCCTCTTCCACCTCCCGGAGAGAGGGAGAACGGAACAGAAGAGTGCCAGGCTGGAGCCTGGCGTTCCCGGCTGAAGGCGTCGTGCTATCCTCCCCTGCGAGGATGGCATGAGCCGGCTTCTTCTGGTCTTGGTCGCCGTGCTGGCACTTGCGGGCGCGGCCGTCTGGTTCGTGACTGCCGCGCACACGGAGAGAAGCTCGCGCCCGAGCGCGGCCGATGTTCCGGCCGCAGAGATCGAGCGCGAGACACCTGCGCTCGATCCTGTCAGAACGACATCAGAGGACGATGGCGCGCGCAATCCGGAGCGGCCAGCGGCTTCCGCAGCTTCGGCCCGGCACGCAGCCGCCACCAGCAAGGACGCCGAGCTCGCGCGCGCGCAGTGGATCGACGGGCGCGTGCTCTTCCCCGCCGGCACGCCGGACGACGAGGCGGTCTTCGTCACCGCCGAAGGCCGGGGCTTCGATGACGACAGCGATCACCGCGTCCAAGTCGAGCGCGACGGTTCTTTCCGTGTGGCCTTCAGTGAAAAGGCGCGCACGGGCCGCTTCGAGCTCGAGGCGCGCTATCTCTACCTGGGCGAGATCGTGCGCTGGAAGAGCAAGGAATCGACGGGCCAGGTCGTGCTGGAGCCGAAGCTCGGTGCGCGCATCGCCGGCCAGGTGCGCGTCCCGGCGGGCACGGATTCCGCCGGGGTCGGCGGTAAGCTCGAGCTGGAAGTCTCGCGGCAGACGGGCAGCTCCAGCGACAACGAGCAGGTGGGCCTGCACGAGCTCTCGCAGGGCCTCGACTTCGCCTTCGACGCGCTCCTCCCTGGCGCGGATCCGGCGCGCACCTACGCGCTGAGCTACGACGGCGAAGCGTTCCTAGGCCGCATCGCCAAGCTCGTCCCCGAGGCCGGCGAGACGGTCACCGTCGAGCTCGAGCTGCGCCCGGGACTCACGCTGGCCGGGGTCGTGCGCGACGAGAGCGGCGCGTCCCTCGAGGGGGTGGAGCTCATGGCGAACGTGCAGTCGAGCTCCGGCTCCTGGACGAGCGCCCACCACCGCCGGGGAGACAGCGCCGCCGATGGCTCTTTTCGGCTGGGGGCGCTCGCGGGCGGCAAGGTCGAGCTCCGGGCTCAGCTCGCGGGCTACGAGCCCCTGGTACGCGAACTCGGCCGGCTCGAGGAAGGCCAGAGCGTCCCGGACCTCGAACTGGTGTTCACGCGCGGTCACTCGATCGCCGGGACCGTGCGCTGGCCCGACGGCAGCCCGGCCGAGGCAACGCTCGTGCTCGTGCCCCATCGCTCGGGTGTGCGCTGGACCTCACAAGACGAAGTCAACGGCACGAGCGACGAGCAGGGCGCGTTCACCGTCAGCGGCCTGTCGCAGGAGTCCTACCGCGTCACGGCGCGCGCCACGAAGACCGAGGAGATCCTGGAGAAGAGCGAGCTCACCGGCAGAGAACGCCCGAAGAAGAAGCGTTCGGAATGGAGCGCCGAGGTCGAGCAGGTGAAGGTCGGCACGAGCACTCTCGCTCTCACGCTCTCGACCGGTCTCGCGGTCGAAGGACGCGTGGTCGACGACCTGGGCGCACCGCTCGCGAACTTCTCCATCCTGGCCGATCGCGTCGAGTCTGGCCCCCGGTTCGACCCCGACGGCGACCGCTCCCGGCTCTTCCGCGACACGGACGGCTCCTTCCGGATGGACGGCTTCGCGGGCGGTGAGTGGACGCTGCGCGGCCGAAGCAAGGACCACGCCGCCTCCGAGCCGGTGCGCGTGACGCTGCCCGGCGGCGATCCGATCCTGCTGGTCGTGCCGCGCGAAGCCGTCGTGAGCGGGCGTGTGCTCGATCCGAGCGGAGCCCCCCTTGCCGCCGCGTCGGTGGAGGCGCAAGTGGCAGGCGAGCACGGCCTTTCCTCCTTCCGCTCCGATGACGAAGACGTCGTGGACGAGAACGGCTCCTTCGAGATCGACGGCCTCGGCCCCGGCAAGATCGTCCTGCGGGCACACGGGTCGAGCTTCGCGTCGAGCGCTCCTGAAAGCGTCGAGCTGGGCGCCGGCGAGACGCGCACGGGTCTCGTCCTGCGCCTCCGCCCCGGTGGCACGATCCTCGGCGAGCTGGTCGGCTCCGAAGGGCGTCCGCTGTCCGGGCACGTCTCGCTCGACGGCGAGGGCTTCGAGGCCTACCCCGAGACCGACGCCGAGGGCCGTTTCCAGGTGAGCGGCGTGCCACCGGGCGAGATCTTCCTCTGGGCGCAGACGGAAGAGGGCATCCAGATCCAGCAGCGCGTCACGCTGAGCGAGGGCGAGACGGTGCGCGTGCGCCTGGCTCCGCCCGGCCGCCTCGTGCGCCTGCACGGCCGCGTGCGCGCGGGCGGCGAGGCGCTGGTGGGCGCGAACCTGTGGGCGAGCCGGGCAGGCGAGAGAGAGGACGCTCCCGGCAGCTCCTCTTCCTCCGAGACCGGCGAGGACGGCGCGTACGAGATCCAGTTGCCCGGCTCAGGCCGCTACTGGCTCTCGGTCAACAGTCGCGCCGAGAAATCGCTCTCGTGGGGCCTCACGCTGGACGTGCCGGCCGTGGAGGCACTCGAGTTCGACGTGGCGATCCCGGTCGGCCGCATCTCGGGGCGCGTCACGGATACGCAGGGTCAGGCGCTCGCACGCGTGCTGGTCGAGTCCGAACCCGAGCAACACGAAGGCGACGCGCACGGCTCGGCCCAGGCCCGGACCGATTCCGAGGGGCGCTACGAGCTGCTCGTGCCCGCCGGGCAGCACGCCGTGATGGCCGGCGGCGGACGGAATCCGTGGCTCCAGGAAGAGTCCCGGCCCTACGCCGAGGCACGCGTCGGCGGGCTGGTGGTGAGCGCGAACGGCCACGTACGCGGCATCGACCTCGTGCTCGCCACGGGCGGCATCCTGGAGGGCGTGGCGCACAAGGCACGCTCGGGCTTCGTGCGGATCTGGTCGGAAGAAGGAGAGCACGCCCGAGACCTCGGCTGGACGGACGAGAACGGCCACTTCGAACTGCGCGGAGTCACGCCGGGAGTCCATCTCATCGGCGCGCGCGGCCGCACGGTTGCCACCCGCGAACCCGTGCGCGTCGAGATCGTTGCCGGCGAGACACGGCACCTGGAACTCGAGCTCGTGGATGCCCGGCTCGTACACCTGAATGTGCGCGAGAAGGGTCTGCCGGTAGGCTCCGAGATCCGCGTGCTCGATGGACGCGAGCGCCATCAACCAGTCGAGTCCGGCGCGAACGGCGAGGCCTGGCTCGGTCCGCTGATCCCCGGTAGCTACACGGTGCACGCGCAGCGCGACGGCAAACAGGTCGAGCGCGCCTTCGAGGTCACCGCCGGGCAGGAGCAGCTCGAGCTCGAGCTCGTCTTCGAGTGAGCGCCCGCTCACCTGGGAGCGCCGGGCTCCAGCCCGGCTCCGTTCTCTTCTTTTCTTCCCTTTCCCTCGGAGAACGGAAACAAGCCAAAGAAGAAGAGCCGGGCTGGAGCCCGGCGCTCCCGGTTGAACAAGAACTCAGCGAGGATTCAGCAGCTCGGCGTACTCCGCCAGCGTCCCGAGCCCGACCTCCGCGCGCCACTCGTCGACGCGCGCGGGGTCCTCGAGCTCGTAGGGCGCGAACCCGCCGCCCTTGTTGACGAACTGCGTGCCGTAGCGCTGCGGTCGGCCGCGGTGCATGGCCACGCGGTCCTCGAGGTACGCCAGGTTCTTCTCGCTGGCCTGACCCTGCGCGACCGCCGCGCGCAGGAGCTCCAGACACTGCTCCTGGAAGTCGACGTCGTGATCGGCGTGCTGCACGAGCAGCCAGGCGTTGCCGGCGCCCTTTTCTCCGACCTTGGCGACCGTCGGCCAGCCGTGGCGCGTGACGAGCGACCTCATCCAGGCCGTGTTGTCGAAGTCGACCGCGCCCAGCCGATCGAGGAGCGCGGGCGTCATGTTTTCGGGCGACGTCGTCTCGCGGCGCAGAGCCTGGTCCTGCTCGACGCGCATGGCGAGCTCGGTCTGCACCGCGGACCAGTCCGGCGCGCCGCCCGAGCCCTCATCCGTCGCCGCGCAAGACAGGGCGAAGAGCGCGAGCAGCGCGGCGGAACGACTCACGGCTTCGCGAGCTCCTTCCAGGAACGCCCCGGCGCGCACTGCTTCGCCGTTTCGAACCCGCACGCCACCCAGCCGGGTTCGACCACGTTCCCGCTCATGTCGGTCGCGCCGAGGAGTCCGCCGGCCATGTTGACCAGGTTCGTGTAGCCCTGCTGCTCCATCATCTCGCAGGCCCGCTGCGAGCGCCCGCCGGCCTTTCAGCCGAAGACGATCTTCTGCCCTTTCGCGAAGCGCCGCTTCACGACCGCCAGGAAGTCCGGGTTGGGCTGCATCCCTCCTGGAGTCATGAACAGGATCGGGATGTTGTAGGAACCCGGCACGTGCCCCTGCTCGAATTCCTGGACCGAGCGCACGTCGACGTAGACGTACTCGGGGTCTTCTGCGAGGAGCTGATTGACGCCGGTGGGATTGAGGGTCTGGAAGGTCATGAGGGTCTCGGCTGCGGATTGTACGCGACGCTGCACCACCTCGATCTCGGCGACAAGCGCGGCATGTCTTGCATCTGCGACCCGACGGAGAGCCAGGCTGGAGCCTGGGGTCCCAGGGTGAAGGACTCGCGCGGGCGAGGCTCCTATACTGGCCAGGTTCATGCGCGCCCGTGGCCTCGCGTTCACCTCCGTCCTTCTGAGTGCCGCGCTGGCGGGCTGTGGGCGTGGGAACAGCGGCTCGGTGCTGCTGATCACGCTCGACACGACGCGGGCGGACGCGCTCGGCGCCTATGGGTGTTCGCCCTCGGTGACGCGGAACCTGGACGAGCTGGCGGCCGACGGCGTGGTCTTCGAGCAGGCCTACACGGTGGCGCCGCTCACGCTGCCGGCGCACGCTTCCATGCTCACCGGG
>JANOGB010000652.1:0-18240 GCA_031413955.1 Planctomycetota bacterium | reverse complement strand
GGGGATAGACCGGCACGAGCTCCGGCACGCTCGCCGGAGAAGGATCCTCGCACAGGCGCGGTGCGACGAGCGCTGGCCCCTGCTTGGTGCGCGCGACACGGCCCGCGAGTTCGACGCGCTTGCCGGCCGCGGCCAGGGCGCGCAGGCGCTCGGCCAGCCAGGGCTGGTTGAAGAACAGCACGCGCAGGCTGCCCGTCTCGTCCACCAGGTCGAGCGCCAGCACCGAGCGCCGCCGGCCCGTGCGGAACAGGCGTAGCCCGCGCAGGAGCCCGAGCACCGCAACCTCGCCACCCCCCACGTCGCCACCGCCCACGTCGCCGGCCTCGGCCATGCCCCCATCGCTGTCGGCCGCGAGGCTCGCCGCGGCGCGCGTCGTCTTGCGCTCACCGCGCTGCTCGAGGCGCCGCGGAACCAGCCAGAGGAGCGCGCGCACGCTGCTGACGCCCAGGCGCGCGAGGCGCGCAGCGCGCGCCGGACCCACGCCGACGAGCGTGCTCGGCGGGCGCTCGAGCACGGAGTCGGCCGCCTCCTCGCCGTCGCTGCCTGCGTCGGCCTCGCCGTCCGTCGCGAGCCGGGCCACCGTCGGCCTGCTCACCGCGCGAAGAGCCGCCGCAGGGCGGCCCCGACCGGCTTCTGCCGCAAGGAGAAGCCGGCCTCGGGCGCGCCGGCGCGCTCGCTGGCCAGCGGCCAGTTCCACAGGAAGAAGCCGCGCAGGGTGGCGCGGTTCTCGAGCTCCTGATCCAGCACGTCCGCCAGGGCCTCGAAGTAGCGCTGCTGCGCGCCGAGATCGAGGGCTCCGCGCGGCGCCATCGGCAGGGACCAGGAATCGGCACGCGCGGGGAAACCGACCTGGACCAGCAGCACGGGCTTGTTCCAGCGCACGCCGAGATCGATGGCCTGCTGCAGCTCGTAGCGCAGCACGCGCTGCAGCTCGACCTCGCCGGGCGCGCCTGCCGTGCGCAGGCCGTGCGGGTACAGCAGGAGCCCGATGTAGTCGAGCGCTTCCAGGAAGCCCGCGGCCTCGGCCTCGGCCGGAGAGTGCGCCGTGAACACGAGCCCGCCGCGGTAGGCCCCTTGCAAGCGCTCGATCAGGCTCGTCCAGTTCGCGCGGCGCAGGGCGAACAACTCGGGGCTCTGCTCCTCGCCCTCGCCCGCGGTGCGCACGGACTCGCCCAGGTTCGAGGCGAAGCTGAAGAGCTCGAGCCCGAGCAGCTCGGACAGCAGCGCATAGTGCTCCGCGACTTGCCTGTAGCGCGTCCAGAACTGCGTCTGGTCGTCAGCGCCGGTCCAGGAGAGCACGTCGGCCCAGGCCCCGCTCGGGCGCGCCAGCACTTCGAGCGACAGCAGCAGCGTGAGCTCGGCCGCGCGCGCCGCGGCCGAAACGCTGGCCAGGGCGAGATCGCTGGCGCTGCCGTACACCGCCCGCACGCGCGCCGGACACAGGGGCGGCAGCGGGTCCTCGGTGCTGGCGAAGACGGTCAGCGAGAGCGCGTCCGGACCGGGCTCGAGGGCGCGCGCCTCGCTCAGGGCCTGCTCCACTCCACGCGCCGAGTAGCGTGCGCGCTCGTCCTCCACCAGCGCCAGGCCGTGACGAAAGGGCGTCGGCGGGACGCGCCGTTCGCGCGCCGGGGAAGCTTTGGTGCGCCCGCCTTGCGCGCCGCCCGGCGCAGGCGCAGCGCTCCCCGTGGCCGTCTGTACGCCGCGCTTGTAGAGCGCCGCGGCCTTCTGCGGTTCGAGCACGGCGCCCTTCCACAGCGCGCGCACGCGCCGTGCGTCGGCGCCCTGGACCGACTCGCGGAAGAACAGCGCGCGCGCGGGCAGCAGCGCGTGCTCGCTGAAGCGCTCGCGCGCCTGCGGCGCGAAGATCTCCGTCACCGGCGGCAGCAGCTTGCCCGTCGCGAGGTGCACGATCCACTCGTCGAGCGGCCGCTGCCACCAGCTGCCCGCCGCGGCCAGCGCCAGCCCGTCCTCCAGCCACTCCTCGGACGGCACTCCGGCCAGCGCACGAGCCAGCACGCGCGCGAGACCCGCGCCGCCATCGTCGGGCATTCCAGGCGCGAGCAGCACGTGTACGCGCGGCCGCAGGCGATTGGGCCTTGCGAGCGCGCTCTCGCCCAGGCACCACTCGAAGTCCGCCAGGTGTTCGTACAGGAAGAGCTCGCACGCGGGCGGCTCGGCGGCCCCGAACCAGCCCGTCACGCGGCGCTGCACGCGCGCGAGGGCGAGCCCGTAGGCGCGCCAGCGCTCGCGCTCGAGTGCGCCGCGCGCATGCACGACCAGGCCCTCGCTCTCGTTCGTCCACCCGCCCTCGAAGTATTCCCTGCGGCGCTGGACGTGATCGCGCACCTCCTCGCTGCGCGCGCGACCATCGGGCGTCAGCGGGCATGCGAGCGCCAGCTCGCCGTCGGAGTGCACCCACAGGTACGGGCGCGTGAGGCGCGGGATCCCGTCCAGGTAGGCGCTGACGAGCTCGAGGTCGTTGCCCAGCACGAAGTAGAGCGGCCGGCCCGCGTGCAGGGGATCCTCGATCACCGCCTGCAGGGCATCGCCGGGGCGGGTGTAGTCGCGCCCCAGTACGCGAAAACCGCCCACCAGGGGCTCGAGGCCCAGGGCCTCTGCGCAGGGCAAGAGCTCGGGGTCGGTCGGGGCCCCCACCAGGATGCGCACGGCCTCGGGGTCGCGTTCCTCCGGCGCGATCGAGACCTCGAACTCGCCGCGTAGCCGCAGGGCGAGCTGCTTGACCGCCCGCTCGCAGGGCCCGCTGGGTGCGCTGAAGTGGATGCGTCCGCTGGCGTGCAAGCCGCGGAAGAGGGCGAAGCTCTCGCCGTTCGCGGGCGGCTCCTGTGGGGCGAGCAGCAGGAAAAGCGCGAGCGTGAGCGCCGTCACTCCAGCGCCTCGCCGCGCTCGAGCACGAGCAGCTTCATGTACTTCAGGCGCACGTAGTGGGCGGCGAGCAGCGCCAGCACGAGGCCTTTTCTACCCAGCAAGAAGCCGCGCTTCAGGAAGTAGAAACGCGCGAAGCGCACCCACGGGCGCAAGATGAGCTCGGAGAGGCCCGCCCGGCGCCCGCGCGCGAACATGCCGCGCGCCATGAGCGAGGTGTACTGATCGATGGTGGCCAGGTGATCGGCGAAGCTGCGGTAGGGATGATGGAAGAGATCGCCCGCGAGCTCGCCGCAGGTGGCGCGCGGCTCGAGCTCGACGCGGTCGTGCGGGTCGTGTCCACCCCAGCGCCCGCGCCGGCGATCGAACAGGCGCAACTGCCGGTCGGGGTACCAGGTGCCGTGGCGCACCCAGGTGCCGAGGTAGTTGACCAGACGCGGAAAGCGCCAGCCGGCATGGCCCGGGAAACCGCTCGCGCGCAGGGCCTCGAGCTCGGCCCGCAGCTCGTCCGAGACGCGCTCGTCGGCGTCGACGCACAGCACCCAGTCGTGCGTGGCCGCGCGGATGGCGAACTCCTTCTGGGCCACGTGCCCGGGCCAGTCGCGCTCGAGCACGCGCGCGCCGTGGGCCGCCGCGAGCTCCCGCGTTCGATCCGTGGAGTGCGAATCGACCAGCACGATCTCGTCGCAGAAGGCCACCGAGGCGAGGCAAGCCTCGATGCGGTCCGCCTCGTCCATGGCGATGATGCAGCACGAGAGCGGGGCGCGGCTCATGCCAGCATCTCCGCGCGCCGGCCCGCGCCGCGCGCGGCGGCCTGCTCGGCCAGGACCACGCGGTACAGCGCCTCGTAGGCCGCGACCATCTGCTCGGCGAGGTAGCCCTCGCCCACGCGCTGCGGCCCCGCCGCCGCGAGGCGCGCGCGTAGCGTGGGCTCGTCGTGCAGGCGGCGCAGGGCCGCGGCCAGCGCGCCGACGTCGCCAGCTGCGACCAGCAGGCCCGTGCGCTCCGCCACCACCGCCTCCGCCAATCCGCCGACGCGCGTGGCCACGACCGCGCGCGCGCACGCCATGGCCTCGAGCGCGGCCACGCCCAGGCCCTCGGCGCGCGAGGCCAGGGCGAAGACGTCGCAGGCCTCCAGCAGCTCGGCCTTGTCGCGGCGCGGGCCGAGGAAACGCGCAGCACCCGCGAACCCGAGCGCCTGCGCCTGGCGCTCGAGCCGCTGGCGCTCGGGCCCGTCGCCGGCCACCAGCAACACCACCGGCCGTTCGAGCCGCGCACAGGCCTCCAGCAGCACGTCCACGCCCTTGCGCGGGACGAGCGCGGCCAGGGTCAGCACGACGAAGTCGTCGGCGCGGAGGCCCAGCTCGGCGCGCATCTCGGCGCGCGACTTCGCGGGCGCGAGCTGCGCGGGATCGACCGCGCTGGCGATGGTCGTGAGACGCTCGCGCTCGAC
Organism: Planctomycetota bacterium; assembly: GCA_031413955.1. Lineage (GTDB taxonomy): Bacteria > Planctomycetota > UBA1135 > UBA1135 > JABFRZ01. The sequence goes on along the minus strand of JANOGB010000652.1, from coordinate 13,904 downwards.
GCCGCCGCGCACGAGACACGCGGCCACGGCCGGCGAGATCGCGACCGTGCGGCGCACCAGCCGGCCGTAGACGAGCCGCGTGCGCGGCGAGCGCGCGACGCGCCGGTCCTGCCGCCGCGTGGTGATGGCCACGACGCCGGCCCAGCGCGCCGCCAGCCCGCCGAGCCAGGTCGCGCGCGCGGTGTGGAGGTGCACCAGATCGACGTGCGCGCGCGTGAACTCGCGCCGCAGCTGCAGGACGGCCGGGAGGTCGAGGTCGTTGCGCATGGACACGGCCTGCGTCTCGAAGCCGCGCCGTCTGGCCTCGCGCTCGCCCTCCGAGCCCGGCGGCGCGATCAGCACGTTGCGGTGCCCACGCGCGCGCAGGCCCTCCATCAAGAGGAAGACCTGGACCTCGCCGCCCGAGAACCCGTGCTCGGCGTCGACGTGGGCGATGGCAAGCGTGCCGGCGGACATCCGCCTGAGCATGCCATACGCCCGCGGCCGGTGGCACGACCCCTCTGGCGCGTGGCATGGTAGTGAGCCATGCGCCTCGCCCTGACGCACCTGCGCCACGCGAAGACCGGCGGCACCGAGCGCTACCTCGATCGCCTGGCCGGCTACCTCGCCGCGCGGGGTCACGAGGTGACGATCGTGTGCCGCTCGCACTCCGCGCCGCCGCACCCGCGCGTGCGTTTCGAGTGCTTGCGCACCCTGGCTCTCGGCGGTGCCTGGCGCACGTGGGGCTTCGCGCGCGCGGTCGAGCGCCACCTGCGTGCGCACGACTACGATCTGGTGCTCGGCCTCGGACGCACCTGGACCCAGGACGTGCTGCGTCTGGGCGGCGGCTGCCAGCGCACCTATCTCGAGCTCGCCCACCGCGCGACCCTGACGCCGCGCGAGCGCCTGCTCGGCAGCGGCGCCTGGAAGCACGCCCTGGCCGTGCGCATCGAGGAGCGCGCGCTCGCGCCGACCGAGACGCACGTGCTCACGAACTCAGAGATGGTGCGGCGCGACGTGCAGACGCGCTACGGCCTCGCGGACGAGCACGTGACGGTGATCCACAACGGCGTGGACCTCGAGCGTTTCCATCCGCGGCTGCGCGCCGGAGTCGGGGCCGAGAAGCGCCGCGAGCTCGGCCTCGGGACGGCGGAGTGCGTGCTGCTATTCCTGGGCACGGGCTACGCCCGCAAGGGCCTGGACCTCGTGCTGCAAGCCTTCCCGCGCGTGCTGGCCGCGCGGCCCGAGGCGCGCCTCGTCGTGGCCGGCTTCGATTCGGCCCGCGCGCACTTCGAGGGCCAAGCCGCCGCGCTCGGGATCGCGGCGCGCACGCGCTTCGTCGGCGGCACGCTCGCGCCCGAACAGCTCTACGCGGCCGCGGACCTGTACGTGCTGCCGACGCGCTACGATCCCTTCGCGAACTCGACCCTGGAGGCTCTGGCCTGCGGCCTGCCCGTGATCACCAGCACCACCAACGGCGGCAGCGAGCTCATCGACCCCGGCGTGCAGGGCGCGCACATCGAGGTCGGCGCGGGAGCCGGGGCGCTGGCCGAGGAACTGCTGCGCTGGTGCGAACCCGAGCGGCGCGTGAGCGCGGCCCTCGGCGCGCGCGCGCGCGCCGAGGAACACGGCGAGGAGTCCAAGTTCGCGGCAGCCGAACGGCTCTTCGCCGAGCTCGCGAGCCGTCGCAGCGCGCACGATGCTGCGCCGTGAACCAGGCGCAGCGCCGCCCCCGGACCGGCGTCGGCGCGGGATCCGCGCGAGCTCCGTGGGCCTCGCAATGCCCCGTCGCTCGGCCCCCCGACGAGGGTTGCGCTGCGCTGCCGCGGAGGGTATACTCGGGCTGTCGGTCTCGGGCAGTTCTCGTCCTTCCTCGGCTGCGTTCCCGCTCCGCTCCCGCCGTGTCTCCAGGTCTCCGACTCTCCCCCCGCGGCAGCTCGACCCGTGTTCCCGCGCGTGGGGCGCTTGGCGGCGCAACCGCACTGGCAGGCATCGCCGTGGTCCTGCTCTTCGGCTGCAAGACGACGGAGAGATTCGAACGTTCCGCCGCAGGCCTGGCCTCCGCGGAACCGCTTCCGGTGACCCTGTCCAACGAGATCCGCACACTGCGCGAGAAGGAAAGGGCCTTCGTCGGAGAGTCGACCTTCCGCATCGGACAGGCCCTCCAGAAGCACTTCTTTGCCGAAGACGGTGTCGCCTTCCTGAGCGCCGTGTCTTCGGACCTGGAGACCCATTGGACGGCGCCGACAGGCTGGACTTCGACCTACTACTTGTCGCTCGTGTTGCAGCACGAGGGCTCGGTCCATTCCGTGTCGGCCACGGGTAGCGGCTCCTCTTCCAATCCGGAACGCGCTGGGCGCCGAGCGATCGAGGACTGCATCGTCGAGATCTATGCGCAGGTGCAAGCGATCCTGAAGAAGGAACCAGGTCCGAGCAGCCAGGTTTCCGCGGCGGAGTGAGGCGGAATGTGGCGGAGTGAGAGGCCCGGCGCGCGCGCTCACGTGCCGGCCGAGACGCCTGGGCGCAGATCGAGGGTCTGCAGCGCCCACAGGCGCGCGTAGAGCCCATTCCGGGCCAGGAGCTCGGGGTGCGTGCCGAGCTCGACCAGGCGCCCGTGCTCCAGCACGGCGATGCGGTCGGCGCGCTGGATCGTGGACAGCCGGTGCGCGACGACGACGACGGTCTTGTCCTTCATGAGCTCATCGAGCGCCCTCTGCACTTCGGCCTCCGATTCGCTGTCGAGCGCGCTGGTGGCCTCGTCCAGGAGCAGGAGCGGCGCGCCCTTCAGCAGCGCGCGCGCGATCGTGATGCGCTGGCGCTGCCCGCCCGACAGACGCGCGCCCATGTCGGCCACGTCGGTGGCGTAACCGGCCGGCAGCGAGGCGACGAAATCATGGATGTGCGCTGCCCGCGCCGCGGCTTCGATCTCGCCCTGCGTCGCCCCGGGCCGGCCGTAGGCGATGTTCTCGCCGATCGTGCTGTGGAACAAGAATGGGACCTGACCGACCATGGCGTAGAGCGCGTTCCAGTCAGCGAGTCTGAGCTCGCGCAGGTCGACGCCGTCCACCGTGATGCGTCCGGCAGTGGGATCGATGAAACGCGCCACGAGGTCGACGAACGTGCTCTTGCCCGCGCCCGAGGGCCCGACCAGGGCCAAGGTCTCGCCCGCGCGGATCTCGAGCTCGATCTCGCGCAACGCAGGCGTCTCGCCGAGCGGGTGCTGGAAGCTCGTGCGCTCGAAGGCGAGTCCGCGCTCGATGCGCGCGATCGGGCGCGGCTGCGAGCTCTCCACCACGTCGGGACGCTCGTCGAGCAGCTCCTGGATACGTGCCGCTGCGCCGATCGACTCCTCGACCCGGGTCCAGGCCTTGGTCGTGTCCTTGACGAAGTTGAAGAGGCGCCCGACCACCACGAACCAGGCGGTCATCACGCCCGCGTAGGAGAACAGGTTGAAGCGGATCTTGAGCAGCCCCAGGACCAGCACGAGCGCCGTGACTCCGGCCGTGCTGTAGAACACGGCCCAAGCGTGCGAGAACGCGATGGCGCGCACCATGCGCATCGTGTGCTTGAGGTAGGCCAGGGACAGCACCCGGTAGCGCTCGATCTCGCGCTCCTCGCCACCAAAGGCCTTGACCGTGCGCACGCCCAGGAACATCTGCGTCAGGCTCTGCAGCGACTCGCCCAGGCTGGACAGGCTCTTCTTCGAGCCCTTGCGTACGCGCCCGGCGATACGCGTGATCGGGATCAGGGCGATCGGCAAGCACAGCAGCACGCCCAGGGTCGGATAGAACGCGATGAAGAAGGCCGTGATCAGGAGCGCGAGCGCGTTCAGCGGCTCGAGGACCAGCCCCTTCATGCCGGTGTAGAGCGTCCCGGTCAGGATGGTCACGTCCGTGCCGACGCGCGAGAGCAGGTCGCCCAGCTGGCGTCGGCCGTGATAGCGCACGGAGAGACCCATGAGGTGGCGCGCGACGTCGATCCGCAGGTCGATCATCATCTGGCACGAGACGCGCATCGAGCTCCAGGTGAAGCCCCACTGTGCGGCTCCCCCGATCAGCGCCAGGACGAGCGCGATGGCGCTGATGGCCGCGAGCATCGCGATCCGCGGTTCGCCGAACGACTCCGTGCGCGCGGCCCACCTCTCGATGCCCCGGAACGCGTAGGCGGGACTCTCCGTCGCCGCGGCCAGGGCAGTGCCGCAGCTCGGGCAGGCGGGCAGCGCCTGGAGCAGGCCACACTGGCCGCAGCTCGCTTCCTCGGGGAAGAGGACATGGGTCCAGAGCGGAATGAAGAGCGTCAGCACTGTCGCCTGGGCGAAGGAGGCGATGGACCCCAGCGCGAAGACCCACAGGAGCTTCGGCCAGCGCCGCCGGGCATAGGGCTCCAGCACTCTCCAGGCACTGCCGGTCGCGGAGCTCAATGCCCGCTGATCTTCCCTCCGAACAGCGCGGGGTGCAATCCGGCTGCCGCGCGACTCAGCGCGCCGCTCCTCAGAGCGCCGCTCCTCAGAGCGCGCGCGCCAGGACCCGCGCCAGCGCGGTGTAGCCCGCCCGGTTGAAGTGCTTGGCGTCGCCTGGCCCGTGCACGAGCTCGCCGCGTGCAACGGAGCGCAGCTCGTCGGTCGCGTCCACGAACCCGATCCCCAGCGCGGCCGCGAGGGCGGCGACCCGCCCGCGCAGCTCGTCGGTCCGCTGCCAGGGGAGGCTGGCAGGATACACGTCGCCGCGGCCCTCGTAGGTCTGGACGCGCACGCTGGGCGAGAGGATCTGGTAACAAGACAGGGGCGCAGGCAGGTAGACGAGCCGCGTGCGCGCCGTCGGGAAGCGCCGGCACACCCAGCGCGCCGAGTGCTCGAGGAGCGCCAGCGCCAAATCGAGCTCCTCACCCGTGAGCTCCAGGGCCGGCCCTTGTGCGCTCGGAAAGAACTGGTGCATGCGTCCGGCGACCTGGAACACGTTCTCCTCGGGCAGCACAGCGGGCGGACTCTCCCAGGTGAGGAGCTGCCGGCGCTCCGCGCCGTGCAGTCCGCCGGCCGAATGACCCGCGAGCAGGTCCAGGAGCAGATACGGACCGAACAGGGTCCCGAAGATGCCCTTGCGGGTCCCAGCAACCCCGCGCGCCGCAACGGCAGCCTCGAGATCGGCTTCGAGGAACCCGTCCGACCCGCGGCCGGCGAGACCGAAGCGCTTGCGCGCGAGCTTCAGGTTCTCGTTCAGGTCGTTGCCCTCGTAGAAGTACAGGAACACGTCGCGCGGCACTCCCAGGCCCAAGCGCAGGAGCGCGGCGCAGCGCTTGCTCACCATGAACGCGCTGGCCGAGACGTTGTCCGCCCCGCCGCTGCCAAACGTCAGGACGTCGCGCCCCGTGAGCTCGTGCAGCACGTGCGTGGCCTGGTAGGGCGGATCGCCCCCCAGCCGCATGGCCTCGGTGAGCCAGTCGCCGTGCCCCTCGGCGTAGGAGTCCCCGAGCACGAGCACGTACTCGCGCGGCAGGAAGCCGTCCTTCGAGCGTTCTCCGAGCACGCGCAGCGGCGCAGGCAAGCGCACGCGCAGCCGCAGCGGAGCCCAGACCGCGACCAGCGGCAGGAGCACGAGCTCGACCAGCGCCCAGCCCAGCGCCAGCGCAAGCAGGCGCCGGCGCCACTTCGATCCCCGCGACCCCGTGCGCACGGTCGCACGCTAGCAGGCCCTCGAAACGGAGTCGAGGCCGGGCAGATCGTGGCGTCTCGCGCGCAGCCTCGAGCGCGCGGCGCGCGGCTTGACAGGCTCCGTGGACCTCCCTGCAATGGGCGCGCAGTGAACGTCGTCGTCGTCACCGGTCTCGGGCATGGAACGTTCGCGCGCACGGTCCCCGAGTTCGTCGTCGCGCGCGACATGCTCCGGCGCGGGCACGACGTGCACTTCATCGTGCCTGCGCAGGGCGAGTTCTCGGCAGTCCTGCGCGAGCTCGGCATCGGCGTGACGGTTCGGAGGTACGCGACCAGGGCCCGTACCTTGTGGATGCGGGCGGCGCGCGCGTTCGGGACATCCGCCCTCGCCGAGCGCCACGCGGGCGCCGACTGCATCGTCGGCTTCCGGCTGAGCAGCACGGACCTCGCCCTCGGACTCGGGCGCCGCCTGGGCGTGCCCGTCATGGCCTTCCTGCACGGCCACACGGCGCGGCGCGAGAAGTACCTGCACCATGGTTGCCACCGCGCTGACCTCGTTGCGGCCGTCAGCCGCGCGGCCCTCGACGCATACGACTGCGCCACGGTAGGCCACCGCTCCCACGACCAGCGCCTCGAGCTGATCCGGAACGGCATCGACGACGAGGCCTTCCGCGCGAGCGCGAGCCGGCTGGACGCACGCGCCGCCGCCGGCATCCCCGCCGGTGTCCCGCTGGTCGGCATCGCCGGCGCGGACAGGCGCAAGGGCGTCGACGTCTTCGTCCGCGCCGCCGCGCGTCTCGCCGGCCTGCACCCCGACGCGCACTACGTCGTGTGTGGCCGGTTCCCCTCCGAAGAGCTGCGCCGCGAGGTGCTCGGGATCGCGGAGCGCGCCGGGCTCGCCGGACGCTTGCACGCCATCGGTTTCCAGGAGAACGTGGGGGCCTTCATGCGGGCGAGCGACGTATGGACCATGCCCTCGCGCAACGACGCCTTCCCGCTGGTCGGCCTCGAAGTGGCCGCGGTCGGACGCCCCATCGTGGCCAGCGCGGTCGGCGGCATTCCCGAGATGGTCGTCGACGGCCAGACGGGCTTCCTCGTCCCCAGCGGGGACGACGAAGCCCTCGCACGGCAGCTCGCCGCGCTCCTGGGCGACGGCGCGCTGCGTGAGCGCATGGGCAAGTGCGCCCTGCGCTTCGTGCGCGAGGAGCTCTCGCTCCAGAAGCAGGTCGACAGGTTCGAGGAATGCCTCCAGCGCCTGAAGCCGTCCAGGGAGGTCTCGTGGGCGAGGACCTGAAGCTGCCCATCTCCGACGCGGACGTCGCCGCCATCATCGAGCGCTGGGCGGTTCAGAAGCACCCGCTGGACGGTGCGCGGTGGGCCGAGCTGACCTCCGGCGAGCGCAGCCGCTACGGCCGGCGACGCCTCAAGCAGGCGCTGTTCGGCGCAGTGACCGCGAGGTTCAAACGCTCGCAGCAGAACGTGCGCGCATTCTACGAGGAGAGCTGGCAAGCCAACTCCGCGCTCGAGCAGGTGGTCCGGCGGAGCGTCGACCGCTTCGAGTGGCGCGGCCAGGGCTACGAGGCCTATTACCCGGCCTCACCAGCGCTCCACAACTACCTGGTCTCGCGCGCGCTGCGCGCCATCCAGCCGAAGACGGCGCTCGAGGTCGGCTGCGGCAGCGGACTGCAGACCTTCGTCCTCGCTTCGCGCCACCCTGACGTGCGCTTCCATGGCGCCGAGCTCACCGCCAGCGGCGTGCGCGAGGCCCAGGCGCTGCAGCAGCTCGAGGAACTGCCCGAGGCGCTCGCCGACTTCGCTTTCGATCCGGTCCTCGACCGCAGGGCGCACAAGCGCGTGGAGTTCCGCGAGGCGAGCGCGGCCGACCTGCCCTACGAGGATGGCTCGATGGACGTCGTCTACACGACGATCGCGCTCGAGCAGATGGAAGAGATCCGCGAGGCCGCCGTGAGGAGCTTGGCGCGCGTCGCGCGGCGCTACGTCGTGATGGTCGAGCCCTTCCGCGACTTCAACGGCGAGGGCGTGCGCCGCGACTACGTCCGCTCGCGCGGCATCTTCGCCGCGCGCATCGCCGACCTGACTCGATACGGGCTGAAGCCGGTCGTCACCTATGCCGATTTCCCGTCGAAGGTGTCGCTCGGCGTGGGGTTCGTCCTCGCGGCGGTTTGAGGACCATGCAACCTGGGCTCGTCCCGGAATCCCTGCGCGGGCTGGGGCTCGGCCTGGCTCGCGCGCGGCGCGGGCTCGTGGGACTCACGTGACGGCCCCCGGAACGTCCGCAGCGGGCCGCGCCGGCGCGAGCGCGGAGAGCGCGCCCCGCGCGTCTGGCGCGCTCGCACCGCTCTCCTGTCCGGCCACGACACGCGCCGTGCTCGCGCTGCTCGCCGACCTGGACTGGCGCGGCGCGCGCGTGGCCGACGTCGGCGCCGGCACGGGGCACTTCTCGGCCGCGCTGGGCGAGCGCCTGCGGCGCGAGCACGGCCTCGCGCCGGCCGAACACGTTTTTCCCTGCGACCCCCACCCCGAGCACTTCCGCTACGAGGCCCTGACCTGCGCGCGCGTGCCCGAGAGCGGCCGCTTGCCGTTCGAGGATGGCAGCTTCGATGCGGTCGTGAGCATCGAGGTGATCGAGCACGTCGAGGACCAGTTCGCCTTCCTGCGCGAACTCGTGCGCGTCGCGCGGCCCGGCGGAAGAGTGCTGGTGTCCACGCCCAACGTCCTGTCCCTGACCTCGCGCGTGCGCACCCTGCTGTGGGGGTTCCCCGAGCTGTTCGATCCGCTCCCGCTGCAGGATGGCGATCGCCGTCGCCTGGCGGGCCACATCCATCCGATCGCCCCCTACTTCCTGGCCTACACCGCCCTGCAAGCGGGACTGGAACGTCCGAGCTTGCACTCGGATCGGGTCAAGCGCTCGGCCCTGGGCTGGATGGTGCCGCTCGGGCCCGCCGTGCTGCTCGGCCGCGCGCTCGCGACGGCCCATCTCCGGCGCAAGCATCCCGAGGTCGCGCGTGAGAATCGTCAGCTCCTGGCTTCGCTCTCGGGCTTCCGCCTGCTGACCGGGCGGACGGCCATCCTCCTGGCACACAAACCGTCGGGCCGCCCCGCACGCGAGCACTCGAACCCATGACGACCCTGCACGAACCGCCGCTCGAGGTCACCTACGTCGCCTTCCCGTCCATGACGGACCGCCCACGCTTCCTGGCGCAGCTCTACGCGCCCTATCTCGCGGGGCGCGTGCTGGACGTCGGTTGCGACCAGGCGGCGCTGCGCGAGCTCGTCGGGCGCGAGCGCTACGTGGGCATCGACCGCAGCCCGCAGGCCGATGTGCAGCACGACCTGCAGCGCGACGGCCGGCTGTCGTTCGCGGATGCGGCCTTCGACACCGTCATCTGCACCGACGTGCTCGAGCACCTCGACAACCTGCACCAGGTCTTCGACGAGCTCGTGCGCGTGACCAAGAAGCATCTGCTGGTCACGCTTCCGAACAACTGGAACGCCGCCCGCCAGCGCCTGCGCCGGGGCCATGGCGAGATCGGACTCTACGGCCTCCCGCTCGACCCCCCGCCGGACCGCCACCGCTGGTTCTTCAGCCTGCTGGAAGCCGAAAAGTTCCTGCGCGGACAGGCCGAACGCCACGGGCTCGAGATCCTGGATCTACGCGCACTGGAGAAGCCACGCCCGTTCCTCGTGCGCGCCGGCCGCTCCATCGTGTACCCCATCCGGCGGCGCTACCTCAACCTGTACGCGCACACCCTGGCCTGTGCCTACCGGATTCCGGCGGCCGCGACGCCGGCCGGCTCGGAGCGGCCGGCCTGGGCCTCCAGGAAGCTCGCCAGCACGTAGAGCAGGAAGAGCTCGTAGCTGTTCCTGCGCGGCTGGAGGATGCGCTCGACCTTGCGGCGCTCCAGGCGGAAGGCGTCGAACACCTCGACGTCCTTTCCCAGCCGGAACAGCCCACCCTCCACGACCAGCTTCTTCAGCGGCAGGGAGAAACCCATCTTCGGCGTCGCGGCGTCGTAGCTCGGCAGCACGCGCTGGAGCGCCGCGCGCAGCCTCGGCTTGCCCAGCTCCGAGCTGCGCTGGGCGTCCGGCAGGGCGAAGGCCAGCTCGACCAGACGGTGGTCGAGCAGGGGCGGGCGCACCTCCAGGCCGAAGCGCATGGACGTGCGATCGACCTTGGTCAAGCCGCCCTCGGGCAGCAGCGTGACGAGGTCGAAGTACTGCTTGTTGGCCAGGGGCGAGAGCTCCGGACGATGGTGCTCCCGGCGCAGCCAGTAATCGTCGTAGTCCTCGAACTCCCGACCCGCGAAGGAGCACAGCAGCCGCTTCGTCCGGCGCGAGATCCCGGAGTGGAACGTGTGCCGCCAGCCGAGCGGCTCCTCGAACACGTCACGCACCCAAGGCATGGCGAGAGCGCCGCCGAGAAGCAGGGACTTGCCGGGCAGCCGCCCCATCAGCGCATACAGCCGGTCGCGGCGTGCACCCTTGCGGTAACGGCCATAACCCGCATGGGTCTCGTCGCCGCCGTCACCCGAGAGCACCACTTTCACCTCGCGTGCAGCCAGCTCGGCGAGCTGCAGCATGGGCAGCGCAGAGTGATCCGCGAAGGGCTCGTCGAACACCTCCGGGAAGCGCGCGAGGCCTTCGGCCCCGCCCGTGTAAGTCCCCACGCGGTGCACGGCGCCCAGGGATGCCGCCACGCGCCCGGCCGCTTCGGCCTCGTCGTTGTGACGCCCGGGAAAGGAGATCGTGAAGGCGCGCAGAGCGCGAGCCGAGTGCGCGCTGGCGTGGGCCGCGACCAGGCACGAGTCCACGCCCGAGGAAAGGAACAGGCCCACCTCGACGTCCGCCACGAGGTGCTCGGAGACGGCCGTGTCGAGCAGCCGCTCCAGCTCCTCCTGTGCCTCTCTCGAGCCTGGCTCGAGGCGCGCCGCCGCCGCGTCCCAGTAGCGCGTGACGCGCGCCCGGCCGCCGGAGAACTCGAGCTGGTGCGCGGCGGGGAGCTTGCGCGCGCGGCGGTAGATCGTCTTCGGCGCGGGAACGAAGCGATAGGTCAGGAAATCGTAGTAGGCCGTGACGTCCGGGGATGTGTCGATGCCGGGTAGCGCGCGCAGGGCCTTGAGCTCCGAGGCAAAGGCGAACAGCGTGTCGTCCTGGTAGTAGAAGAGCGGCTTGATCCCCAGCCGGTCGCGCGCCAGCCAGAGCTTCTTGCGCGCGAAGTCGTACAGCCCGAAGGCGAACATGCCGTGCAGCCGGTCGAGCAGCGCAGTGCCGTGCTCCTCGTAGAGGTGCAACACGACCTCGGCATCGCAGCGGCTGCGGAACACGTGTCCGCGCGCCTCCAGCCCGCGCCGCAGCTCGGCGTGGTTGTAGATCTCGCCGTTGAAGGTGAGGACCAAGGAGCCGTCCTCGTTGGACATCGGCTGGTGCCCGCTCGCGGAAAGGTCGATGATCGAGAGGCGCCGGTGTCCGAAGTACAGTCCGTGGGCGGGATCGTGCAGGCGCCCGGAACCGTCCGGTCCACGGTGCGCGAGGGTCGCCAGGGCCGCATCGCCCGAGCGGGGATCGAAGGCCGTGCCGATCGCTCCGAAGATGCCGCACATGTAATGAGAAGGACGTCCTCGCTCCGGTAGACGGGAGATTCGGTGCTATCCTGCGCGGCGTTCACGGCGCTGTCCAATCGCGCGGCTGGCGCGCCGCTCCTGTGCGCGGGCCGCGCCCCCGGTATGAGTCAACCCCGCGATCTCTCGGAACCGGCCGGCGTGGTCGCGCCCGAACATTGGGGGCGCGGCAAGCCCTGGCGCCACGGAGCGCTGTCCGGACGCTGCTATGGCCCGCTGCCCCCCGAGCTCGCGTCCGCGGTGGTGCGCTGGCTGGAATCCGGCCCGACGGACGAGCTCGTCCCCCTCAAGCCGCCCAGCATCTTCCGCCGCGGCAATCTGGTGCTGAAGTTCTTCCCGCGCATCTCCATCCTGGATCGCGTCCGGCCGGCGCGGGCCGTGCGCGTGGCCGAGCTGCACTTCCGCTGCCTGCCGATTCCTTCGCCGCGCCCGTTGCTCGCCGCGGCGGCCGGGCGCGGGCGTCCGAGCCTGCTCCTGCGCGAGTACCTCGACGGAGCACTGCTCTCGACGGCCTGGCGAGCGGACGAACGCGCCGCGCGCGAGTTCGTGCCCTTCCTGTGGCGCATGCACGCGCTCGGCATCCTGCACGGAGACCTGCATCCGAACAACCTCATCTGGACGCGCGACGAGTGGTGGCTGCTCGACATCGAGGGCGTGCGCCACCGGCTCCACTCCGCGGCGCGCGTGGTCGAGGGCCAATGGGCTCGCCTGCTCGCGCACCTCGGCGACGAGCCCGGTCTGGAGCGGGCACATCGGGCCTACCACGAGCTCGCGGGCGCAGCGCGTCCTCCGCTCCCGGTGGATGCCTGGCCGCACATTCGCGCCAGGGCCGACCGTCTGGCGCGCCAGTTCCGGGACCTTCCAGCCAGCGGCGGACGACCGTGAGCAACGCGCTGATTCGCTCGCGCGTGGCCTTCCGCGAACCACGCCTCGACCGGCCGCGCTTCCTGGCCGAGGTCTACGGGGCCTGCCTGAGGGGCCGGGTGCTCGACGTGGGCTGCGCGCGCGCCACGCTCAAGAGCCTCATCCGCGCGCGTGAGTACGTCGGCCTCGACCGCACTCCGGAGTCCGACGTGCAGCACGATCTCGACCGGGAGCCGCGCCTGCCGTTCCCGGAACGGGCCTTCGACGCCGTGGTGTGCGCCGACGTGCTCGAGCACCTCGAGAGCCTGCACACCCTGTTCGGCGAGCTCGTGCGCGTCACGCGCACGGATCTCCTGGTCACGCTGCCCAACAACTGGAACTCCGCGCGCCGGCGTCTCCGCGAGGGCCGGGGCGCCATCGCCCACTACGGTCTCCCGCTGGAGGAGCCGCGCGATCGCCACCGCTGGTTCTTCAGCTTCTCCGAGGCCGAGGCCTTCTTCCGCGGCCAGGCAGCCCGGCACGGGCTGGAGATCGCCGAGCTGCGCGCGCTCGAGAAGCCGCGTCCGACCCTGGTGCGCGCCGCCCGGCACTTGCGGCACCCGAGCCCGGTGCACTACCTGAATCTCTACGCTCACACGCTGGTCTGCCACTACCGCAGGCCCGACCAGAGCCGATAAGGAGCCCCCGTGACGTTCGCCGTGCTCTTCCTGATTGCCGCCCTGCTGGCACGCTGCGACTGGGGCCCGGGCAACCACCTCGAGTTCGCGCTGCGGGTCCTGCGCGCGCGACGCAAGCTCTCCCCGGCAGTCGGCCAGCTCCTGCGCGCCGAGCGCGCCGCGTTCCTGTACGGCAACATCGCGGCCGACATCATCAACTTCAAAGGCTTCGGCGGGCACTACAACCACTGCCACCGCTGGACGATCGTGCGCGAGATGCGCGCGCGTGCCACGAGCGCGGCCGAGGAGGCCTTCGCGCTCGGCTACCTCGCGCACCTCGCGGCCGACACGATCGCGCACAACCACTTCGTGCCTTACCACCTGGCGCGCTACGCGCGCTCGAAAGGCCTCGGACACCTGTACTGGGAGATGCGCGCCGACGGCTTCGTGCCCGAGAACCACTGGCGCCTCGTCACGACCCTCAAGCAGGACCGGGCACTCGACGCGCTCGACCGGCTGGTCAACGACACGGTGCCGCGCAAGGTGCTCTCCATGCGCGCCAACAAACTGCTCTTCAACCACGTGCTGCTCAGCAGCGAGCGCGACCGCTGGCGCCGCGGCGTGGCGCGCCTGCACGGCTTCTCGAGCGCGCCGCTCGAGCCGGAGTTCCTCGAACGCTTTCGCACGGCGGCCGTGGGACGGATCCGCCTGGCGCTCGATCCGGAGGGGCTCGAGACGCTGCTGCACCTCGACACCAACGGCAAGGCTGCCCAGCACGGCGCATGGAGCGCGCGCAAGCAGGCCCTCAAGCGCATCTCGAGCGCGCGCCGCGAGCGCGAATCGGCCGCGAACGCCGCGCGCTTCCTGGGCGGGATGGAGTCCCCGCCCGCCCAGCGCGGCGAGCCGCACTGGGCCGGCTGAGCTCTGCCTTCTCCCCGTCTTCTCCCCGGGAACGCCGGGCTCCAGCCTGGCTCCGTTTCTTGTTCCTCATTCTTCTTGTTCCTCTTCCCCCTCTCCGGGGGCCGCCGAGGAAAGAAAGAAGGAAGGAAGGAAGGAAGAGAATGGAGCCAGGCTGGAGCCTGGCGTTCCCGGGGGAGACTCCGTCAGAACAGGAAGTAG
>JANOGB010000651.1:0-2967 GCA_031413955.1 Planctomycetota bacterium | reverse complement strand
CGAGGAAGACGCCCTGCGGCAGACCGGCGCTTCCCGCTTCTCGCGCGACGCCTATCGGCAGGCCTTCGGCGCTCCGCTCCCCCCCACGGAGGGCGCTCTCGTCGAGGCACGCATCCAGCACCCGTCCATGGCCTCCGATCCCTTGGAGGATCTCGTCGGCGCCGCGCCCGAGCATGTGGGACGCTGGATGCGCCGCAAGGCAGCGCTCGCCGATGGGACGAGCCCTGGGTTGCCCTGCGTGACGGCGGATTCCGCCCTGGTCGCGTGCAACCGGAGCGCGGCCGAGCGACCCGACTGGCGCCTCCCGCGCGGGACGAGCTCGGTCGAGGCCTGGCCCGTTCTCTGCGTCGCTTTGCTGCGCGACCTGGCGGGCCTCAGCTGGGCACAGATCGGCGCGGTGACTTCCATAAGCGAGTCAGCGGCCAAGCGGCGGTATGCCAGCCATCGGGTCTGGGTCGAGACCGATGAGGCGTATCAGAAGACCCTGGCTCGCGTGTCACACCGGTGCCTGCAGGGCTAATGGCCGGCGGATTTTGCTCTGGCTCGGTACACGCCGCCGAGCATCACGAAGGAGACGCGTTCGAGGAGCGAGATGTCCGCCAGCGGGTCGCCGGGCACCGCGATGAGGTCGGCGAGCTTGCCCGGCTCGAGGGTGCCGAGGCGGTCGTCCCAGCCCAGGAGCTCGGCATTGACTCGTGTGCCGGCCTGCAGGGCCTGCATCGGCGTCATTCCGGCCTCGATCAGGAGCGCGAACTCGCGCACGCCTTGGCGCACGGGAAAGCCGACGTAGTCCGTGCCGACGCCGACCTTCACGCCGGCCTGGATGGCCTTGTGGAGGGCGGCGAAATGCGCTGCGCGGTGACGCCGCGTCAGCTCGTTCAGCTTCTGCTGGGCCTCGCTGTCGGATTGCTCCTCCAGGTAGTAGTCGCCGATGTACAGGGTCGGCACCAGATAGACGCCGTGCTCGACCAGCAGGGCGATGCCCTCGTCATCGAGGAAGGTTCCATGCTCGATCGTGCGCACCCCGGCCAGGATGGCCTGCTTGATGCCCTCGGTCGAATGAGCGTGGGCGGCCACGGGCACGCCGAGACGGTCCGCCTCCTCGACGATCGCGCGCAGCTCCTCGGGGCTGAAGTGGGCTCGCATTGGATCGTTGCCGGCGGACATCATCGCTCCGCTCGCCAGCACCTTGATCCAGTCGCTGCCGTGCTTGACCTCCTCGCGCACCGCCTTGCGCAGCGCGTCGGCACCATCGACCACCAGGCCATCCGCGACCACGTGATGCTCGGGTCCGAAGAAGTTGATGTCCCCGCCGCCTCCGGTGATCGAGAGGTAGTGCCCGGCTCCGGTGATGCGCGGGCCCCGGAACAACCCCGCATCGATGGCATCGCGCAGGTCGAGGTGGGCATAGTGGACGTCCGCATCGCCCGGGATCCGGATCGTCGTCCAGCCCGCGTCGAGCATCTGCTGGACGACCGCCAGGCCGCGCAGGGCCTTCGAGGCCGAGGATTGGCGCAGGTGATCGATCTGGTAGTCGTCCGTCGCGATCAGGGGATGGGCATGGGCATCGATCAGGCCCGGCAGGACGGTTTGCGGACGGAGGTCGATGACCTCTGCGACACCTTCGGGTACTTCGCCGTGCTCGCGGACCGAGAGGATGCGCTCCCCTCGCCTTCGACGAGCAGGACCACGTCCACGAGCGGCTTGTCCCGCCGACCATCGATGAGGGCTCCACAGCGAATGGCGGTGACCCGCGCGCCCTCGGCTCGGGCCGTCGGGTCTTGCGCGGCGGTGAAACAGGCCGGGGCGAGGCTGGCGAGGAGGAAGGCGACGGGCATGAGGGTCATGGAAGTGGGGAGCGGAGTGCCGCCGATCCCGGAGGTTACGGAACCAGGTTCATGGCCAGACATCGCGCAGTGTGCGGCGATGAACCTGGTTCAGTAACGTCACCGAACCATGCGTCTCCATCACACCCTACCCGCTCTGTCCCTCATCGCCGCACTATCTGCCTGCACCGCCCGGCAGGACGAGAGCCCGGACGCTAGACCGGTGCAGGAGCCCGCGCCTGCCGAGGTTGCCAACCCGATGGCGAGCTTCGCGCGCATGGTGCCCGGCGAGTGGCGGATGACGGCTCTGGCCGGGACGAGCACGTTCGACACCTGGCACTGGGGCCCGGGCCAGCACTCGATGCGCGTGATGACCGATGGGTCGGGGTCGGACGTGGTGCCCGAGCCGTGGCGCGAGTTGCAGGTCTTCTACTGGCACCCGGGTCGCAAGCAGGTCTGCATGTTGGGCCTGAGCCCATTCGCTCGAGGCGTGAGCGAAGGCACGATCCAGTTCGAGGGGGAGACCGCGGATGGCGTCTTCGACCTCTACCAGACCAGCGGTCTCCGCAAGCTTGGCCTGCGTTGGGACTTCGACGGTCCCGACAGGTACCACGACATCCTGTTGGAAGCGACCGGCCCGGAAGGCCTCGAGCCGATGAACGAGTGGGACCACTTCCGTTCCAAGGGGCCACCCGCGCCGCGCCCGCGTTTCGCCGAAGAGGCGCCGAAGCCCTCGGAGCACCTGAAGGCTCTCGAATCGCTCTTGGGCCACACTTGGGAGGCCAAGGGCGACTGGGCCACCGGAGATGCCTTCCACATCCAGTCGAACTTCGAGTGGGTCCCGTACGCCGACGCGATCTACGCGCGCTCATTTGCGCTGACCAAGGACGGCGAGCCCATGCACCTGCTCGACGCGTACTTCTACCACCACACCGGAACCAACGCGCTGCGCTGCCTCGCGCTGTCGAACCGGGGCGGCGTGTACGAGGGCGACGTGACCGTGCTCGAAGGCGGCGCCCTGCAACTCGACCTGAAGGGCTACGATAGTGACCAGGTCGTCCCGCACATCGTGCGCTTCGACTTCGAGCGGGACGGGATCCTGCGCCATCGCGTCTGGTCCCTCGAGGGCACCGAGCGCACG
>JANOGB010000650.1:0-9283 GCA_031413955.1 Planctomycetota bacterium | reverse complement strand
CTCAGGGCAAGCTCAAGATCACCGCCGCGCTCGCGGCACGCCAAGCCTCGGTCGCCAAGCTGGTTGCCAACGCCGCTTGAAAAGTCTTGCTCGCCCTGCAAGCGGCCGACGAATAGAAGATCAGAGCACTTCCAGATCGTGGAAGCCCTCCACCAGCCCGTGCTCGCGCGACAGGCGGCCGAGGGTCGCCAGGGCCGCGCGTCCCTCGGGGCCGAGTTCGCGCGTCCACTCGTTCACGTAGAGGTCGACGTGCGCCCACAGGACCTCGTCGGACTGCTCCTGGGCGTGACGGCGCATGGTGGGTAGGCATGCGGCCCGGTGGGCCAGCGCCCACTCGAGCGACGCGCGGATGGCAAGTGCCAGCGTGCCGGCCGTCTCTCGCCCGAGGGCGCGCGACACGCACAGACCACCCAGCGGGAGGGGCGCCTGGGTGCGCCGTTCGTAGAGCTCGCCCAGGTCGGCCACGAAGCCGACGCCCTGCGTGCGCCAGGTGAAGCGCGCCTCGTGGATGCACACGCCGTAGTCCGCGCGGCCCTCGGCGAGGCGCGGCAGGATGGAGGAGAAGACCGTCTGCTCGAGTCGCAGCGGGCCCGTGCACAGCAGGCGCAGGAGCAGCGCGGCCGTCGTCCAGCGTCCCGGCGCGAGGACGTGCACCCCGTCCGCGAGCGGCAGAGTCGTGGCGCGTCCGGGCGCCGCCAGGAGCAAGGGGCCGACGCCGAAACCCAGCGCCGCGCCGCTCGGGAGGACCCACACGCGCTCGGCCATGGCCAGCATGGCGTGAAAGCTCGTCTTGGCCAGCGCGAGCTCGCCGCGCAGCATGCGCTGGTTCAGCTCCTCGACGTCGGCCAGGACGAACTCGAGCTCGAGTCCGCCGGCCTGCACGGCGCCGGAGAGCAGGCCGTGGAACAGGAACGTGTCGTTGGGACAGGTCGAGAGTCCGACGCGCAGCGGGGCACCCATGCGCGCACTCATTCACGCTCCCCGGCGTGTTCCCCGTCCGCGCGCGCCAGCCATTCGAGCGCGAGCACGCGCGCCGCCGCCAAGGCCGCGCGCACGCACCAGGTCCCGCGCTCGCGCTCGCCGGCGGCGTTGGAGATCCCGCGCACGACCGCGAGCGGCACGCCGAACAGGTGGCAGGCGAGGGCCACGCCGAAGCCCTCCATGTCCTCGGCGCTCGCGTCGGGATAGCGCGCGCGCCGCGCGCTCGCCTCGCCGGGATCGGCCGAGGCCCCGCAGACCGTCAGCAGCTCGCCCTGGCCGCTCCTGGAAAGGGGCAGGGTCTCGGCGATCGGCTGGGCCCCGTCCCATTGCGGGAAGCCGAGGCGCGAGGGCGGCAGGAAACTCACGCCCGCGCCCACCCCGACCCCGTCGAGACGCACGCTGAGGAAGCTCTGCGCGCTCGCGAGCGGCGCCCGTTCGCCTACGAGGCTGCCGGCCAGCCCCAGCAAGAGCACGCGGCGCGGCCGGAGCTCGGCCAGGAGCTGCGCCGTGCGCGCGGCCGCGCTCACCGGACCGAAGCCGGACAGCTCGCACCGACCCAGCGCCTCCGGGAAGCCACCGAGTTCGACGAGCTGGCGCTGCTCGAAGGCCGTGGGCACGAGGATCAGGTCCGGGCCGCGAGTGGGGGGCTTGGGCACCGACGCAGACTACCCAACCGGGCTCGAAGCGCCCCTGCCCGCCTGCGAGCCCCCCCGGGGCAGATCGGTGGGGGGGGCGCTCAACTTTTTCCGCCCCGCTCCCGAAAGCTCTTCCCGGACCGGACCCGGTCCGATGCATGCATAGCCTTTCTTTCTGCCCCGTGCTGCTGCTCCTGGCCGGCTGCGCCGAGCTGCGTGGCAGCGAGGGCTCCAAGGTGAGCACCTCGCAGATCGTGGCCACGGAGTACTGGTTCCGCGGCGTGCCACGCAGCCTCGAGCCCGTCACCCAGGGCGATCTCGTGGTCGATACGCCGCTCTCGACCGGGGGCAGTCTGAGTTTTGTCACCTGGTACAACTTCCAGCTCACGAACCGCACCGGCGACGGCACGTTCCCCGACGGCCAGGGCGGAGAAAACACCGAGATCGACATCCTGCTCGACTACACGCACACCTTCGGAGCGGTGCAGGTGTCGGCGGGCGGTATCGCCTACCAGTTCCCCGAGATCGGGCCCTCGACCAAGGAGGGCTACCTGACGGGCGCGATCGAAGCCCTCGGGGTCGCGCACACGCTCTCGGCCTACTACGACGTCGATCGGATCGACGACTTCTATTTCTCCTACCAGGCCTCGCGCGGTTTCGAGTTCGATCCGCAGTGGCACGCCGCCCTGGGGTTCCTCCTGGGCTACATGAGCGACGGCCAGGGCGAGGCCTATTTCGGCACGAAGCGTGCGGGCTTCTCCGACCTCTTGCTGACGGGCTCCTTGAGCTTCCACTTCGACGAGAACACCTCGATCTTCCTCAAGGCCGCGGGCGTGACCGTGCCCGACGACGAGCTCTCCGAGGCGCTGGACCAGGGCGGCTACGACGATTCCGGGCTGTGGTTCGTGCTCGGCGCTGCCTGGGGCCTCTGAAGCCGCTTCTTCCGCGACGAGCAGCGCGGCTCTTCCCGCCGCTTCGAACCGCGCAACGAGCTCGGCGGCTACACTGGTCTTCGTGTCGCCCGTCGTCCGTCTCGGAACGCTCCTGCCCGCGCTCGGCCTGACGCTCGTCTTCTGCGCTGCCTGTCAGACGCCCCCGCGCGGCGGGCCCGCGGTTTCTTCCCAGCCCGGGTGGGGCTGGCGCAACGTGCCGGAGGCGGCGCGCATGACGGTTCGGGCCGTGCCTGCGGCGGCGCGCCCGAGCCAGCCGGTCATCCGTCTGTGGAAGCCGGGCTGGGGAGCGCGCTCGCGCTAGCTAGGCGCGCTCCCGGACGTCTCCAGCTGCTCGTCTCAGGTTCTGGATTCGGCGGCCGACTCGGGCACGGGAGATGGCCGCACGGCGGCCGGCTCCTGTTCGAGCACGGCGAGCGGATCGAGTGCCTGGGCCTGGCTGGCGGACTCGTCCGAGCGCTGGCGCTCCTCGTCCTTCTTGCGCGCGCTCTCGAGCAGGAGGTGGGTGATGTTCACCTCCAGGCCGTAGCTGCGCAGGAGCTGCGCGCCTTCCTGGAAGCGATAGAGCGCGTTCTCGGCATCCATCAGGCGATGGAAGAGCTGCTGGACCTGGATGGCGAGCGCACGCTGCAGGTCCTCGTGCCGCAGCCGCCCGCTGCGGACCAGGTAGCTGCCGAGCATGTCGTCGGCCGACTTGGCGGCCTCGACCAGACGGATCAGCTCCGTCGGCTCGATCATCTTCTGCTCCAGCAGGATCTCACCCAGGCGGAAGGCCACGGGCTGCGCGTTGCTGGTGGCGTGCACCAGGCTGCCGCGCGCGAATTCGAGCACGAAGGTCTCACTGGAGGACGTGACCCACAGCAGCCCCGACTTGCCGGAGTGCGAGAGGAAGCCCACCAGCTCCGTGACCGGAATCGTCCAGGAGTTGCCCTCCAGGTCGTAGCGCGCCTCGCTCTTGCGCGGGGATTCGCGCGGCTTCTTGCCGGCCAGCCGGCGCAGGAATCCGCCGCCCTTCTCGACCTGCGCGAGCTCCTCGGCCGCGAGCGGGCGGAGGCTCGACTGCAGGCGTTTCAGCACGTCGTCGAGCTGCCCGTAGAGGAACGGCGTTTCCGCGCGGGCGGGCAGGAGCGGCAGGGCCTTGTCCAGCAGAGACGTGAGCTCGCGGCAGCGGAGAATCACGCGAGCCAGCGCCTCCGGCGACGTCGAGGACGCGTCGGAGATCACGGTGGGGCTCGTCTGGGGCGCCGGCGATCCCATGGGGAGGAACTCGCCCTATCGGTCGAGCGGCCCCCGGAGCCCGTAGGTCCTCCGCGAAATCGTGCCTGGACTTCCCTCCGGCACTCTCGGTGCGGGCTCTGCCCGCAACCCAAGCGCACCGCCGAGACACGGAGGACGCGGAGGAAGAGGAAGAGATCAGAAAAGAAGGGGCCACCGGGGCTCCGGCACACCGATTGTCGACGATCCGGCGGCCATTTCTTCGTTCCTCCGGGCGGCTCCGCGCCCACCGCGCCTCCGCGGTGCGTTTTCTTCCTCTCCGGCAATCAGACCGAATGCACCGGCCCCGTGCCATCGGCCGCCGCCTGCAGGGTGCGGCGCACGTACACCGGCACCATGGCGCGGCGGTACTCGGGGTCGCCGGGGACGTTGGCGAGCGGGCGGCACTGCTTTTCCGCCAGCGCGCCCGCGGCGAGGAGCGCGGCGCGGAAACCGTCGCTGCCGGGCTGCGTTCCGAGCAGGGGCTGGGTCGCCCGCGTGAGCCGCAGGGGCCGCGCTTGCAGGGCCACGGCGCACAGGGCTGCCTTGCGCACAACGCCATCCTCGTCGAGCTCCAGACGCGCGGCCACGCCCAGCAGCGGGAAATCGATCGAGCCGCGCTCGCGCAGCTTGCCATAGGCGCCACGGTGGCCGCTCGCGATCGGCGGCACGCGCACCTCCACCAGGATCTCACCGCTGACGGTCTTGTTGTGGATGCCGTCGGAGGTGTACAGCTCCTCGATCGGCAGGCTGCGGCGCCCGCGCGGACCGTGGAACACGAGCACGGCGTCCAGGCTCATGAGCGCGGGCGCGCTGTCGTTGCTGGCCGCGGCCACGCAGTTCGCGCCGCCGGCCACCACGTGGCACAGGCTGCCGTCCTTCTTGAGGCAGAAGCCCAGGGCCGCGCGCCAGAAGTACGTCTGGTTGTACCACTGGCAACGCGTGTCGAGCATGACGTTGCCGCCCAGCGTGCCCATGCGCCTGAGTTGCGGCCCCGCGACCAGTCCGGCCGCCTGCGCCAGCGCGGGCGCGCGTCGGGCGACGCGCGCGTCGTGCGCGAGCTTGTCCAGCGTGGTCAGCGCCCCGATCACGAGCGTGCCGTCCGGATCGACGCGCAGGCCGCGCAGCTCCGCCAGGCGCCCGAGCGAGATCACCAGCTTGGGCGTGAACAGCTCGTGCTTCATGTTCGGCACGAGGTCCGTGCCGCCGGCCACGAGCTGCGCGCCTTCGCCGTGCTCGGCGAGCAGCGCGAGCGCTTCGGCGATTGTGGCCGGCTCGGCCAGCTCGAAGGCCGGGAGCCTCAGCACGGCTCGCGCTCGCTGGCCACCCGGGCCGCTCGTGCGCTCTCGCCGCCGCGCAGCGCGCTGCGCTGCTCGCGCAGCGCGGCCAGCACCTTGGCCGGCGTGAAGGGCAGATGCCGCAGGCGGATCCCGATGGCGTCGAAGACCGCATTCGAGATCGCGGGGATGGAGGGGTGCAGCGGGCCCTCGCCGGCTTCCTTGGCGCCATAGGGGCCCTCGGGATCCAGGCTCTCGACGATCAGCGCGTGCAGCTCGGGCGTGTCCACCGAGGTCGGGATGCGGTAGTCGAGCAGGGACGGGCCCGCGTGCAGGCCGAAACGATTCACGGCGTGGTCCTCCATGAGCGCTTCGGCGATGCCCATGTAGGCCGAGCCCTCGATCTGCCCGGCCACCAGCATCGGGTTGAGGGCGCGCCCGCAGTCGTGCGCGATCCAGCAGTTCAGGACGGTGATCCGTCCGGTCTCCTCGTCGACCGTAGCCTCGACCACGTGGGCCGTGAAGGAATAGGCGGGCGAAGCGCCGATCGTGCCGCCGCGGTAGTCGCCGCCCAGCTTGGGCGTGTTGTAGGCGCCGGTCTCGCCCAGGGTGTCGAAGCGCGTCTCGGTAAGGTGGAAGACCTCGCGCATCGAGAGCTGGCGCGTGGGGTCCTCGCGATCGTGGGCCGTGCCCAGGCCGAAGACGATGCGCGCGGCGGACACCTGCCAATGCTCGGCCAGGGCCGTGACCAGCTTCGCGCGCAGCTTGCGGCAGGCATCGATGAGCGCGTTGCCGACCATGAAGGTCACGCGCGAGGAGTAGGCCCCGAGATCCACCGGGCAGAGGTCGGTGTCGGCCGCCACCACGCGCACGTCGGCCGGATCGAGGCCGAGCTCCTCGGCCACGATCGAGCGCGCGATCGAGTTCGAGCCCTGGCCGATGTCGTTGCCGCCGGTGAAGACCGTCACGAGCCCGGAGCGGTCGAGCTTGAGCTGCACGCCGGCCTGGGGCATCGGGTTGGGGTAGACGGGATAGTTCGTGCCCGTGATGTACATCGAGCCCGCCACGCCCAGGCCGCGCCCGCGCGGCAGCTTGGCGCGCCGCTCCTTCCAGCGCGAGGCGCGCTCGACCTCGTCCAGGCACGCCAGGAATCCGTTCGAGGTCACGCGCTGGCCGTTGACGGTCTGCACGTGCTCGCCCTGGAAGTTGATGCGCCTGAGCTCGATCGGATCCAGCGCGAGCTGCTCGGCCACCTGGTCGAGCTGCACCTCGAACGCGAAGCGCGGCTGGACCGAGCCGTGCCCGCGCTTCGGCCCGCAGGGCGGCTTGTTGGTGAAGACGCGCGTGGCGTCGAAGCGGTAGGTCGGGAAGTGGTAGGGCCCGGTCAGGAGCTGCCCCGCGTAGTAGGTCGTCACCAGTCCGAAAGACGAGTAGGCACCGCCGTCGATCAGGATCTTGGCGTCGACCGCGCACAATTTGCCGTCGCGCTGCGCGCCGGTGGTGTAGCGCATCTTCATCGGGTGGCGCCCGCGGTGCGCGTAGAAGACCTCCTCGCGCGTCCACAGGCACTTCACCGGCCGGCCGGTGCGCATGGCCAGCTTGGCCACCACGAACTCGAGCGCGAACGGATCGCTCTTGCCGCCGAAAGCGCCGCCCAGGAAGGGCTGGATCACGCGCACGCGCGCCTCGGGCAGCTCCAGCACCCGGGCCAGGGCCTTCTGCACGTAGTGCGTGATCTGCGTCGACGACCACACCGTCAGCACGCCGTCGGCGGAGTACTGCGCCAGCGCGCAGTGGGGCTCGATCGGCGCGTGAGTCGTGCCGTGGAACTCGTAGTGGTCGCTGACCACCACGTCGGCGCCGGAGAGGCCCGCATCCACGTCGCCGAACTCGAGGCGCACGTGCTTGGAGACGTTGCCGCGGTGCTCCTTGGCGCGCGCCTCGACGCTCTGCTCGTGGATCTGGGGCTCGTTCGTGGCCAGGGCGTCCTCGGGCTCGAGGAAGGCGCGCAGGGGCTCGTATTGCACGCGGATCTTCTTCAGCGCCAGGTTGGCCGTGTCCTCGTCCACGGCCGCCACGGCCGCCACCTCGTCGCCGATGAAGCGCACCTTGTCGAGCGCGAGCGCGTGCTCGTCCGGCGTCCAGGGGATGACCCCGTAGGGGATCGGCATGTCCTTGCCGGTGAGCACGCCGTGCACGCCTGCGAGGGCCAGGGCCGCGCTGGCGTCGATGGCGCGGATGCGCGCGTGCGCGTGCGGGCTGCGCAGGATCTTCACGTGCAGCATGCCCGGCAGGGTGAGATCGTCGGTGTACACGGCCGCGCCGGTGGCCTTGGCCAGGCCGTCGATCTTGGGCTGGGCGCGGCCGACGACGCGAAAACCCTCCGGCCACGGCGATCCGCTGCCGTGGGGATCGCGCGCGCTCATGCCTCGCTCCTCGGCGCGTCTCCGCGTTCTCCGCGCCCCCGCGGTTCGGATCGATCCAACCGCGGAGGCGCGGGGGACGCGGAGGAGGAAGTCTTCCAGGGATTCGAGCCCGGAGCCCAGGCCGGAGCGGCGGGTTCCAGGCCGGCGGCCTCGGCCACCACCAGCTCGACCGCCTGCACGATCTGGGTGTAGCCAGTGCAGCGACAGAGGTTGCCTGCGAGTGCCGCGCGGATCTCGGCCCGCGCGGGGCGCGGGTTCTCGTTCAGCAACGCGCGCGCCGAGAGCATCATGCCTGGCTGGCAAAAACCGCACTGCAGGGCGCCGCAGCGATCGAAGGCTGCCTGCACTGGATCGGGACCGCTGCCGCCGGCGCGCAGATGGGCCGGCATGAGGCCCTCGATCGTGGTGATGCGCCGCTCGGTGCACAGCGCGGCCAGGGTCAGGCAGGCCAGCACCGGCTTGCCGTCGACGAGCACCGTGCAGGCTCCGCAGTCGCCCTTGTCGCAGCCCTGCTTGGAGCCCGTGAGTCCCAGGCGGTAGCGCAGGACCTCGAGCAGGGTCCAGTGAGCCGGGGCCGCGACCTCCGTGCGGTCTCCGTTTACATCCAGGGAGAGGACGCGCATCCTCTGGGATTGTCACCCATGTCCCGAGGGCGAACAAGTCTGCGTGCCGCGCTGACCGCGCCATCCTCGGAGGGGGACTCCAGGAGCAGCATCGAGGCCGCGATCCGGCTCTTTTTCGCGCCCCACATCGCGAGCAAGCGCGGTGCGCGCTTCGCCGGGGCCTGGCGCAAGACTCTGCGCATCCTGCGGCCCCTAGGCGCCGTCTCGCAAGGCAACACGGTGCGCGTCCTCACCGACGGCGACGAGGTCTTCGAGGCCATGTGGGCCGCGATCGCGGGCGCCGCGCACAGCGTGCTCCTGACGACCTACATCCTCGAACCGGATCGGGTGGGAGAGCGCACGTTGCTCGAGCTCGAGCGCGCCGCGCAGCGCGGCTGTCGCGTGCTACTGGTGCTCGATGCCTTCGGCTCGCATCGCATCTCGGAGGCGCGCCTCGAGAGTCTGCGACGCGCTGGCGCCACGGTGCACTCCTTCAATCCGATCGTGCGCTGGAGCGCGCCCTTCTCGCGCCTGGTCCGCAACCACAGGAAGATCCTGGTGGTCGACCAGCGGCTCGCGTTCTGCGGCGGCCTGAACGTGGCGGAAGAGTACGCCGGACCGCTGCACGGCACGGGCTTGTTCCGGGACACGAGTCTCGCGCTGGAGGGCCCGTGCGCGCGCGACCTCGCCGCCCTGGTCGAAGGCGATGGCGCGGGGGAGAGCGCGCGCGCACCCTCCGCGGCCGGGGCAGGGGCCGAGGCGTCCGGCAGCCTGGTGCAGATCCTCGAGTCGCACGTGCGGCGCCACCGCCGCGCCATCCGCAAGGCGACGCGTGTGACCCTCGGGCGCGCGCTCGAGCGCTGCTACATGAGCTCGCCCTACTTCGTTCCGCCCAAGCGGCTGGTGCGCGCCCTGCAGCACGCCGCGCGGCGCGGCGTCGACGTGCGCGTGCTCACCGCCGGACGCTCGGACGTGCCGCTCGTGCGCCTCGCCAGCCAGCACCTGTACGGACGCCTGCTGCGCGCCGGCGTGCGCATCTTCGAGCTGCAGCGGCGCGTGCTGCACGCCAAGACCGTCACCGTCGACGGCGTCTACGTCTCGGTCGGCTCCTTCAACCTCGACTACTGGTCCGACCGCCGCAACCTGGAAGTCTCGGTC
>JANOGB010000649.1:0-2855 GCA_031413955.1 Planctomycetota bacterium | reverse complement strand
CGTCGGAGAGCTCCTCGATGCCCAGGATGGCGATGATGGCCTTGAGGTCGTTGTAGCGCTGCAGGAGCTGCTGCACGGCGCGCGCGTCCTTGTAGTGCTCCTCGCCGACCACGCTCGGGTCGAGCATGCGCGAGGTCGACTTGAGCGGGTCGACGGCCGGGTAGATGCCGAGCTCGGCGATCTTGCGCTCCAGGATGATGGTCGAGTCCAGGTGCGCGAAGGTCGCGACCGGGGCAGGGTCGGTGATGTCGTCGGCCGGCACGTAGATGGCCTGCATCGAGGTCTCCGAGCCGTCCTTGGTCGAGGTGATGCGCTCCTGCAGCGCGCCCATCTCGGAGGCCATGGTCGGCTGGTAGCCGACGGCCGAGGGCATGCGCCCCAGGATGGCCGAGACCTCGGAGCCGGCCTGCACGAAGCGGAAGATGTTGTCGACGAACAGCAGCACGTCCTGCTTCTTCACCTCGCGGAAGTACTCGGCCATCGTCAGGCCCGAGAGCGCGACGCGCAGGCGTGCGCCCGGCGGCTCGTTCATCTGCCCGAAGACGAGCACGGCGTTGTCGATGACGCTCTGCTCCTTGCCGTCGGGGGTCTTGTACTTGGCTTCGGTCATCTCGAGCCACAGGTCGTTGCCCTCGCGCGTGCGCTCGCCGACCCCGCAGAAGACGCTGAAGCCGCCCTTGTTCACGGCGGTGATGCGGATCAGCTCCTGGATCAGCACGGTCTTGCCTACGCCGGCGCCGCCGAACAGGCCGATCTTGCCGCCCTTGGCGAACGGGCACAGCAGGTCGACGACCTTCAGGCCGGTCTCGAACACCTCCGAGATCGGCAGCTGGTTCTCGAAGCTCGGCGCCGGGCGGTGGATCGGCCAGTGTTCCTTTGCCTCGAACTTGCCTCGCGACTGCACGTCGAGCGCCTGTCCGAGCAGGTTGAAGATGCGCCCCTTGGTGACCTCGCCCACCGGGACCGAGATCGGCGCGCCGGTGTCGACCACGCTCATCCCGCGGCGGCAGCCGTCGGTCGTGGACATGGCCACGCAGCGCGCGACGTCGTTGCCGCGGTGCTGGGAAACCTCCAGCACGACCTCGATCTCGCGTTCCTTGTCGGCCAGCGTGAGCGCGGTGTTGATGGGCGGGAGCTTGCCGGCCGGGAAGCGTACGTCGACGACGGCGCCGAAGATCTGGGCGATGGTGCCTGTGTTGTTGCTCATGGTTCTGGATCGCTTCGCGCTAGCGCGCGGCCTCGGTGGCGCCCACGATGTCGAGCAGCTCCTTGGTGATGCTCTCCTGGCGCTTACGGTTGTACTGCATGCGCAGGATGCCCTGCATCTCCGTGGCCGCGTCGGTCGCGTTCTTCATGGAAATGCGGCGCATGGCGTATTCGGATGCGACCGCCTCGAGCATGGCGTTGTACAGGCGCGCCTCGATGTAGCGCGGGACGAGCCGATCGACGAGCTCGTCGACCGAGGGCTGCAGCAGCACGTCGCCGACGGGCGTGCCGCTGCCGGAGAGCTCGATGGGCGTGAGCTTGGTCCAGGTGGGCACGAAGCGCGCGGAAGATTGCATGGCCGTGTACAGCAGCCAGACCTCGTCGAAGCGCGGCGCGTCGTCGCTCGAGGGCGAGCCCGTGGGCCGCTGCAGGATGGCGCGGCCCATCAGCTTGGCCGCGCGGTAGTCGACCTTCTCCAGCGGCGGATCGGCCATGAGGCGAGCGACCTTCAGGCCACGCTTCTGCAGGTACTGGTAGCCCTTGCGGCCGAAGACGTAGAACTCCACCTGCTTCTCGTCACGCTCGGCCAGCCAGCGCTCGAGCGTGCGCATGACGTTCGAGTTGTAGGCCCCGCACAGCCCGCGTTCGGAGCTGACCAGCACCACGCCGGTGGGCAGGCCCGCGCCGCCGCGCTGGAAGAGCGGGTGCTCGGCCAGGCGCTCGCCCATGGCCGCGGCCAGCCGCTCCAGCATGGTCACGAGCTCCTGCGCGTAGGGCCGCGAGGTGATGGCGCGGCCCTGGAAGCGGCGCAGCTTGGTGGCCGCGACCATCTCCATGGCGCGCGTGATCTGCTTGATGCTGCCGACGGATTTGATGCGCGTGCGCAGGTCCCGGATCGAGGCCACGTGCTAGCTCCCCACGCGCTTCACGCGTGCCCCTTTTTCTGGTCCTTTTGGGCGGGCTTGGTGCCTTCGGCCTTCTGGTCCTTCGTCAGGTCCTTCTTCCCTGGCGCCGCCTGCGGTGTCTCCTTGCCGGCCAGCGCCTGGGCGTGCGCGGCCAGGACCTGCTCCTTGACCATCTTGGCCAGCGCATCCAGCTTGGCCTTGACCTCGTCCGAGAGCGCCTTGCTGGTGAGGATCTCCTGCCCGACCTCGGAGAGACCGTCGCGGACGCCGGCGACGAAGGCTTTCTCGAACTCGGACACGAGCCGCGTCGGCAGGTCGTCCAGGCAGCCCGAGTTGCCCACGTGGATCAGCATGATCTGCAGCTCGACCGGCACCGGCTTGTACTGCGGCTGCTTCAAGAGCTCCACCATCCGTTCGCCGCGCGTGAGCGTCGCCTGCGTCGACTTGTCGAGGTCGGAGCCGAACTGCGCGAAGGCCGCCAGCTCGCGGAACTGCGCCAGGTTGATGCGCAGGCCCCCGGCGACCTTCTTCATGGCCGGGAGCTGCGCGTTGCCGCCCACGCGCGAGACCGAGATGCCGACGTTGACCGCCGGGCGCACGCCCGAGTTGAACAGGCTCGACTCGAGGAAGATCTGGCCGTCGGTGATCGAGATGACGTTGGTCGGGATGTAAGCCGACACGTCGCCTTCCTGCGTCTCCACCACCGGGAGCGCCGTGATCGAGCCGCCGCCTTTCTTGTAGCGC
>JANOGB010000648.1:0-1561 GCA_031413955.1 Planctomycetota bacterium | reverse complement strand
CAACTCCGAGTCTCACTCGTCGCGCACCTTCGGCCCGTGCCCGAGCGCCCCAACCTTCGCGTCCGTCAATCCCGCCATCGGCTCTCCTCCAGTCAACAGACAGTCAATAAGGCAGCGTCAATATATTAGCTTTACGTAAGGTAGGGATCGGCGCATACTGCATGCGTGACAGCAACAAGCCTGCTTGCGAGGAAGCTCGCCCCGATCTGGGCCCACCTCGACGAACGCGCGCGCCGGATGGTGGCGGCCAACGAGGCTCGGGCGCTTGGTCGTGGGGGTGTGTCCGCGGTCAGCCGCGCCTGTGGTCTCTCTCGGGTCACCATCACGAAGGGCATACGGGAGCTCGACGAGCCCCCCCTCCCGGAGGGTCGCATTCGGAGAGCTGGCGCGGGGCGTCCGAGTCTCTTGACGCTCGATCCGGAGTTGAGCATCGCACTGGAGGATCTGGTGGAGCCGGTTGCCCGCGGCGACCCCGAGTCACCGTTGCGCTGGACGAACAAGAGCACCCGAGCCCTCGCTGCAGAACTGACCGCCCTGCGCCATCCGATCAGCCACGAGAAAGTCGCCCAGCTGCTACGCTCGATGGAGTACAGCCTTCAGGGCAACCGGAAGACGGAGGAGGGGAAGAACCACCCCGACCGTGACGCACAGTTCCGGTATATCAACGAGCAGGTTCGCCGGGCTCTGGCCGCAGGTCGCCCCGTCATATCGGTGGACACGAAGAAGAAGGAACTGATCGGCAACTACGAGAATGCGGGCCGGCAGTGGCGAAAGGCGAAATCCCCCCGGACGGTCAATGGCCACGACTTCCCTCACCCGTCGGTGCCGCGGGCCTTTCCCTACGGGATCTTCGATCTGGGTCGCAATAGCGGGTTCGTCAACGTGGGCACAGACCACGACACCGGCGCGTTCGCCGTCGCCTCGATTCGAGGATGGTGGCGTTTCGAAGGGCGACGGCTGTATCCGAAGGCGCGCCGACTATTGATCACGGCAGATGGTGGAGGCAGCAACGGGTATCGCCTGCGACTGTGGAAGATGGGACTCCAAGTGCTCGCGGACGACACGGGGCTGTCGATGATGGTGTGCCACTTCCCGCCGGGGACCAGCAAGTGGAACAAGGTGGAGCATCGACTCTTCTCGTTCATCTCCTCGAACTGGCGTGGCGAGCCGCTTCGGGACTACGAGACGGTCGTGCGCCTGATCGCTGGCACGACGACCGCAAGAGGCCTGAAGGTGACTTGCCGCCTGGACCGCCGCCGCTATCCCGTGGGCCGCAAAATCTCTGACGAGGAGTTCACGAAGGTCAACCTGAAGACCGATCCCTTCCACGGCGAGTGGAACTACACCATTCGACCGAGGCGCACACCACCACCCATTGGATAGATTATTGTTTGACGCATCCTAAGGTGAGGGCGGAGGAGTATCGTCGGACGAGGCCCCTATTCCTATCCCTCGTTCGGAACCTGACGCCGGCTCGGCTGACTGCTACTGGCTGGCTGCCACCTGTATGGGAGCTCCACGGGAGGCCCCTTCGCAGCGCGGCAGACGCGCTTTACGTGGC
>JANOGB010000647.1:0-17935 GCA_031413955.1 Planctomycetota bacterium | reverse complement strand
CGCCTGCGAGCCATCCGGATGCGCCGTGGCGGCGTTGCGGCTCCTCCGAGTATTCCTCCGCTAATACGCGTCGTCGCCGCGCCTTGCCACGACGCATCCGGCCGGCTCTCGGCATGCCGGGGGATTCTTGCTCAGCCTCTGTGCTGGCGGGGCCGTATCCGCTGGCGTATCTGGCCAAAAAAAAGGCAGGCGACTGCGGTTAAGCAGTCGCCTGCTCCATGCGCGAGAGAGTTTTTCGCGCGATGGCTACAGGCCTTGCCGACTGAGGCGGTCGGCTCATCTCGAATGCCAGGTGATGAGCCTGTAGTTCAGGAGGAACATGACGGTCGCCCCCCTGATCCCGGATGAGGAGCTGCTTGACGCGTCCCTCCCATCCGTTGCCAGAAAGGCAAACTCGCTCCTTCCCTATTAGATCGGGACCCCCCGGGCTACCCATGCCCTTTTTTTTGGTTCGTTCCGGCGCCGCATCCCGCGTGTTGCGCGGGCCGTGCCTGAAATGGGAAACCGAGCCCTGGGTCGACAGGTCATCGGGTCATGAAAACCGGAACCATACAAGCCGAGCCTGCCAGCGGGTGGCCTGTCAGAGGGCGTCTCGTCAGAGCGTGTCTCGAGGAGCTGCTCGACCCTGGCGATCCACCCGGAGTGCAGGACCGGATCCTCGCGCGGGACCTGATCGAGCTTGCGCGCTTCGAGGCCGAAGAGCTGATGATCGAGTTCGGGCTCGGGGGCCCATCCGCGCGGCGCATCCGCGCCGCCTTCTCGCTGGGAAAGGCCTGGGCGCGAGCACGCCAGCCGGAACGCCCCAGTCTGCGCAGCCCGCGTGCGGTGTTCGAGCTACTCGAATCCGAGGCGCGTGGGCTCGAGCAGGAGACTTTCTGGAGCCTCTTGCTCGACGGCAAGCAGCGCCTGCGGCGGCTCGTTCCGGTGAGCGCCGGAACCCTGACGGCCTCGCTGGTCCACCCACGCGAGGTCTTCCGCGGCGCGATCCGCGAAGCGGCCGCCGCACTGATCGTGGCCCACAACCATCCTTCCGGCGATCCCGAGCCCAGTGCCGAGGACCTGGCGGTCACCGAGCGCTTGCGCCAGGCGGGTGAAGTGCTCGGCATCCCGCTCCAGGATCACGTCATCCTCGGCGCTGGCACATTCGTGTCTCTACGGGAGCGGCTGCGCTTTTCTCCGCGCTGATGCGTGCAGAGACCGCACGATCAGCGCGCTCGGCCATGGACGGCCGCGGCCACGGCCATGGCCGCTTCGGCCGCGGTCTCGACTCGCAGCACGTGTGGACCGAGCCAGGTCGAGCTGGCGCCGCTCGTCCGGAACGCCTCGCGTTCTTCGTCCGCGAGACCTCCTTCGGGTCCGATCACGAGCACGATCGGACTCTCGCGCGAGCCGAGACCGATGGGCGCGGGGCGCAGGGATCGGAGCCAGGTGTCGAAGGAGAGTCCGGCGCGCGGGTCGAGGACGGCGAGCGCGCTTCCCGGTCGGAGCTGGCGGGCCAGCTGCTCCGGGGTGAGCGTGCGCTCGAGCACCGGCAGCCAGGCACGGCCCGACTGCTTGCAGGCTTCCCGGGCAACTCGGAGCAGGCGCGGCGTGGCTTCCTCGGGCGCCTCCCCGGGGCCGCGCTGGCGCGCCGCGAGCGGGCGGATGGCGGCGGCACCGAGCTGCACGAGACGATCGAGCATGCCCTCGACGCGGTTCTTGCGCGGCCAGGCAACTGCCACCTCGATCCAGGGCAGAGGGGCGTCGGCTTCTCCCGGCCCCGGGACGACCTCCATCGGGCCCGTTTCCTCCACGTCGATTGCGCCCTTGCGGAGCGCGCGCACGCGCAGCGGGTGCCGACCTCCGCGGCCGTCGAGACCGACCAAGGGATCGCCCACCCCCAGGCGCAGGACGCGGGCGGCGTGCAGCTCGTCCTCTGCTCGGAGGCGCGGTTCGCCCGGCAGCGCCTCGTCCGAGAGGAAGAAGGCCGGGGGGGACACCGTGCGCTTTCCGCTCGTCACGGGGCGCATTCTAGGCGCGCGGGGGAGCACGAGCGGCAAATTGCGCCGTCCACGGGCAGCGCATAGGATCCCGGCCACCAGGCGTGCGTTCGCGCACGTCTGGGCAACACGTTCGGGCAAGCGGTGGACCACCCAGGGGTGGGTATGCCGTAACAATGCGCGACCCCAGCGCTATCCCATTCCAGCCGGCGCCGCGCTTCCTCCTCGAGTTCCACAGAGGCCCACCGATCCCATGCAACCGCGGCTAACGCGCTTCGTCCTGCGCATCGAGTCCGGCGAGCGACAGGGCGAGAAGGTTGCGCTGTCCGAGGGCGTCCTGCAGGTGGGCCGCAAGCCCGAGTGCGGGTTGGTGCTGAAGGATGGGTCCGTTTCGGGCAAGCATGCCGAGCTGCGCGTAGCGGGCGAGCGCGTCGAGCTGGTCGACCTCGGCAGCACGAACGGCACGCGCGTCAGCGGCGAGAAGATCGAGCAGGCGGTCCTCTCCCACGGCGATGCCCTGCTCTTCGGCAACGTACGCGCGACCCTGCACGATGCGCAACTTGCGGGCGAGGCTCCGGCGCCTCTCCTGGCCCCGTCGCCCGAGACTCCTGTTCCTGCCGCGAATGCTCTCGGGGCGCTCGAACACGTCAGCGCGGAGATGGTCTCGCGCTCGAAGGCGGGCTCGAAGCGTCCGTGGATCCTGATCGCGCTGCTCCTGGTGGTGGGCGGCGGGTTGCTCGCCTACCTCAAGTTCCTTCGTCCGGCCGCCTCGGGCGGCGTGGCGATCCCCGTCCCGAGCCGGCCTGGTAACCTCCTGGCCGATGGTTCGTTCGAGGAGGGCACGGGGGAATGGACCGCGGCCGAGGGAGCGCCGTTGGCCTTCCTGCGCGAGCGCGGTTTCGCGCGCTCGGGCGAGGTCGGTCTGGGCGTGACGCTGGACAGCGCGGGTGGCAACTGGTCGCTCGCGCGCTCGCTGGAGATCACCCTGCACGCGCGGCGCGCGCTGGTGTGCAATGCGGCGCTGCGGGTCGACGGTTCCGCCCTGGGGCGCATCGGCGTGGAGCTCGCGAGCTCGAGCCAGGCCCTGCCGCCCTTCTTCGCCTGGGCGCCGGCACGCGGCGCCAGTGGCGCGTTCGAGGAGCTCGAGCTCGCCTTCGACATCCCCGGCGGCTACGACCGGGGTCGGCTGGTGGTCGCTGGGCTCGGCGCCGGCTCGGTCGGGATCGACGACGTCAGCGCCCTGGAGCGCGAACCCCTGGGCGGAGCAGCGAAGTTCACGGAGTACGAGCTCGCCGTGCTGGGCACGCCGGGCTCGAGCGCCACGCTCGTGCGCAGCGGTCAGGCGCTCCTCACCGGCTTCGATCTCTCCTCCTGGACGCGCACCGGCCTCGAAGGCTGGCCCGCAGCCAAGCTCGAGGTGCGCGCCGGCGTGCGCGGCTTCGAGCTCGCCTTCGCGGGCGCGCCGGCCGACGCGGTGCTCGCCTTCACCGGCTTGCGCCAGGCGTCGGATGCGAGCGCAGCGGCGGGTGAGGGCGGCTGGGTGGCGACGACCGGGGCGGACGGCTATGCCTCCTACGGCGGCGACTTCACGCGCGAACGCGTGACAGGCCTCCTGCTCGGCAGTGGCACCGAACTCGTGCGCCTCGGCTTCGCGCGCGCGGTCGAGGTCGCCGGGACCCTCGTCCCGGGCGGCATGAGCGTCCGCGTGAAGCTCGGCGGTCTCGAGGCCTGCGAGCTCCAGCTGGCTTTCAACGAGGAGCGGGCGGAAGCGGCCACGCTCGCCGATCGCGCCGCCGACTGGGAGCGCGGCAAGAGCCTCGGCAGCGCGCTGGCGGACTGGACCGAGCTGCTCGATCGTTTTCCCTTCGAGCGCAAGCTCGTGGCGCGCGCCACGGAGGCCCGCGCGCGTCTGATCCGGGACGGCCTGAACCAGGTCGAGGAGCTGCGGCGCGAGATGGAGCGGGCGCGCTTCTTCCTCCTGCCCGAGCTGTTCCGCAAGGGCCAGGCGCGCGCCCTGGACCTCGCACGCAAGTACCAGGGCAGCGAGGTCGAAGTCGAAGCCAAGAAGACCGCCGAGCTGTGCGCGATGGCGCTGACCGAGCTCACCGTCGGCAGCCGCTCGGGCGACACCGTGCGCCTGCAAGGCGTGCTCGAGGCGCTCGACCCGGCCCACTCCCCGAACCTGGCAGAGCACGTGCGGGGAGCTCTGGCGAGCCTCCCGGTCCGTTCGGGTTCCAGCACTTCGGAGCGCGAGTCTGTCGACCCCGGCGGGAAGGGCGACTAGCAGGGAATCAGCATGTCCAAGGGCAGCGGCGTCGACATTGGCACGGCCTCGGCCAAGTGGCTCGCGGGCGAGCTGAAGGGCACGACCTTCACCGTGCATGCGTTCAGCCTGGGCGAGAACGAGGAGGGCTCACTGGCCGGCGGCTGGGCGGCGCTGGCGGGCGAGAGGCTGGGCGCGGTGCGCGTCGGGGTGAACGGGCGCGACCTCAACCTGCGCTACACGCGCGTCCCGCGCCTGCCGGACTGGCAACTGCGGCGCCTGATGCGCTTCGAGACCGAGGAGATCGGCGGCCAGTCGGACTCGGAAGTGGCCTCGGACTTCAACGTGCTGCCCGAGATGCCCGAGATCGAGGGCGAGGACGTGGTCCTGCTGGCGCTGGCGCGCGAGTCGCTGCTGGCGGAGCACCAGGACGGGCTGAAGCGCGCCGGCGGCAAGGTCGAGGCCTTCACGCCCAATGCTCTCGGGCTCTACAACGCCTTCCTGCGCTACGGCACGATCCAGGAGGAGACCGTGCTGCTGGCCGACATCGGCCACGAGAACCTGAACGTCGTGCTGGTGCGCGGCGCGGACCTCGTCTTCGCGCGCAACCTGTCGGGCGGCTCGCGCCTGTTCGACAAGGCCCTGGCCGAGCGCTTCGGCATCGACGAGACGCGCGCGCGTGCCTACAAGCTCTCCGAGGGCACGCTCGACACCGGCCGACCGTTCAAGGATCCGAACCAGGAGAAGGCCGCGCGCGCCCTGGCGGCACCGGCCGGTCAGATCCTGTCGCTGCTGCAGTCCGCGGTGGTCTTCGCCAAGAGCCAGGTGAAGATCTCCTCGCTCAAGCTCGATCGCGTGCTGCTGTGCGGCGGCGGCGCGCGCCTGGCGGGCCTGCCCGCCTACCTCACGCGCGGCATGAACGTGCCGGTCGAGCTATTCGATCCGTTCCGCGTGGTCGATCTCTCGAAGCTCGATCCCGAGAGCGCCGAGCGGCTCGAGGCCCACAAGCTGGAGGCGGTCACGGCCCTCGGGCTCGCCACCACCTCGGCCGATCCCGAGGCCTACGGCATCGAGATCCTGCCGGAGCGGCTGCGCAAGACGCGCGAGTTCCTGGGCGGCACGCTGTTCCTGATCGGGGCGGCAGTGCTCGCGCTCGCGTTCCTCGGCCTGCGCGCCTGGCGTTACCAGGCCGACCTGGCGCGGCTCGAGGTCGAGCGTGCCCGCCTGGCCCGCGAGTTCCAGAAGGTCGAGCGCACCAACCGCGAGACCCTCCGCCTGGTGGAAGAGAACGAGGCGTTGTCGGAGAGCGCTCAGCAGCTCTTCGCGCTGGCCGGCGCGGGCGAGCAACTGGCGCGCACGCTGGACGCGCTGGAGCGCGACCTCCCGCCCGACTTCTGGGTCGACACCCTGTCGATGGACTGGCTGTCCGACCCGGATCTCGGCGTGCCGCGCGGCTCCGAGCGTCCGATCCTGCGCGCGAAAGGCCGCTCGCGCGAGGGCACCGACAGTCCCGCGCTCCTGTTCCAGGACTTCGCGGCCGCCCTGAAGAAGCGCCTGCCCGAGGCGCGCACGAAGGAGCGCATGGGCGAGAGCGACTTCACGCTGGACGTGTGCATCCTCGGAGCACCTGCCGAGGTCGCCCTGAGCGCGAGCCCGGAAGGAGGCCGCTGATGGACCTGGGCGCCTACTGGCAGGAGAACAAGCGCTTCGTGGTGACGGTCGGCACGGGCGCACTCGTGTTCCTGATCGGCTTCGCGGTCGAGACCTCGCTCTTCCAGGGCAAGATCAACGCCACCCAACGTGCGATCCAGCTCAGCAAGAACCAGCTCCGCGAGCTGAAGTTCTCGGCCACGGACCAGCAGGAGGCCGAGAGCGAGAACGTCGCGCTGCGCGCGTCCGTCGAGCAGCTCATCGCCGCCGCGCATTTTCGTGCGCGCCCCGAGTTCGTGCCCGACCCGGCCGCGGGCTCGAGCGCCAACCACTACCTGCGCACGCTCTCGCGCGTGCGCGAAGACCTGCTGCAGCGCGCCAACCGCGCCAGCCTGAAGGTCGAATCCTCGCTGGGCATGCCCGAGCTCTCGCCCACGGTCGAGCGCGAGATCTTGCGCTACCTCGAGGCCCTCGACATGGTCGAGAACGTGACCGACCTCGCGATCCGCGCGCGCGCCGACGGCATCGACAAGATCCAGGTGCGGCTCGATCCGGGGCATGGCTCGCGCGGCGGCGTGGGGCCGATCGAGCGCACGCGCGTGCAGATGACGCTCTCGGGCTCGTCCCTGGCGCTGACGCGCATCCTCGTCTGGACCCAGCGGCCGGGTCCGGGAGGGCGTGTGCTGCCGATCGACCAGCTCGAGATGTCGGCGGCGAAGGGCCGGCCGGGCCAGGTGCGGCTCGACGTCACCTTCCTGCTGGCGCGCGTCAAGGAGCTCGAACCCGTGGCGGAGAAAGGCTGAGAGCGAGCAAGCCATGAAGCTGCGCCAGGAATCGCTCGTCTTCCTCGTCGCCGCGCTAGGTCTCGGCGGCATGGGCTACCGCCTGCTGACCGGCGGCGCGACCAGCCTGCGCGGGGGCGAGCGCGCCTCGGGCGCCGCCGAGCGCACTCGCTTTCCCGCGCCCGATCCGGCCGTGGCCGTGCCCAACGGCGCGGCTCCGGCGCTCGCGCGCGAGCTCTTCGCGCCGCCGCGCGACACCTCCCCGCTGCCGCCGCTCGAGCTGGTCGAGCCGCCGCGGGAACGCCTGCCGGTCCTGCTGCCGCCTACCGAGCCCGGCCCCGCGGCGGCCGCCTACGGAAAACTCCTGCGGCGCACGCTGCCGGCCGTCGATCTGCCCGACCTCTTCGCGCAGCCCGAGGAGGCCGCGGCGGAGGTCGAGGACGATGAGTTCTTCGGTCTCTCCGGCAAGGAGGGCAAGAAGCAGGCGCTCGTGCCGGGCGGAGCCAAGCCGAGCGAGGACCCGCTGGACGCCTTGACGCCCGCGGAGCGCACGGAGCTCATCGCCGGCTGGAAAGAGCGCTACGACTGGATCCAGCGCGGCCCCGGCGAGATGTGGTTCGGACGCCTCGTCAATCCCGATCGCTACGGGCTCGAGGTCGACCCGGCGCGCGACGGCGAGGCCTTGCAGTTCGTACGCCTGGACCCCCTCAAGGGCGGCCGCGAATTCTATGCGAACATCGGCGCGCCCCCGCTGGCGCTCGCGCGCGCGGAGATCGGCGCCTTCGGTTTCGCCGACACCTGGGCGAACGAGATCGAGCTGCGCGCACGCAAGATCGGCCTCCAGCTCACGCGCGGCGGCTTCGACGAGTCGTTGCTGCTGGCGCGCTTGTGCATCGAGAAGCGCCTCGAGGCGCCGCGCGCACTGGTGATCGCCGAGGAGCTCTACCGGCGTGCCGCCGCCTACGACCCCAAGGATCCACTGCCGCGCCTGGGTCTCGGGCGCTGCATGGAGGCGGCCTTCCGCTTCGAGGACGCCTTCCGTGTCTACCAGGAGTTGCTCGTGGCCTTCCCGCACCGCGAGGAGGTGCACGTGGTGCTGGCCGAACTCGAGGCGCGCTTCCTGCTCTACGAGCAGGCCGAGGTGCGCCTGCGCCAGGCCTTGACGATGAACCAGGGTTCCTGGATCAGCCGCTTCGGCCTCGGACGCTTCCTGGTGCAGCGCGGGGAGCCGCGCGAGGCGGTCGAGCACCTGAAGGTCGCCAATCAGGCCGCGCCCCAGGCGCCCGAGCTCTTGCCCGTGCGCGTCGCCATCCGCACGACCCTGGGCGACGCGCACTTCGCGCTCGGTGAGCTCGCCGAAGCCGAATCCGCCTATCGTGCCGCGGTCTCGGCCGATGCGCGCAACGAGCACGCCCAGGCCGGGCTGCTGGCGACCCAGCTCCTGGCCGGCAAGGCCCCGGCCGCATCGAACGCGGGCGACGGCGAGGGCTTCGAGCTCCTGCTCGCGCGCGGCGTGGCCGCGCTCGCGGGCGGCCAGCACGACGCCGCGCGCGATGCCTTGCGCCTCGCGCTGGAGGCCGATCCGCTGCGCGCGCACAAGGCCCATGCGGCGCTCTCGGTCCTGGCCGAGGTCACCGGCAACGCGGAAGAGGCCCTGCGGCTCGCCGACGAGGCCCTCGAGCGCGATCCGACCTATCCCTTCGCGCTGTTCCAGAAGGGGCGCCTGCTCGGGCGACAGGACGACTACGAGGGCGCGCGCGATGCGCTGCTCGCGGCCTTGAAGCAGGAGCTCGACTTCGAGGATGCGCTAGTGGCGCTGGGCGACATGGCCTTTCGCCTCGGGCGCTTCGAGGACGCCGAGCGCTACCTCGAGCGCGCCGTGGCCATCGACCCCGCGCGCGCCGAGGTGCACGCCCTGCGCGGGCTCAACCTGCTGCGCCTCTCTTTCGTCGGAGCCGCGCGCGCGTCCTTCGAGCGCGCGCTCGAGCACGAGCGCAACGATCCGGCCGCCACCGCCGGCCTGGCCTGGTGCCTGTACCTCGAGGGCGACCCGGAGGAGGCGCTGATCCGCATCGCCGACATCGACAAGCAACGCCGCCGCGAGCCCGAGACCGACCCCTGGCGCGTGTGGTCGAACACCCAGATCACGCGCTTGCAGGAGCACCTGCAGAAGGTCGAGTGGCGCGATCCCTTCGCGCGCAAGCGCCTGGCGAACGGCTGGCAGGCGGACGAATCCGACGGGGTCGTGAGCGGCATGACCGACGGCACGGTCGAGCTGGCCGGCACGTTCAACAAGAAGGACGGCAAGGCGCGCGTCTACCGCACCTTTGACGGTGGCTCGTTCCTCTCGCTCGAGGCCGACCTGTGGATCGAGCCCAGCAAGGGCAACGCCGACAGGATCGGCATCTTCGCCGCGCGCGAGCGAACCTCCACCCGCACCGGCACGGAGGTGTTCGCCGAAGCCTCGGTCTCACGCCACAAGGAGGGCAACGTGCAGTTGCGCTTCCAGCGCCAGGGCCAGGCCCCGGACGAGCGCGACATGCAGCAGCCCTTCCCGACCGGGAAATGGGTGCGCCTCAAGCTCGAGCGCCACGGTGAGTCCAGCGAGGCCACGGTCACGCTGTTCCTCGACGGTATCCCCCTGCTCGAGAACCTGTCGATGCCGGCGCTCGGGCAAGCCAAGTCGCCGCTGATCGTCGGATTCTTCGTCGAGGGTGACTCCGGCCGCGAGGTGGTGGCACGCATGGACAACGTCTCGATCGTCACGCGCTTCCAATGACGCTTCACCCCATGAGTGGCCGCACCTCGAAGCGCACGCGCGGCTTCACGATGGTGGAGCTCCTGGCCGTGCTCTTGATCCTCACGATCCTGGTGGCCGTGCTGGTCACCAACCTGCGCGACGCGGAAGGCGCGGCCAAGGTCCAGGTGGCGAAGCAGCTCCTGTCCACGGTCGGAGGCACCGTCACGAGCTACCAGAACGACAACGGCGCCGCGCCGCCGAGCTCGTTCCAGCCCGGGCAGGAGGTTCCCAACGACGGCCTCAACGTGGGCATCGAGGTCCTGGTCGTGGCCCTGTGGTCGAAGAAATACGAGGCCGGCGGCCTCCTGGCCGACGTGCGCGACAGGCTGGTCAACACCGACGGCGACCGCTCGACCAAGCAACTGACCGACTTCGACAATCGCGACCTGCTCGAGATCGCCGATCCCTGGGGCAACCCGGTCGCCTACATCGAGCGCGCCGACTACGGCATCACCAACCGCCGCTACAAGACGATCGAGGTCGAGAGCGGGCAGGAGATCGAGAGCGCGCCGCTGGCCTTCAAGAATCCGAGCACTGGCCAGTACTACTCCGCGCAGGGTTTTCAGCTCATCTCGGCCGGCCCGGACGGTCGCTTCGGCACCGAGGACGACGTCACTTCCTTCGATCGCTAGCCCGGATTATTCATGAGCCCTCGGCTGCAACGTCGCGACTGGCTGCATCTGCAGCGCTTTGCTCCCTGCGAGGTCTCGACGACCTGGCAGAGGTCGTCTCCGCTGCTCTCGGTCGCAAATCGCTGCATCTGCAGCCATTCGCGACGTTTCGCTCGAGGCCTCATGAATAACCCGGGCTAGCCAAGCACGTGAGCAAGGCACGACACGCCACGGCGGGCATGACGATGCTCGAGCTCGTGCTGGTCATGTTCTTGCTCGCGCTGATCCTCGGCGGCGGGCTCGGATTCTTCTCGTCGCTCGATCTCGGCAAGCGCCAGGCCGCGGGCATGGTGCGGAACGTCCTGCGCAGCGCCCAGAACACCGCCATCGCGAGCGGCGCGCCGGCTCGCGTGCGGATCGACAAGACCAAGGGCGCGCTGTGGGCCGAAACGCTCGTGACCGTCTGCACGTACCACTTCGAGGACAAGAGCATCCTGGGCTACGGCCCCGCCGGCCAGGCCTTGCCCGAGCATTTCGACGAGCGCGGCTTCGTCGGCGCCTGCTTCCGCCCGGCCGGCGAGCTGCGCGCGAAGGCCGAGATCCCGCTCGAGCGCGATCCCGCCTGCGACTTCACGCTGGGCTTCTCGTTCGAGCTCGCGCTCTTCCGCGAGACCGAGAACGGCGGCCGCGTCTTCTCGCTCGGGGCCAGCGAGACGCCCACGCTGGCGCTCGATCTCGGCAAGAACGGCGCCCTGCGCGGGCGCATGCGCACGCGCGTCGGCGACGCGCTCTCCGATCGCCCGGGTGGCACGGTGATCCTGCAGTCCGAGCCCGGGCTGGTACCGGTGGGCCGCTGGATGAAGGTGCGCATGCGCTACGACCGCGCGCGCTTCGAGCTGCTGCTAGACGGCGCGCTGGTGGACTCCGAGGAAGAGGAGGGCTTCGTGTGGCGCGTCGATTCCGAGCTGGTGCTGTCGGACGCCTCGCTGCCCTTCCCCGGACGCATCGACAGCCTCGTGATCGGTGCGATGGTTGCGGGAGAGACGAGCGTGCTGCCCGAGAGCGTGCACTTCGTGCCCGACATCCCGGCCGTGGTGCAGTTCGCCGCCAGCGGCGGGCTCGACCGCGAGAAGCACCGCGACCCGCCGCGCATCGGGCTCGAGTTCCAGGACGGCTCGCGCGAGACGGTGGTGGTGGGCTTGTACGGGACGGTGGAGTGAAAGCCTTGGGAAAAGAACACACCACAGAGGCACAGAGGACACAGAGCCTCACAGAGCGAGGAATCGGGGCCTCCGGGGCTTCAGCCACCGGGGACTCGAAACCCCGGAGGCCCTTCCCCCCTCTTCCCTCTGTGAGGCTCTGTGCCCTCCGCGCCTCTGTGGTGTGTTCTTCTTCGTCTTCTTCTTCCCGCGGCCTCGCGATGGTCGCCGTCTTGCTGGTGCTCATGGCGCTGTTCGTGCTCAGCGCGCCGTTCCTGGTGACCGTGCGCAACGCCGACCAGGCCTCGGCCGAGTCCGCCGATCGCTCGGTGCTGCGCGTGACGCTCGACGCGGCCGATCGTCATGCGGTGGCCGAGCTCTCGGGCTCGCACCCCGCGCTCGACCCGACTCCGTACTACGACGACCTCGAGGAGCTCACCGTCGCGAGCCGCTTCCCCGGCGACTTCCTGGCGACCGACGATCCGCAGCAGGTCATGTGGGGCCTCGAGGCCGAGGACGTGGCCGCACGCATCGACCTGGCCAGCGCCTCGCCGCACGTCTTCGCCAACCTGATCGGCGGCGCGGCGCGCCTGACGGGGCAGTGCAAGGACAAGGACGGCGCGCTCGAGGTCAGCAGCACCGAGGGCTTCCTGCCCGAGGGCGTGGTCTTGGTCGACGACGAGCTGATGGGCTACGCAGAGCTCGAGCCCACCAAGCTCGGCAAGCTCGTGCGTGGCCTGCTGGTGAAGCTCGACGCCGATGGCAAGCCGCCCGAGTGCGGACCGCGGCCGCCCGGACCGCACGAGGTGGGCGCGTTCGTGCTCGACCAGCGCGCCTGGGCCCTGTGCGAGTGGCGCATCGCGCCCAACTACCCGAAGGGCAAGCTGCGCGCCTACGAGGGCATCGAGCAGGTGCGCGAAGCCAAGGACTTCGTGCTCGCACCCGAGTTCGGCCGCGAGGCCTATCTGGCGCTCGAGCGCACCACCAGCACCTTCGGTCACGTGCGCGCCGGCGCCGTCTGGCAGCGCTGGGTCCGCGTGGTGGGGGACCCGGCGGGCGAACCGCAGTACGGTTGCAAGCTGCCGGTCGACGACCTGCGCTGGTTCAACCCCGGCACGACGGTGTGGATCACCGACGGCACGAACAGCGAGTACGCGCTCGTGCGCAGCACGGAGCGCGGCGCGCCGGGGACGATCGAGGGCGGCAAGCTGGTGCTGAGCGAGCCGCTGCGCGCGCGGTACGAGGCCTTCGAAACGGTCGTGGCGCCGCTGGCGCGCACGCCGGTGAACGTGAACACGGCCATGCCCGAGGTGCTGCACGCGCTGTGGACCAACCTGAAGCTGCGCGGGAAGTCGGCGCGCATCACGAGCGGGGAGGCCGAGGATCTCGTCGACCTCGTGCTGGTCTCGCGGCCGTTCACGGGCTTCGAGGACTTCCTGCGCCGCGTCGTGCTGCCGGCCGCGGGCCTGGACGAGCTGCCGAAGGACGCGCCCGTACGCCCGGAGAAGCTCGAGGAGCTCGCGCGCGAGTCGAAGCTCGACGCGCACGGCGTCAGGAGCCTGGCCGGCTTCCTCGACGCCGACGACGCGCGCGCGCTCTACAAGAACGCACTCAACGCCAACGACAACGAGCTCGAGTTCGCGACCATGCCGCTGTGCTTCACCGCGCGCGACGTGTACCAGCTCGCCCTGCGCGCCTCGGTCAATGCGCCGAGCGGCATCGAGCGCGCGCGCGGTTCGCGCGAGCTCATCGAGCTGATCGTGCCGCAGCGCGATCTCATGAGCGTGTGGACGCGCCAGGAGGACTTCGACGAGGCTCCGCGCCTGGGTCTCCAGGCCGCGGGCTGGATGAGCGGCCCGGTACCGACCTCGCGCTACGACCCGCTGTACGGCGAGATCTCTTCGCTGCGCTGGCCTACGCGCGCGCGAGCGCATCTCGGGCCCCACGACAGCACGCCCTCGGTCGATCCGCTGGCCGACACGAACCAGGTGTACACGTTCGCCACCCGTGACGACGAGGCCGGCTGGGCCCAGCTCGCGCCCTACCGCGAGGACGACAAGGCCCGCAAGGCGAGCTACGCGCTGCATTTCGACGACGAGTCGAAGGAGCTCGAGGGCCGCTACCTGCCCGACGGCGCGGCCCCGCTCGACCTCGCCAAGCTCGGCTGGTCCGGCGCGGGCAGCCTGATGCAGGGCATGGCTGCCTCACTGTGGATCAAGCCGCGCGAGCTCGAGGAGGGCGCGAAGCTGCTCGACGTGGCCGGCCCCTTCAGCGACTCCGACCGGCTCTCGCTGCTGTTCGAGGAGGGCAACCTCGTGCTGCGCGTGCTCGACGGCGCGGGCGACCACGAGACATCGACCTTCAAGGAGCGCGCCGAGATCCTCTTCCCGCTGTCGGGCGAAGGCGCAGGTGTACCGAAGGACACCTGGTCGCACGTCCAGATCGCGGTCGACGGCACGCGTCCGGACCAGATGGCGCTGTGGGTCGATGGGCGGCGCTCGGATCACACGCCCGGGTTGACGCGCTTGACGAGCGGGATCTCCGGCGAGAGCGACTCGATCCCGGTCGAGTCGACCCAGGGCTTCCCGGAGAAGTGCGTGGTGCGCATCGGGCGCGAGCTGATCGAGGTCACCAAGAGGAACGAGAAGTCCTTCCAGGCCAAGTTCCAGTCGACCGGCGAGAACGCCGGCTTCGGCGGGCGCCTGGCACGCGAGCAGTTCGCTGGCGTCGAGGGCGCGGAGCTCAACCAGGGGCTCTACAAGTCGACGGACCATCCGGACGGTTCGACGGTGCAGCTGTACGGCTACAGCTTGCCGTTCCTCGGCAACCTGCCGAGCGC
Organism: Planctomycetota bacterium; assembly: GCA_031413955.1. GTDB lineage: Bacteria > Planctomycetota > UBA1135 > UBA1135 > JABFRZ01. The sequence continues at coordinate 3,812 of JANOGB010000647.1, read as the reverse complement.
GGGCAGCGCGCTCGGCGTGTCGCTCGGACCCTTCGCGGTGGCGCGCGTCGCGGGCATCGTCAAGGGCGGCGACGAGCGCATGGAGAACCGCATGGAGCCGATCGAGACCACCCTGACCTCGGGCAACCCGCTGCTGCTCGGCTGGGGGCTCGACAGCCAGAAGGACGACGTCGAGGCCCTGGTCCTGGAGCCGGCCGATCCGAACGGCGACCGCAACAAGGTGATGGAGGCCTTCAGCACGAGTGGCGGCTACGCGGCGATCCTCTCCACGAAGTGGAACCTGACCGTCACCGAGTTCGGCGGCGGCTCGACCACGGTGGTCAACGACAAGTACGGCGTGCGCCTGTGGGGCGTCGAGGTGATCCGCTACAGCGGCTACGAGGGGAACCACCTGCGCCTCGACCGCCGCGGCGATGCGCTCACCGGGCTGCCGATGCTGCGGCCGCCGAACGTCGACGAGGACGTGGAAGGGCGCAGCAGCTTCATCTTCTGGTTCAACGAGCCGTTCACCGACACGAGCTGGAGCGACCAGAACATGCAACTCTCGGCGCAGACGATGGTCATCCCGATCTCGATCCCCAGCGGTGGCTCGGGCGGGATCACGGGCTTTCCTCCCGGCGCTCCCGGTCGTTCCGAGTTCGCCCAGATCACGCACGTCGGTGGTGACGCCGACCTGACGGAATGGGTCCGCTACGACGATGTCGCGCCGGACGGACACCTCGTGCGCGACGAGTCCAACGCCCTGCTCGCCGCCAACTATGCGGCCCACGCGAACGTCAAGGCGATCGACTTCACCGGCGACAAGAACCCGCCCGCCGGAGGCGGACCCGGCGGTTCCGGGGGCCGCGGTGTCGCCGGGCGCTCGAATTCCATGGCCATGTCGGCGAGGGACCCGGTCGTGCGCTCGTTCGCCAGGACGCCATCGGCGGGCACGCCGCTCCAGAGGGGCCAGTCGATCTGGAACTACCACATGGGCGAACCGGAGGACGAGAACTTCGTGATCACCCGCGCTGTGGGATCGCAGTTCCAGTTCCGCGGCGTGCTGGGGACCTACTCCCATGCCCACCAGGCGGGCCCGATGGTGCTGCCGACCTTCCGCATGCGCGAGCTGGACGAGACCGCGGGCTATCCGGGCCGCTTCGATCACGTGACGATGTTCCTGGACGATCCCGCCGAGCCGGGCTTCCAGAGCGTGGTGCACCGCGCGCACCGCCCCAACGACTACACGGCTTACTACTGGACCGATCCGCTCGGTGGCTCGTTTGCGGCGGAGAAGGGACCGGCACCGACCCCCGAGCCCCAGACCGGCATCGTCGTGGGCGCGAACTACGTCGCGCTGGAACGGCCGATGTCGATCTTCGTCCCGGCCAGCCCGATCACGGACCCGCCGATCGACAGCCGCCTGCTGGCGCGCATGGCGCTCTTCCCTTCTGGAGAGCTTCCGCGCGAGGTCAGGCAGGGGCAGCTCGGCGGCGACGCCTTCGACGGCGGCGGGCGCAGTGGGCCCGGTTCGGTGCCTTCGGCCACGGTCGACGAAGCTCTGTTCTTTCCGAACTTCTTCGGCGAGCTCTCGGGCATGCCCATGCAGCTCGTGCTCGCGAACGACCTGGGCGAGAACGACAAGACCTTCACCGTGGTGAAGGACCAAGCGCGCACGACGCTCGGCGACATCGGAGTGGAAGACGAGTCGGCCGGCAAGAAGGGCGGCGCCAAGAGCGGCGCGTCGAATTCGGGCAAGTCGAGCTCGGGGACGCCCGTGAACGTGCTCGCCAATCTGCCCGAGCACGGCGGCCTCCTGCGCATGGGTGACGAGCTCCTGTGCTACGACTCCTATGACGCCAGCGGGACCGTCGTCGTTTTCACGATCCCGGCCGCCGGCCGCGGGCTCCTCGGCACCGATCCGCAGCCTCACCGCGAGGAGGAAGGCATCAGCTACATCGGCTCGCTGCCGCTCGGCATCCTCGGGGCCAACGTCGGCGCCGACGATGCGCAGATCCCGCTGCTCGAGGAGCCCAAGGGTTTCCCGCTGCACGGCACGGTGCGGATCGAGGACGAGCTCGTGCATTTCTCGCGCCTCCAGGGCCAGATCCTCGAGATGCCGCGCGCCTCGGTCGAGCCGGGCGAAATGGACGGGAAGGGGCCGGGGCTCTTCCGCGGGCGCTACGGCACGCAGCGTTCGAGCCACTCGGCGGGCACGCCCGTGATCCTGTTCCCGTTCCGCTACTGGGATCGCTGGAGCGAGCTCGCCGACGCGCCCGAGCTGACCTACTACGAGCTCGCCTGCGAGCAGCCCGACGCCTACTGGAAGCGCGTCTTCTGGAAGACGGAAGAGGCCAGCTACCCGGGGTCGCAGCTCGGCGTGCTGCAGCGCACCAACGCGGACACGCCCTGGGACGCGCCTCCCGACGACACGAACGGCCTCGAGTTCCTCTGGGACGGCAAGCTCGATGGCGGCGGCAACCCCGTCAACGTCCAGGCCGATCGCGTCGAGTGGCGCGTGTTCGTGCGCCACCTGCCGGGCTCCTTCGACTACGCGACCGGCCTATCCCACGGCTGGAAGACGACCCCGCGCCTGACGCTCTTCGGGGTCGAGTACATGGGGCCGAACCGCACGCTCGCGAGGGTCGATCGATGAGCGCTGAACGCGAGCGTCGCGCCGGCTTCACCCTGCTCGAGCTCTTGCTCGCGGTGGGGCTGTTCTCGATCGTGATCCTGGCGCTGTTGAAGCTGATCGACACCTCGCTCACCATCTGGAGCCGCACGGACACGAATCGCGAGCTGCAGGAGATGGGCGGCGCGACGCTGGACATGCTGGCGGGCGATGTGCAGGCACTGGAGGGCGGGGGGCGTGGCGATCTGCTGGCCGACTGGCGTCTCTTCGACCTGGACCGCGACGGCATCGAGGGCGCGCCCATGCTGCGCCTGCGCCTGGTGCGGCACCTCGGCGCGGCCGGTCTACAGCGCCTGTCGCGGGGCGCGCCGGGGAGCAGCTTCGAGACCTTCGAGCGCGGCCTGGTCGAGATCGGCTGGGCGCTCCTGCCCGGGACGATGGACAACGGAGACGAGCGCGCCCTCGGCACGCTGGTGCGTGGCGAACGCCTGCTGGGCGACAAGGACACGCTCTCGTTCTTCGATGCGGGTTTCTTCGGGCCGAGCGGAAAGCCCGTGCCCGGCAGCCTGGTCGAGATCACCGGCGGAGTGCTGTGGTTCAACGCCTGGTTCGCGACGCAGACCTCGATCCTGCACCAGGGTTGGGAGCTCGGCGACGGGCTCGAGCACTGTGGCGCGAGCTGGGACGCCTGGAACAAGGCGCGCCCGAACCCAGAGCTCTCCGTTTTCAACCACCCGCCGGCCGGCATGCCGCAGGCGAAGGACGTGCCGCTGCTGCCGCGCCGCGTGCGCCTCGAGCTCGAGCTCGAACGCCCGCGCGATCTGCGCTTCCGCACGCGGCTGCGCACGGCCGCGAACGTGGAGGACACGGCCCTCGACGTGCGCGACGGTCGCAAGCTGCCGGCAGTCGGCGCCATGCTCCTGGTGGACGAGGAGTGGATGAAGGTCCTGGCGCTGAGCGACAACCGCGTGTCGGTCGAGCGCGGCCGGCGCGGCACGCGCGCCGCCGCGCACCCCGTCGAAGCCCTGGTGCACCACGGCTGGCGCATGGCGCGCGAGGTCCCGGTCGACATGACGCGCGAGGACTGGGACCTGTGAAGATTCCCTCAACTGGGAGCGCCGGGCTCCAGCCCGGCTCCGTTTCTTCTGCTTTTCCTTGCTCTGGAGGCGTCACGAGAAGAAGAAGAGGGAGAAGAGCCGGG
>JANOGB010000646.1:0-8236 GCA_031413955.1 Planctomycetota bacterium | reverse complement strand
GCGCAGCGACTCCACCACTTGCCCGTCGGGCCGGCCGAGGTGGCTCATCAGGATCGGCCGGCCCTGCCAGCGCAGGATCACCTCGATCGTCTCCAGCGCGGCGCGGAAGCGCGTGTCGTCGGTGATGTGCCCGTGCTCGTCCTGCGGCACGTTGAAGTCGACGCGCACGAGCACGCGCTTGCCTTCCAGGGCGAGGTCGTCGAGGCGCGGAACGTCCAGGCGCATCGCTATTTCGCCTTGACGGTCGCCTTGACGCCCTTCGAGCTCAAGGCATGGGCGTACTGCAAGAGGTCCACCACGCGGCACGAGTAGCCCCACTCGTTGTCGTACCAGGCCACGACCTTGACCATGCTGCCCTGCATCACCATGGTCGACTGCGCGTCGAACAGCGCGCTGCAGGGGTTACGGACCACGTCGCTCGAGACCACCGGGTCTTCGGTGTACTCGAGGATGCCGGCCAGGGGCTTCTTCGCCGCCGCGCCCTTGAAGGCGGCGTTGACCTCCTCCACCGTCACGGTCCGCGCGAGCGTCGCCACCAGGTCGACCACCGAGCCGTCGGGCACGGGCACGCGCAGCGAGCAGCCGTCGAGCCGGCCCTTCAGCTCGGGCAGGATCTTGCCCACCGCGCGCGCCGCGCCGGTGGTGGTCGGGATGATGTTCAGCGCCGCCGCGCGCGCCCGGCGCAGGTCCTTGTGCGGCAGGTCGAGGATGTTCTGGTCGTTCGTGTAGGCGTGCACCGTGGTCATCAGGCCGTGCTGGATGCCGAAGGCGTCGTGCAGGACCTTGGCCACCGGCGCGAGACAGTTCGTGGTGCAGGATGCGTTGGAGAGGATGCGGTGCTCGGGCTTCAGGATGTGCTCGTTCACGCCCATCACCACCATCGCGTCGATCTCGTCCTTGGCCGGCACGGTCAGCACGACCTTGGGCGCGCCCGCCGTGCAGTGCTTCTCGCAACCCTCGCGGCTGGCGAAGATGCCGGTCGACTCGACCACGAAGTCGACCTGGTTGGCGGCGTGCGGGAGCTTGGCGGGATCCCGCTCGGCCGTGACCTGGATCTTCTTGCCGTCCACCACCAGGCCATCCTTGGCCACCTCGACCTTGCCCGCGAAGCGCCCGTGGACCGAGTCGTAGCGCAGCAGGTAGGCCAGCGTCGCCGCATCGGTGATGTCGTTGATCGAGACGACCTCGAGGCCCTTCTGGTGACAGACGCGAAAGACATTGCGGCCGATGCGGCCGAAGCCGTTGATGGCGATGCGCATGTTGGAGGAGTGGGTGGCGAGGGAACGGGACGCGGGGCGAGGATCCGCCTCGACGCTCGACCGGGTGGGGACGGGCGCTCGGGCTGCGCTCGCCGCGGCGGCCCGCGAGCAGGAACACCCAAAGCGAACGACGCGAGCTTTCCCGGCTTCCGGCGAGGTTTCCGGCGGAAACAGGGCAGAGACTAGCGGCCCTGACCGAAGGCTTCAATCGGGTCCGCTAGACTCGTTCGTCGCCCGCGCCCCGCCCCCATGCCCGCCATCGCACGCACCTTCGACGACTGGTCCCAGCGCTGGCCAGGCCTGGCTCGCGCCTGCGGGATCGGCGCGGGCGAGAAGCTCCTGCTCGCGCTCTCGGGCGGGGCCGACAGCGTGTTGCTCCTGCACTGGCTGGCTGCCGCCCGCCCGGCCGTGCCCGTGCGCGCCGTGCACGTCGATCACGGCCTGCGCGGCGCCGAGAGCGCGGCCGACGCGCGCTTCTCCGTCAACCTCTGCCACGCCCTGGGAGTCCCCTGCGCAGAGCTGCGGGCCGAGCTGGATCCCGCTGCCCCGGGGCTCGAGGCGCGCGCGCGTGCGGAGCGCTACCGCCTGCTGACCCAGGAAGCCCGGCGCTCCGGCCACCGCACGCTCCTGACCGGCCACCATGCGGACGACGCGCTGGAGACGGTGCTCATGCGCTGGGTACGCGGCACGGACCTCGCCGGGCTGCGCGGTCCGCGCGCCGAGCTCGCCTGGACTGCGCCCGCAGACGAAGCCGGCCCGGCCGAGCCCGTGCGCATCGTGCGCCCGCTGCTCTTCCTGCGGCGCGAAGAGGTGCGCGCGCTGCTCTCCGAGCACGGTCTCGCCTGGCGCGAGGATTCCAGCAACGCCGATCCGCGCTTCACGCGCAGCCGCGTGCGCCATGGTTTCTTGCCGTTCGTGCGCGCGCTGGGCGGCGAGGCCGCGCTGGAAGAGCTGCGCGCTTTCTCGCGCACGGTCGAGGAGCTCGAGAGCGAGTTCGCCAGCGCCACCGCGCACATCGTCTGGCAGCCGCCCGCCTATGCCGCCGCGGTGCGCGGCCCGGAACAGCGCACCCTGGGCGGGGTGCTCGCGCGCGGCGAGCTGATGGCCCTGGCGCGACCGCTGGCGCGGCGCGTGCTCTGGCGCCTCTTGACCGAGGGCAGCGGGGCCGCGCCCTCGCGCACGGTGCTCGAACGCGTGCTGGTGGACCTCGCGGCCGGACGCTGCACGCGCACCAGCCTCAGCCGCGGCTGGATCCTGCTCTTGCGCGCGCGCGAGCTCGTGCTCGTGCCGCCGCGCAGCGCGCGCCAGGCCGCGCCGCCCGAGCCCGGCGCGCTCGAGCAGCTCCTCTTGCCATTCCCGAGCCGCGGGCCGGTCGCCCTCGCGCCGTGCACCTTGCCCCTCGGCGTGCCCGGCATCCTCACGCTGCCCGACGGCCGGCGCCTCTCGGCCGAGAACCTGCGCATCCCGCCGGGCACGCCGGTACGCCGCGGCGAACTCGAGGTCGAGCTGGATGGCGCGGAGCTCGGCAGCCCGCTCGGCGTGCGCTTTTCCGTGCCCGGCGACCGCTTCCACGCCCTGGGCGCGCCCGGTTCGAAGCCGCTCGGCCGCTTCCTCGCCGCGCGCGGCGTCCCACGCGAGGAGCGCGCCGAGGTACCGCTGGTCACGGCCGGGTCCGAGATCCTGTGGGTGGCGGGGATCGCGCCGGGTGAGCGCCGGCGCGTGCGAGCGCACACCGAATGGCGCCTGCACCTCGCCCTGCACGTGTGACTTCCGGACGCTGCACGGGTACGCTCTGGCACGGGTTGGAACGCGGTTTGGCACGAACCGGTCGGGACCGAACAGGGCGCACAGGGACCGTCGCGGCCGGCAGCTCCGCTCCCACCTGCACGGCAGGCAACACGGCAGGAACTCGGTGGAAGCGCGACTGAAGCAGAACCGCGCCCAGGTGCTGGAGCGCATCGCGACCGCGGCGCGCGCCGCGGGCCGCGAGCCCGCCGAGATCCAGCTCGTGGCCGTGACCAAAGCGGTGTCCTCGGCCGTCGCGGCCGAGCTCTTCGAGCTGGGCTGCCAGGACCTCGCCGAGAACCGCGCCAGCGCCCTCGAAGCCAAGCAGGCGGACTTCCTGAAGAGCGGCCGCATCGCGCGCTGGCACTTCGTCGGCCACTTGCAGCGCAACAAGGCCCGGCGCGTGGTGCGCATCGCCCAGACCATCCACTCGGTCGATTCCGTGGCGCTGTGGGAAGCGTTGGCACGCCTGGCCGCGGAGGAGCGCCGTTTTCCCGGGATCTTCCTGCAGGTCAAGCTGGCCGAGGAAGCGGAGAAGTCCGGCCTCGCGCCTGAGGAGCTCCCGGCTCTGGTCGAGCGCGCGCGCGCGGGCCCGCTGCCGCTCCTCGGACTGATGGTCATGGCGCCGCTCGCGAGCGATCCGCTGGCTGCCAGGCGCGAGGCGCGCGAGGTCTTCGAGCATGCCAGCCGCCTGGCGCGCAGCCTGCCGAGCGCGGCCTTCGCCGGCGGACGCGTGCGTCTCTCCATGGGCATGAGCGCCGACTTCGAGGAAGCCGTGCGCGCCGGCGCGCACGTGCTGCGCATCGGCGGCGCGCTGTTCGATGGGGTCGTGTCGGATGGCGCGCGGACGGATGAAGCGCTCGGCGCTCCGGGCGGAGGGACCCTCCCGAGCCAAGAGAGTCGCGCGGGGCGGAGCGAGCCATGAGCGAGCCGCGCTGGATCCTCGAGCTCCTGGGCGGCGACGCGCGCATGGTCGAGCTGCCGCTGGCGGGCACGCTGGTGCTCGGCTGCTCGCGCGAGCGCGCCGGCTTCGTGGTCGAGGGCCAGGGCGTCGACGAGACCCACTGCGCCATCGGCCGCACCAAGGAAGGCGACTGGGCCGTGAAGGACCTGGGCTCGAAGAACGGGACGCTGCTCAACGGCCAGCGCGTCGCCGCGGCGCGCCTGAAGCTCGGCGACCAGCTCGTGCTGGGCGCGCGGCGTCTGGAGGTGCGCGACGCACGCGCCGAGGCCGCGCGCGCCGCCACGGCAGCGGTGGGCAGCGCGCGCCCGGCCGACGTGCCGCAGAAGATCGGCGGCTACCGCGTCGAGCGCCTGATCGGCAAGGGCGGCATGGGTGCCGTGTACCTCGCCGTGCAGGAGAGCCTGCGCCGTCCGGTGGCGCTCAAGGTGCTGGCGCCGAAGCTCGCCGCCGACCGCGACTTCGTGCACCGCTTCCAGGCCGAGGCGCGGGCCGCGGCCGCGCTCTCGCACCCGAACGTGGTGGTGGTCTACGACGTGGGCGAGGAGAACGGCGCGCACTACCTCTCGATGGAGTACATGGCCGGCGGCAGCCTCGAGCAGAAACTCGCCGCCGCCGGACCGCTGCCGTGGAAGGCGGTCCTGTCGGTGCTCGGCGACGCGGCCGCGGGTCTCGCTTATGCCGAGTCGCGCGGCATCGTGCACCGCGACATCAAGCCGGCCAACCTGATGTACTCCGGGACGGGCACGGTCAAGATCGCCGACCTGGGCCTGGCCACCACGCTCGAGCAGGAGGCCAGCGAGGCCGTGGATGGCCGCAAGGTCTTCGGCACGCCGCATTTCATCTCGCCCGAGCAGGCCCGCGGCCAGGCGGTCGACCAGCGCTCGGACCTGTACTCGCTCGGCGCCACGGCCTACCGCCTGCTGTCCGGCAAGACGCCCTTCGAGGGCGGTTCCACGCGCGAGATCCTGCGCGCGCTGCAGACCGAGGCGCCGCGGCCGCTGCGCGAGCTCGTCCGGGAGCTGCCGCCCGAGCTCGAGGCCGTGATCCAGCGCCTGATGGAAAAGGACGCCGCGGCGCGCTTTCCGACGGCCGAGACGCTACGGCGCGAATGCGAACGCTTGCGCCTGGTGGCCGAACACGGACCGACGCTCGCGGTCCAGCGCGGCTCGCGCGCCCAGCGCGTGCTCACGCTCACGCTGCTGCTGGTGCTGGCCGCGGCCGGCGTCGCCTGGTTCCGCTTCGTACGCGTTCCGGAGGCGGGTCCGACCGACGTCGGCACGCACGGCCAGGTGGGCGACGCTCCGGACACGCCCCTGGATGACTCCTCGTTCATCGGCGGCACGCAAGACGACGCCGCCTCCTCGCCCGACGAGGAGACCCTGCTGCGCGCGCGCGAGAACGAGGCCAGCCGGGCCCTGAGCGAGCTCGCGGCCTACGTCACGGGCGAGGAGCGCGTGCTCGCACTCGCGCGCATCCGCGCCCAGTACCCGGGCACAGCGGCGGCCGCGCTGGCCGAGGAAGAGATCGCGAGCCTGCGCGCGAGCAGCTCGGAGGCCGATCCGGCGGCCAGCTTCACGCTGGACGAGGTCGTGACCCAGCTGCAGAGCGAGCTCGGCGCGCTCGAAGCCGGCGGAGCCGTCCTGGCCGACAAGCTGCGCGCGCTGGCGGTCTTTTCCCCGCCGGCCGCCCTGGCAACGGAGTTCGAGCCGCGGCGCGCGGCCCTCGACGCCGAGAGCATCCAGGCCGCGGAGGCGGCCATGCGCGCGCGCTTCGCCCAGGCGACCCAGCTCGCGCTGGAAGGCAAGTTCGACGAGCAGCGCGCCTACCTCGCGAGTCTCGAGCCGCTCTTCGCCGGGTTGGACGAGAGCCCCGGCGACCCGGCGCGTCTGACCGCCATGCGCGCGCTCCGCGACGAGCTCGGCGCGAGTCGCGCACGGGTCGACGAGGAGGAACGCTTCTATCACGACAACGCCGAGCGCGCCCTGTGCCGCGCGCTGGGCGAGGCCCTGGGTCCCGGCTCGGGCCTGCTGGCCGAGCTCGCGGCCCTGGATCTCGTGGCCATCGAGGCGCGCCTCGGCGCGCTTCCACCCGCGCTGCGCGCGCGCGCGTTCCCGGCAGCCCTGGCGAACGAGGCACAGCTCGCGCGCGCCGCGCTCGAGGGGCTGCGCCAGGAGTTCGCGAACGGCGGCTGGCGGCGCAAGAGCCTGGGCGATCCGCGCGGCTCGAAGAAGCCGCGCGAAGTGCGCGAGGTGCGCGCCGACGGACTCCTGCTCGACAAGGACGGCGATCTCGAGCACCTGCCCTGGCGCGAGGCGCGCAGCGACCCCGACTGGTGGAACGGGCTGTTCCAGGCGCGCCTCACGCGCGACTGGAAGCCCGGCGAGGCGCGCGAGATCGTGGCGCTCCTGCGCCTGGTAGGCGCCACGCGCGGTGCCGAGCTGGCGCGCGAGATGCTCGACTCGCGCGCACGCGGGCTCCTGCAGCCGGGCGAGATCGAGGCCCTGGGCGACGCCTTCGCGCCGGCATTCACCTGGGTCACGACGGCCGAGGGCGGCGGAGCCGAGGCCGGACTGCGCGCGACGCTCGAGCTCGAGCAGGCCGCCGCCCAGCGCCTGGCGCGCCTGCTGGAAGCCGCCCAGGCGCACGAATGGACCCGCGCCGCGGCGCACCTCGAGTTCTTGCTGACGCAGAGCGGCACGTCCCTGCTGGTGGGTCTGCTCTCGGACGGCACCGACTGGCGGCCGGACGGGGTTCCCCCCGCCCTGCCGAGCAACGGCTCCGGCGGCAAGTGACGGGCGCGGACCCGAGCGCGAACCTGACGAGCGAGCCCGGCGGCCGTACGGTGCTCTTGTCCGTGCGCGTGCAGCCCGGCGCGCGGCGCGCGGGCATCGCGGGCAGCTGGAACGGAATGCTCAAGCTCTCCGTGACCGCGCCACCCGAGGACGGTCGCGCGAACGCCGCCGCGGCGGCGCTGCTGGCGGAGCGGTTCGGGCTGCGGGCCTCGGCTGTGGAGCTCGTGCGCGGCCAGACATCACGCTCGAAGGTCTTTCGTCTGACGCTCGCGCCGGAAGCCGCGCGCACGCGACTCGCCGAGTTGCTCGCGTCATCGCGCTAGACTCTCCGCGCTCATGAGCACCTCCTCCCTGGGCCTCGACGAGACGGTCTTCCCGCTGCGCGAACGGCTGCGCACGGCCGGCGTGCCCGATCCGCACGCGCTGTTCCTGATGGGCACCGGAGTCGGCTTCTTGCCGGGGCGCCTCACCGTGGCGCGCGAGGTCGAGCTCGGCGAGCTGTGCGGCGCGTGTCCGCCCTGGGACGCGTGCGTGCTGCACACGGGCGTACTCGGCACATTGGCGGTGTGGCTGCTGGAGGACGTCTCCGGCGATCCGCTGTCCGACGAACCCAGCAGCCCGTGGATGCGCGCCATGCCCGTGTGGCTGGCGGCGGCGGCGGGCGCGGCGGTATGCGTGCACACCTCGGCCGGGAGCGCACTGCCCGCGCAGCCGAGCGAGCCGCACTGGGTGCCCGGCCTGGCCGCACTGCGCGACCACGTCAACTTCAGCGGCACGACGCCGCTGCTCGGCCTGGGCGAGAGCCGCCTCGGGCCGCTCTTCCCCGACCTCACGCACCTCTACCACACCGGCCTGCGTGCGGCCGCGCTAGAGCGGGCCGAAGCCCTCGGCATTCCGGTCCGGGAGGCGATCGCGGCCTGCACGCTGGGGCCGGCGCTCGAGACGCGCGCCGAGCGGGCGATGCTCGCGCGCCTCGGCGCCAGCGTGGCCGTGCCCGGCCTGGCGCCGCCGCTGCTCGCCGCCGGACACGCGGGCCTCGCGCTGCTCGCGCTGGTGGCCGTGACCGACGCGCGCGAGGAGGGCGCCGACGTGAAGAGCGTGGTGGCCGCGGCCAGCCTGCTGCAGCCCGCGCTCGAGGACCTCTTGCTCGCGCTCGTGCCCACCCTGGCGGAGACCGCCGCGACTCTCTCGGCCGAGGTCGAGGCGTGAGCGCGCGCGCGCGGCTCGCGCTGCTCGCCTCCGGCGGCGGACGCTCGCTCGAGAACCTGCACCAGGTGAGCCGATATACCAGCTTTTTGCCAAAAAGTATTTAATGGAGATGAAATGATTCGTGGAGAAAATAACTGTTATCATCATCCATCCGACAACAGTAAATAATAAAAGAAATAATGGGTGTTGTAAAACATTTTTTGGAATTGTCTTTGGAGAATACAACC
>JANOGB010000645.1:0-1923 GCA_031413955.1 Planctomycetota bacterium | reverse complement strand
TCCTCGATGATCTTGCCGTCCGCACCAAGCTTGATGTTCGCCTGGGCGATCGTGTACTTGTCCTCTTCCCACGCCGACAGGTAGAAGCAGTACGGCTCGACCTCGGCCGCCTTCTTCTTGCGCGCGCGGGCTGCGCTATTCTCCGACTCCATTTCGTGGCGCTCGACGACGTCGCCCACCTTGTAGTGGGTCTCGCCCGAGTCGAGGACCTGGTAGTAGTCGAGGACCTGGCCGTCCTTGACCTTGCGGTACGGGCTCTCGATGAAGCCAAACTCGTTGATGCGGGCGAAGCACGAGAGCGACGAGATCAGGCCGATGTTCGGGCCTTCCGGCGTCTCGATCGGACAGATGCGGCCGTAGTGGGTCGGATGCACGTCGCGCACCTCGAAGCCGGCGCGCTCGCGGCTGAGCCCGCCCGGTCCAAGGGCCGAAAGCCGCCGCTTGTGGGTGATCTCCGAAAGCGGGTTCGTCTGGTCCATGAACTGGCTGAGCTGGCTCGAGCCGAAGAACTCGCGGATCGAGGCCATCACCGGCTTGGCGTTGATGAGGTCGTGGGGCATGGCTGTCGCCATCTCCTGGTAGACGCTCATCTTTTCCTTGATCGCGCGCTCCATGCGCACGAGTCCGATGCGGAACTGGTTCTCGAGCAGCTCGCCCACGCTGCGGACGCGGCGGTTGCCGAGGTGGTCGATGTCGTCCACGTCCTGGCTCTTGCGCAGCTTCAGCAGGAACGAGATCACCGCGATGATGTCGTCGAGGCGCAGGATCTTCTCGCTGAGGCTCGTCGAAAGCCCGAGCTTGGTGTTGAGCTTGAGCCGCCCGACGCGCGAGAAGTCGTACTTCTGCGGGTTCAGGAACATGCCCTCGAAGAGGTTGCGCGAGGAGTCGAGGGTGGGCGGATCGCCCGGGCGCATGCGCCGGTAGATTTCGATCAGCGCCTCCTCGGGGCTAGTGATGGTGTCCTTCATGATCGTCATGGACAGCAACGGCCCGACCTCGTCGCGCTCGGGGAAGAACACCTCGAACGACGAGACCTGGTTCTCGGGATCGAGGATCACCGACAGCATGACCGCCGAGAGCGCGTCGTTGCCCTCGAGGACGACCTCGCCCGTGCGCGGGTTCACGATGTCGGCCACGCTGAAGGCGCCCTCGAAGTCGGCCTCGGTGACCTCGGCCTCGGTGATCTCGAGCTTGCGCATCTGCTGGAGCAGCGCGGCGGAGATCTTCTTGCCCGCATGGACGGCCTCGTCCCGCTTGCCCGAAGCGTCCTTGGGCCCGTAGATGGTCTTGCTGAGCTTGGCGCCGAGCAGATTGTCCGAGACCTTCAGGAAGAAGCGGCCCTCGCGGACCTGGATCTTGTCGCAGTGGTAGAAGGTGCGCAGCAGCTCGGCGTCCGACTTGAGACCCATCGCGCGCAGGAAGACCGAGGCCAGGAACTTGCGCTTGCGGTCGATGCGGACGTGGAGCAGGTTCTTGGAGTCGTATTCGAACTCCACCCAGCTGCCGCGGTACGGGATGATCTGCGCGGCGAAGAGGCCCTTCTCCGGCTGGGAGAAGAACACGCCCGGCGAGCGGTGGAGCTGGCTGACGATGACGCGCTCCGTGCCGTTGACAATGAAGGTGCCGTTCTCCGTCATCAGCGGGATGTCGCCGAAGTAGACCTCCTGCTCCTTGATGTCGCGGATCGTCTTGGCCTGCGTCTCGGGATCGCGGTCCCAGACCACCAGCCGGATCGTGACCTTGAGCGGCACGGCGAACGTCATGCCGCGCTCCTGGCACTCGTCCACGTCGTACTTGAGCTTGAGGCCAACGGGCTCGTCGCAAGTGTCGCAGGTGACGGGCTTGTTCTCGTTCAGGTGCCCGCACTTGGTGCAGTGCACCTCACGGTCGCCGCGCGGGTCCGTGATGATGGTGGCCCCGCAG
>JANOGB010000644.1:0-5258 GCA_031413955.1 Planctomycetota bacterium | reverse complement strand
GTTCCTGAACACCGAGGCCAAGAAGCAACGCCGCCTCGTCCACATCCCGATGGGGCGCTTCGGCGAAGCGAAGGAGATGGCGAAGGCGGCGCTGTTCCTTGCTTCGGACGATTCCTCCTACATGACTGGCGCCTCGTTGCTCGTGGACGGAGGCATCACGGCAGCGTATGTGACGCCGGAGTGAGTCGCTGATGCCGTCGGGGAATCCTGGAATGCGTGACACCCGCGCCACGGCCGGCGGTCTTCGTTGCTCCACCCCCCTGGACGGAGGTCCCGATGGCCGATATGGTTTTCCATATGAAGACGACCCTGGTCATCGACGACCAGGTGATGACGCGCCTCAAGCAGGAGGCGGCGCGTCAGGACACCACGATCTCGGCCCTGGTCGAGGCCGCGCTGCGCGCGTTCCTGCGGCGGCCGCGGCGCAAGGCCGACCTGCCCCCGCTGCCCTCGTTCCGCGGCGGCGTGCCGGCGGTGGACATCGCCGATCGTGAAGCGCTCGACGAAGCGATGGGGGACGGCTGATGTGGCTCGTGGACACGAACGTGCTGGTCTACGCGGCCAACCAGGACGCTCCCGAGCACGCGGCCTGCCGGCGGCTGTTCGAGCGCTGGCGCGTGTCGGCGCAGCCCTGGTACACGACCTGGGGCGTCCTCTACGAGTTCCTGAAGGTCGTGACGCATCCGCGCGTGCTCCCCGCACCGTGGAAGGGAGCGCGCGCGCTCGAGTTCGTGCAGGCGCTGTTGGCGAGTCCGAGCCTCGACGTGCTGACGCCGGGCGAGCGCCACGAGGCGATCCTGGCGGACACCCTCGCCGAGCTTCCAGACCTCGCCGGCGGTTTCTTCCACGACGTGCACACGGCCGTGCTGATGCGCGAGCACGGCATCCGTCGCATCGTCACGCGCGACGAGGGCTTCCGCCGCTTCGCGTTCCTCGAGGTGCTCGATCCGCTGAAGGCGAAGGCGTGAGCGCCGTCGCTTCGCGCCTCAGCGGCGGTTGCCCGGCGTCAGGTGCGTGAGGACCTGCACCAGGCGCTCGAGCAAGTCACCATCGCCCGGCCGTCCGAAGTTGCGCAGCACGACCTCCTTCGCGAACAGGTGGATCAGGTAGCGCAGGCGGCTGGCGTCGGTCTCGGCGGCCATGCGGTAGTCGGGGTGGCTCTCGTTGAACTCCCAGACGTCGGCGCGCAGGCGTGAGCGCCAGGCTTCGCCGGGGGCGTTGACGGGGCGGGGTTCGGGGATGCCGCCGACTCGCTCGCGGCCGAGGAGCTCGAGGCTGGTCTCGATCTCGGCGCTGGCTTCGGCCTGGTTGCTGGCGGAGCGCGCGACGACGCGCACGACGGCGAGAGCGGGGATGGACGGGGCGGCGTAGCGCGCGCCGTCGCCGTCGGGGACGAGCTCGCCGGGGCCGTCGAGCTGCCAGGTGAAGGTGAGCGGGCCCTCGGCGCTGCGGCCGTCGGCGTCGAGCGCGCGGGCGCGCAGCGTGCGTGTCACGTCGGGCGGCACGCGCAAGCTCGACGGCAGGAGCTTCAAACGCGCGAGCGGGCCGGGTGGGAAGAGGTGGCCGTCGGCTGCGGAGGCGTCGTCCGAGTCCGCGGACGGAGCGCTGGCGTTGACGGGTTCGGGCGAGGCCAGCGCCTCGCCCGTGGCCGCGCCGGCGGGCGCGGGCGGCTCGTCCTCGACGTCGCGCGGTCCGGCCTTGACGTCGAAGAGCTCGTACTCGGGCAGGCGCGAGGCGACCGAGCGAAAGGCGCGGCGGATGTCGCGCGCCATGCTCTGGGTGCGCACGGCGTCGGCGCGCTTGTTCTCCTCGGCCAGACGGCCTTCGAGCTCGCGTTCCAGGCCTTCGAGTGCGCGCAGAAAGGCCTCGGCGGGCTCGTTCGGCGTAAAACCGCGGCGTGTGCCGGGCGCGACCTCGAGCTCGGGGTAGTCGATCACGCCCTCGAGGCGTCCCGAGGCCCACACCGGGCGCGGCATCTCGACGCCGTCGACCAGGGCCACGTCGTCCAGCACCGTCGCGCCGCCGCAGGCGAGCGCCACGCGTCCAGTGCGCTCGTCCTCGGCGGACACGAAGTAGAGCTCGAGGCGCGCTTCTTCGTGGCCGGGTACTTCGAGCGTCTGCAGGTCGGCGAGCGGTGCGCCGAGGAACGGCTGGGGCTTGACCTGAAAATGCTTCGGCGCGGTGCCGCGCGCGACGCGGTCGCGGATCGAGAGCTCGGCTCCGCGCTCGAGTAATTGCCCGCGCAGCTCGCCGGCGAGGTAGGCCTGCAGGCGCGGCGGGCGAATCACGCGTGCGGCGGCCTCGTGCAGGCCGCGCAGCGTGATCTCGGTGTAGGTCGGCTCGTCGGCCAGGGCCCGGGCACGCACCTTGGAGAGTTCGGCGCGCTCCTCGTCCTCGTAGAGGCGCAGGCACAGGGTCGGGCCGCCGTCCACGCGGCTCTCGATCTCCATCACCTGCGAGACGCTCCAGAAGCCAATGAGACCGATGCCGTACTTGCCGAGGATCATCAGCTCGCGCCGCTCGGAGGGCGAGAGGTGGCGCTTGTGCGAGTGGCCGATGGTGGTGGCGATGCGCCGCAGCGCCTCGTCGCGGTCGAACTCGGGAAAGATGCCGGCGCCGTCGTCCCAGATGCGTAGCACGCGCTGGCTCTTCTCGTTGAGCCAGGTGAGCTCGATCTTCGAGGCCCCCGCGTCGAGCGAGTTCTGCACGAGCTCGGCCACGGCCTTGCGCGGGTCGGATTGGCTGCGCGCCAGCAGGCGGATCAGGTCGAAGGGGTTCTGCGGGCGCAGCCGAACGCTCGCGGCGGGAGTTCTCTTGGCCATGGTTGGGCGCAGGAGGATAGCAGCCGGACGCCAAAGGAAGCGGCCCGGACCGCAGGGTCCAGGCCGCTCCGTTCGGGCCGGCTCCAGGAGGCGCCTGGAGCCCTCGCGCTCTCAGGCGCGCTTGTAGTGATTGGTCATCATCTTGATCTCCGTGCCGTCCGGCATGGTGCAGAACATCTCGAAGACGCGCTCGTTCTTGCTGATGTGCTTCTCCGTCGTGCGGTGCTTGAGCACGGAGTTCGTCATGCAGCTGAAGAACGAGCCCTCCATCGTGATCGTGTCGCCCTTCTGCTTGCCGCTGAAGGCACACAGGGTGGGCATCATCGAGTCGACCCAGGTCGAGACGAACTTGCTCGTGTGCGGATCGAAGCCCAGCGTGCAGGAGCCGATGAAGGGCGCGCCCATCATCTGCGTCTCGTAGCGGCTGACCGTCCAGAACTCGCCGACCATGTCGATCTTCTCGGTGGCGTTCGTCTCCATCGGCGGCTGGCCGGGCTCCATGTAGAACTTGCAGGCCACCTTCCAGGTGCCGGCGTGGTCCTTGAGGAGCTTGTGCTCGGCGGTCGGCTTCGGCATCGGGGGAGCGGTCTTGTCGGTCATCGGTTCCTCGCGTTGGGTTCGGTCGGTCTCGGGATCGAAGGCACCCGGCCGCATCGGCGGGCGGGGGAGATCAAGATAGCGGCCCGGGCCGGAGCGGGAGCAAAACCGCGCCAGGTTTGAACGTGCTTCGAACGCTTTCCCCCGTACGAGGCGCCGGGGTTAGGATCCTTGTCGGCGCCCACCCACCTCCCGCGGCCTTTCCCCATGCTCCTGATCCACGTGCTCGCGCTCTTCGTCCAGACTCCGCGGCCGGCAGGGACCGAGCTCGAGGAGGATGGACCCGCTACCCACATCTACTACGACTACATCGAGGACGGCGAGCTGCGCGGGGGAACGCTCTCGATCGACCCGGAGAACCCGTTGCACGCAGACACGGGCGAGCTGCACTTCGGTCTCGCCAGCCCGGTGACGACGCTCGTGTCCAACGGACCGCCCGCGAACCGCATCGACCTCGTGTTCGTCGGGGACGGCTACACCGCCGCCCAGCTCGGCACCTACGCCAGCGACGTGAACGCGGTCTGGCCGGTGTTCCTGGCGGAGCCCCCGCTCGCCTCGTACGCCTCCTACTTCAACATCCACCGCGTCGACGTGACATCGCTCGAGTCCGGCGTGGACCACGACCCATCGCAAGGCATCCTGCGCCAGACTGCGATGGACATGGGCTACTGGTGCTCGGGCATCCAGCGCCTGCTGTGCATCAACGTCAGCAAGGCCAACGCGCAGGCGAATTTCGCCCCGGGCAAGGACTCGATCCTGGCGCTGGCCAACTCGGGCACCTACGGAGGCGCGGGGTACTCGGACCTCGGGACCGTGGCGGGCCACAACGGTGCGGCCATCGAGATCGCGCTGCACGAGTTCGGGCATTCCTTCGCGAGCCTGGCCGACGAGTACGACTACGGCGGCCCGGCGACCTTCGACGACCCGGAGCCGGGCGAGCAAAACGTCTCGATCTTCGTCGAGGCCGAGCTCACGGCGCAGAAGAAGAAGTGGTGGCGCTGGTTCGACCTGCCGCACGTCGGCACCTTCCAGGGCGCCATGTACTCACGCTTCGGGATCTACCGCCCGACCTTCGATTCCAAGATGCGTAACCTCGGGCGCCCGTACCAGGAGGTCAACACCGAGCGCATCGTGCGCAACGTCTACCGCTTCGTGCGCCCGATCGACGACGCCACGCCGCAGGGCGCGTATCCGCTCGACGCGCTGTTCTTCGTCGACCCCATCGACCCGGTGACGCACGCGCTCGACATCCAGTGGAGCCTCGACGGCGCCCGCATCCCGGGCGCCACGGGAACGACTCTCGACGCCGGAGCGCTGGGCCTGAACCTCGGCTCGTATGTCCTGTCGGTCGAGGTCGTGGACAACACGCCGCTCGTGCGCAGCGAGGCCCTGCGCGCGAGTTTCATGACGGAGAGCCGTAGCTGGACCCTGACCGATGGCAAGAAGGTCCGGCCCCATGGTGCCGGTGGGGCGGGGCCCGTGCTCACGCTCGTGAGCGCACCGGCCGCCGAGGGGGGGCTCGAGTTCGAGCTCGACGCTCCGGCAGGGGCCGTGCACGCCGGAGCCGTGCCGCTCTTGTTCCTCTCGGCCGTCCCGCCGGCCGGCACGAGGCAGGACTCGTTCGCGGGGCTCGGCCATGGACTCGCGCGCCTGATCGGTTCTCCCTGGGCAGGCCCCGGCCAGCCGGCGCGCCTGCGCCTGGCTCCGCCGCAGGACCTCGTCCTGGTCGAGCGCACCTTGCTCGTGCGCGCAGCGTTCTTCGACCCCGCTGCTCCGCGCGGACGACGCCTGGTCTGGACCAACGCGCTGGAGTTCGCCCCGGAACGCTGACGGGCCGGA
>JANOGB010000643.1:0-9745 GCA_031413955.1 Planctomycetota bacterium | reverse complement strand
TGGATCGTTGCTTCCGTTTCTAGTGCTTCGCGCCGACAAGCGGGAGCCTACGGGCGAACGGGGCGCGCGATGCTAATGGATCCGCCGCGCATCGTCGATGTCCGTTCGGGTAGCCTGGAGCGCGTGAAGACCCGACAACTGCGCGCGCTCCCGGCGCTCGTCGGCCTGGTTCTGGCCGCGGGCGGCCTGGGCGCCTGCGGGCTGCTGAAAAGCGTGGCCGAGGCGCCCGGCAAGGTGGCTTCGGCCGCGATGAACCCGGGCGTGAAGGCGGCGACCATCGACCCCAGCGTGCTCCAAGTGCGGCTCATGCGCTTCGCCGACATCTTCGCGGTCGAGATCACGAACGCGACCAAGGAGTTCGCCGAGCGCGTGGGCACGGCGGAGGCGCAGATCCAGGCCCTGAGCTGGAAGCTCGAGTACACCAACGGCCTCTGGCGCCGCGCCTCGGGTCCGCAGCCCTTCGCGGGGTTGTTCGACGCGATCGTGGTGATCACCGCCGTGCGCGCCACGCATCAGGACCATTGGCTGCCCATGTGGGGCGAGGCCGACCAGGCGATGATCGAGTCGCTGTTGCGTCTCGAGCAGGAAGTATGGGCGCTGGCTGGAGAGGGCTTGTCCGAAGCGCAGCTCGGCCAGGTGCACGCGATGGTGGACAACTGGCTCGCAGGCGATCCCGCGAGCCGCGTCACGGACATCTCGAAACTCCCCGGATTCGTCGATCTCGCCGGCAAGGGCAAGGGAGACAAGAGCGGACTGGTCAGCGAGCTCACTGCCCTGGTGACGGTCGACCCGCTGTCGGGTCTCGAACCGGCCGTGCGCGAGGTGGAGCAGGCGCGCCAGTTCGCCGAGCGCGCCTTCTACTACCTCCAGCGCATGCCCGAGGTCCTGAGCGCCCGCGTCGAGCTGCTCGTGCTGCGTTCCACACAGACCGCGGAGGTGCAAGGGACCCTCGCCACCTTGCAGCGCGTCTCGGAGGCCTCGGCCTTGGTGGCGGCCCCGGCCGCGGCCTTGCCCGCGAACTTCTGCGCCGCGCGCGCGGCGGCCCTGGCGCAGATCTCGCGTGAGCTCACGGCCCAGCGTGAGGGCCTCGTACACGACCTCGAGACGGCTCAGAAACCGGTGACGGAGCTCCTGGAAGGCACGCGTCGAACGGCCGAGGCCAGCCGAGCGATGAGCGACTCGCTGGCGGAAGCGCTGCGCGTGCTCGACGCCTTCGTCGGCCGCTTCGACAAGGGCGACGAGGACACGGACGACGCGGAGTCGGGTGCCCCGCCCGCGCCGGCCGCCGCAGCGAGCACGACGACCGACGCACCCCCCGGGAAGCCCTTCGACATCAGCGAGTACGGCGTGGCCGCCGAGCGCATCGGCGTGGCTGCGCGCGAGCTCAACGCGACCATCGCGACGCTGGACAAGAGCCTGCCGGAGGTGCAGCGCGTACTCGCCGAGGTGGCAGCGCGCGGCGACAGCAGCATGGACCACGCCTTCAGGCGCGCGCTCCAGCTCCTGGCCGCTGCCCTCGGCGGCGCGGCCGTCACGGTCCTCGCCGTGCGCCGGATCTCGCTGCGCTGGAAGGGTTCGAGCGGTCGCGTCGGCTGATCCGCGCGCTACGGCAGTCGCCGGTCGCGCGTGAGCTGGGCGCGGTACGTGGCCGACTTGTAGAGGTCCGAGAGCGTGGGCACGTTGAAGCAGGCCTGGTTGAGCTCCTCGGCTCCGCCACCGCAAATCATGGTCATCAGGCCGACGTGCACGAGCTCGGTCGCGAGCTCGCCCAGCACGTGGACGCCGAGCAGCTTCATGTCCGCGCGTCGGAAGAGCAGCTTCAGGAAGCCCTGGCGGTCCCCGATGATCGTGCCGCGCGAGTTCTGGGAGTAGCGCGCGCGCCCGACGACGTAGGCCTCGCCGCGCTCCTGCAGCTGTTCCTCGGTGGCGCCCGCACAGCTCGCCTCGGGAATGGTGTAGATGCCGCTCGGCAGGAGCGCCGAGATCTCGCGCTTGTAGGGCATCTCGAAGGCCACGCACACGGCCAGGCGCGCCTGCTCCATGCTGGTCGAGGCCAGGGCCGGGAAACCGATGACGTCCCCGACCGCGAGGATGTGCGGGACGCGCGTGCGAAAGCCCTCGTCGACCTCCAGCAGGCCGCGCTCGCCGGCCACGAGCCCGGCCTTCTCGAGCGCGAGCGCCTCGACGTTGCTGCGCCGCCCGGCGGCCACCAGGACCGAATCGACCGCGAGCCGCGCCCCGGAGGAGAGCGCGAGCGTGAGGTCGCCGCTCGCAGGCGCCGTGCACTCGCGCACGCGCTCCTTCCAGTGAAAGTGGATACCGTTCGCGCTCATGGCCGCCGCCAGCGCGCGCGAGAGCTCGGCATCCAGGAACGGCAGCAGCACCTCGCGCCCGTCGACGATGTGCACCTCGGCCCCGAGCGCGGCGAAGGTGCAGGCGTACTCGCAGCCGATCACCCCGGCGCCGATCACCGCCATGCGCCGCGGCAGCGTGCCCAGCGAGAGGATCTGGTCGGAGTCGTAGACGCGCGGGTGCTCGAAGGGGAACTCCTCCGGCCGCGCAGGCGCGGAGCCCGTGGCGATCACGATCTTCGCGCCAGAGAGGCGCGCGCCCGGGAGCCCGGCCGGCACGACCTCGACCGTGTGCGCGTCGACGAAGCGCCCCGTGCCCGTGTAGCGCCGGACACCGAGCTCGTCGAGCATGCCCCCGAGCCGCGCACGCTCGGCCTCCGCCACGGTGCGCTCGTGGCGCAGGAGGTCGGCCACGCTGGCCTCCTGGCGCAGGGCGACATCGACCTCGAGGCCGCGCGCACGCACGCCGGCGAGCGTCAGCGCGGTCTCGCGCAGGGTCTTGCTCGGCAGCGTGCCCGTGTTGACCAGCGCGCCGCCGATGTGCGTCCCGCGCTCGATCAAGGCCACCGACTTTCCGAACAGGGCGCCGGCCAGCGCGGCCTGAATGCCGGCCGGACCGGCACCCAGTACGACCAGGTCGAAGGCGGTGGGCGCGCTCATGGGAGCATCCTCCCATTCCGTTTCGACGCACCATAGGCCGGCTGGACTTCCCGCTCGAGATCCCGGCAGCTTGATCCGCTTCCGCGCGCCGCGGAAACTCTGGGAATGAAGAACGTGCTCGGGTGGGTTGTGGTCGGCGTGACGGCGATCTTCGTCGTCTTCAACCTCGATAAGGCGAGCGTCTGGTTCCTGGGCATGCGCGTCGAGATGCCGCTCGCCTTCGTCGTGATCGCCTCGGCCTTCCTCGGCGCGCTCGCGACCTACGCCTTCACGAGCCTGAAGGGGCGCAAGTAGACGCCCCTCGAGCGGGGAGGAACCCGACCGGGCTAGACCCGGCGAAAGGGAGGTGCCTGGCTCGGCTTTGCCGGATTCCGCCCTTCGCTCCTCATCACTCCTGCGCGCACCCGGAATCCGGCGAAGCCGTGCCTGGCTCCGTACTTTCGCCATGACGCATCGAAGCGCTTGTTCTGGGACTAGATGCCGCGCGAGACGGTCAGCATGGCCTGCAAGCCCTCGATCTCGAGGTCGCCGATGTTGCCGTCCAGATCGACGGTGGTGTCCGACCAGCGCAGGCCGAAGCCGATCAGTGTCCGCGACGGCAGCACGAACTCGAGCCCGCTGCGCGCGTACCAGCCCGCGCCGAAGCCCGAGCCGTCATCGCCCAGGCCGTTGCCCGACTGGGAATAGTCGGCGAACTGGAGGAGCGGGCCGGCCGCACCGTACAGGCGCAGCTTGTCGCCCAGGAACATGCTCGCGAAGGGCCCGCCGTAGAGCTCGAACAGCAGGAGATCGATGTCGACGGCGATCGCCGCGCCCATGCCGCCGATCACGAAGGCCTCGGTGTCGCCGCGCCAGCTGAAGGACAGCAGGCCCTCCAGCCCGTAGTGGATGCGCTCGCCGCCAAGCAGCCACTGGGCGCCGCCGCCGATGAGCGGGAGCTCATCCAGATCGCCTTCGTCGCCGTCGATCGAACCGGCGGCGCCGCCGTCGGCCTCGACATGCTCGAAGCTCGAGACGCCCAGGAATCCATGCATCAACGGCTGACCCGGTCGCCAGACGGGCTCGGAGCGCCGCGGGATCGGAAGCGGCTGCTGGGGCGGTCTCGGCGAGGACTGGGGCTCGGGCTCGCGCGGCGCAAGCAGTGCACGCCCCATGGGCGCGGCGCAGGCGGTGAGACACAGGGACAGGGCGAGCGCGGGAAGTCTCGACATGGACGGTCGTTGGAGAGCCGGGAACGCTGGCTTCAGCGCAGGGAGAGAAATGAAGTCCTGCAGGGGGCTGGTGGTCGCGGTCGTGAACTCCGGCGCGCCATGATGCCAAGCTCCCGGGACGAGGCAAGCGTGCCGGCAACCTGCGCCGAGCGATCGTTGGCCACGCGGCGCGGCCGGGATTTCGGCCGCCGCGAGCAGCGCTTCGCGCTTGCCGAGTCGGCCGCCGCGACGGCACGATGACGGCCGCGGAGACATGCCCATGAACGTGCTGGTCCTGAACTGCGGCTCGTCGAGCGTCCGCTTCCCGGTCATCGACACCTGGGTCAACGGCGAAAGGGAGGTGCCTGGCTCGGTTTTGCACGAGTCCGCCGGAACCGCCTCTCACTCCTGCGCGAACTCGGACTCGCGCGAAGCCGTGCCAGGCTCCGTACTTTCGCCAGCCTGACGCGTGGAAGCGCTTGTTCTCGGTCTAGAGCAGATCGAAAACGAGCGCAATCGACGGCGGGAGGTTGCTGCACGAACGGATCGTCCGTCCCCTCCCCTCGGTCGCGCCTCTGCCCGCGATCGAGCCCTCCAATAAACACGGCAGGCTTCAGCCCGAAGCCCTGTCCATTCCTATCTTGTGGCGCTCCCCCGTGGCCCGCCTCTCCCTGATTCCATGAACAACCGCTCCACCTCTGTGCGCGTCCTTGGCTTCGTTCTCCCCGCTGCCCTGTTCGTCCTGAGCGCTTGCCAGAGTGCCAAGACGACCTCACTCCCGGCTCCGCCCGAGACACGGAGGGCCGAGCTCTCGAACGAGTACACGGCCATGGCCGAAGTCGTGGCCGTG
This sequence comes from Planctomycetota bacterium, assembly GCA_031413955.1. GTDB lineage: Bacteria > Planctomycetota > UBA1135 > UBA1135 > JABFRZ01. The sequence goes on along the minus strand of JANOGB010000643.1, from coordinate 4,694 downwards.
GTGCCGGCCGAGCGGCGGCTGACACTGCGCCGCGAGAACGGCAGCTCCTTCGATCTGACCGCCGGCGAAGGCGTGCGCAACTTCGCGCAGATCGCGGTCGGAGACGTGCTGCGCGTGCGCTACAAGGAAACGCTGGCCGCCTCGCTGCGCCCTGTCGGCGAGAAGGTCGAGCCGGCGGAGGGCGCGTTCCTGGCCGCGCGTGCCAAGCCGGGAGCCAAGCCGGGCGGGGGCCTGGGCCTGGCGGTCAGCCTGCGGGTGAAGATCGAGTCGATCGACCTCGAGCGCAACATCGTGGTCTTCGCCCCGGCCTCCGGCGAGCTGATCGCGCATCGCCTGCAGACACCGGAAGGCCGTGAGTTCGTGCGCGGCCTCGAGGTCGGCGACACCGTCCAGCTCGACTACGCGCAGGCGCTGGCGCTCTCGGTCGAGAAGCTGTAGACGTTCCCCGCGCGCCCGCCCGCGCGCGCGGCTAGCCCGCCTCGCGTGGGGCGGGCGCGGCGCGCGGGAGCCGCAAGGCTCGCCCGAGCAGCAGCGCGCACAGGGCCAGCAGCCAGAGCGGGAAGACCAGCACGAGCACGCGGCTGAAGGAAGCACTGAGGAGCAGGAAGAGCCCCACCACCAGCCCGAGGTGCGTGAACCAGCGCGGCAGCACGCCCGTGGTCCGGCCGATGCGCGAGGTCGTGAACACGAACATGGCCGCCATGCGCATCGCGAAGACCAGCAGCAGCGTGGCGCCGTACTGCGGGAACTGGCGTGCGACCACCGGATCCACGGGTGAGCGCGAGAACTCGATGCTGACCGCCATGACCGAGGAAGCCGCGGCGGCCGCGAAGAACAGTCCGACGTAGAGGATGCCGCTGACGAGCTGCACGCCCGAGAAGAGCTCGCTCTCGCGCGGCGAGCTGGCGCGGATCCAGGCCCGCAGGGCCACGCTGAACCACAGGAACGCGATGCCGGCGAAGGGCATCACGTACAGCCCCACCAGGATCAGCTGGCGCCGGCTGCCGCTCTCGTAGAAGGCCACGAGCTCCTCGTCCGGAGCGTGCGCTCCCGGCGTGGAGGTCAGGAGCCAGTACGAGAGCAGGAAGAGCAGCGCGTGCGCGACGCCTACGCCCACGGTCAGCAGCGCAGCGGCGCGCTGCGTGCGCGGCGCCGCACCCGGACCGGGCTGGGCCGTGCTCACGGCGCGAGCTCGAGCGCGACGACCGTGTAGGAGTCGTCCGAGCCGAGGTTGTAGGTGTAGAGCGCGAAGCCCATGCCTTGGCGCCGGTACTCGAGCGCGAGACCCCGTTGCAGCGCGAAGTCCGTGTCGACCAGCTTCGAGCGCTCCGTGACCAGGCCCGCGCTCAGTTCGTCGGTGAGCCCGTAGGTCAGGGTCGACCAGGAGTAGAAGAAGTCGTCGTCGCGGTCCTCGCGGTCGAACAGGTACTCGGCCTCGGTGTACCAGGCGAGGCGCTCCCAGCCGAGGTCGAGCTCGAGGGCCGGCGCGATCCCGTCCGTGTCGCCGGCCACGAGGCCGAGCATGGGCGTGAACGCGAGCTCGAGCTCTCTGCCCGCCTCGAAGGTCCAGCCGGCGAAGAGCGCAGTGGTCTCGAGGTCCTCGTAGTTGTAGCGCAGCTCGAGGTGCAGCCGGCCGCGGTCGGCGTAGACGATCGGCGTGAGGCGGTCCTCGGAACCCGGCGGATCGGAGTAGAAGAGGTTGCCGGAGAACTCCCAGGCCGCGGGCTCGGCGAGGCGCGCGTCCACGGGCACGGCGTCCTGCGCCGCAACGCGCACGGGATCCTGGGCCTGCGCGGCGTGCGCGAGCAGGGGCCAGGGCCATTGCGCTGCGAAGGAAGTGTGCCAGATCAGCCGCCCAAGGCGATCGTGACGCCCACCAGCACGACTCCGATCGCCACCATCACGAGTCCCGTGCGCACGGTTCCGATCCCGGCATGGCGGCCCAGGGCGTGCCCGGCGGCGTAGAGCATCACGATGGCCACGCCATTCGAGATCCGCATCGCGCTGTGCAGCGGCGAGAAGAACAGGAAGGGCAGGACCACCGGGAAGGTGGACAGGAACACGAGCAGGAAGACCCCCAGGGCTCCCAGCCAGTCGCGCCGGTGCAGGCGCGGGCCCTGCGGAAAGTCCGGGAGTGCGCTCAGCCGTTTGCGTGCGTCCTCGATCGCCGAGCTCTCGAGCAGCTCGCCCAGCGGGTCGGGCAGGGCCTCCACCAGCAGGCGGCGGCCCTGCTCGGGATCGCGGCTCGCGCGCACGGCGCGCCCGATCGAGAGTGTCCGCCCACGGTCGATCAGGATCGTCAGCAGGTACATGACCCCGTCCACCAGGCCCCAGGCGAGGTTGCAGCCGATGGCGCGGATCAGTACCGAGCGCACCTCGTCCCGGTCCGCGCTGGCGACGCTGATCGAGCCGGTGAAGGAGAGCACCATGATCAGCCCGAAGAGCACCTCGGACAGGCGCTCGGCCGGATCGAGCACGCGCTCGTGCTTCGTGCCGCCCCCGACGCTCACGGCGCCACCGCTGGCAGCAGGTAGAACATGGCCGCCAGGATCAGATAGAAGCCCATCAGCTGCGCGCCCTTGAACCTCGCCGAAGGTCGCGTTCAGGAGGCCGCCGATGGCCGGCCCCGTCGAGCGCCGCCGCCGCTGGCGCGGCGGCGAGCAGCCAGTTGAGCGGTTGCCGCAATAAAGCTGGCCACTACGGAAGCTGGATCATGAGAGGGTCGGGAGTCGCGGCTGGAGAGTTGGGTTCCGAGCTGCCGCCCACCTCTGGAGCTTCACGGTTGCCTCACGAACTCCACGTCGAACGTCTGGCCCACGGCCGGCTGGGTATACGCCCCGGCCAGCTTGTCGTCCGCCGCGCGATACTGCAGCCGGTAGGTCGCGCCGGGATAGCCCGTGTCGCGCAGCTCGACGAAGAGCGCCAGTCCGCCCGCGCTCTGCTCCCACGTCGCCTTCGATACGTGGATCGAGTTCGGATTGAAATAGCCTGCGTCGAGCAGTCCATCCGCCGACGTGCCGCGGATGTCGAGGACATAGCCACCGTCCGGACGCTGCCATTTCCCGATGAGCCGCGTGGCCTCCGTCGGCTTCGCGGCCGGCGCAGTCGTCGCAGCGGATGAACTGCTCCCGGCCTCGCGTTGCGCGCAGCCCGCAACCAGCACGAGCGCACCCAGCGCCACGGTATGGAAGTGCTTCAAGATGCGCCTGCGGTTCAACATGTCACCTGTTCTCCCGATGGAAGTTCAGCGCCCGCCGCCTCAGGGCGACGGGCGCAGCCGATGGAATGGACCGAACCTTTCGGGCGGCCATGGTTCAGTTCCGCACCGCCAGCTTGCTGTGCGCTTCTTCGAGGGCCTTCCCATCGCTGACCGCGAGGCCGCTCTTGCCCAGCTTGATCACGGCCTTCTTGAGCTCGCCGGTGAACTTGAATGGCACGCGGTAGTCCTCTCCGACGGGCGTGCCGGTGTCCTCGCCGCAGTCTAGCGTCTCGTCGAGCGAGAGGCGGAAAGCCAGTGTGCGTTCGATGCGGCCCGTGGCCACGGTCTTGCCGTCCACCTGGATCGTGCCCTCGCCGCCCTTGCCGAGGCCGCCGTCGTACTTGAAGTCGTAGACGATGGTGTGCGCGCCCGAGGCGAGCGCCTCGGTGCCGGCGATGGTGTAGCGGGCGACGCCCGCGAGGTTGTAGCAGAAGACCGGCTTGCCCTCGTGCAGGTAGAAGCCCCACCCGGAGAAGCGTCCGCCGTGCGTGAGCAGCATGCCCTCCGCGCCGCCCGCGGGGATATCGACCTCGGCCGTGATCTGCCAGGACTTGTTCTTCGTGTCCGGCGCAGCGCCCTCGGGGATTCGCGCCAGGCCGGGGAAGTAGGTGAACTCGTCGCGCCCGCGAGTCAGGCTCGGGCGGAGGCTCACATCGAAGCGGTTGATCCTCCCGTTCTCGATCGGCAGGACGTTGTACTTCTCGGCTTCCTTCCAGAATAGTTCCTGGAGTTCCTTGAGTTTGGCGGGCTCTTTGGCTGCGAGGTTGTTCGCCTCGGAGAAGTCCTCGGCGACGTTATAGAGTTCCCACTTGTAGTTAGTGATGGAAGGCAATCGCCCCTCCGCCTCGGCAGCGGAGTCCCACGGAGCAACGCCTGGCGTCGTGCAGGCCACCCAACCCTCGTGGTAGATGCCCTGGTTACCGAACATCTCGAAGTACTGAGTCGTGTGCTTTGACAGCGCCTTGGCGTCATCGAATGTGTACACGAGGCTCGTACCTTCGATGGGCTTCTGCGCGACGCCGTCGATGCTCGTTGGCGCGGGCACGCCGACCGCTTCGAGCAGCGTCGGCATGATGTCGATCACCGAGCAGAACTGGGTGCGGATGCCACCCTTGTCTTTGATGCGCGCGGGCCAGGAGATGACCATGCCGTTGCGCGTGCCACCGAAGTGCGAGGCAATCTGCTTGGCCCACTGGAAGGGCGTGTTCATGGCGTGGGCCCAGCCGACGGGGTAGTGGTTGAAGGTGTTTGGGCCGCCGAGCTCATTCTGGCGGCGGACGACTTCCTTAAAGTCCTCGGGGATGCCGTTGAAGAAGGTCATCTCGTTGAGGAGGCCCTGCATGCCGCCCTCGGCACTGGCGCCGTTGTCGCCCTGGATGTAGATGATGAGGGTGTTGTCGAGCTCGCCCCTGGGCCTCGATGGCGTCGATGATGC
>JANOGB010000642.1:0-3889 GCA_031413955.1 Planctomycetota bacterium | reverse complement strand
CCCGGCTCTTCTCTTCTCCGTCTTCGAACCCAAGACGAAAGAACCAAGAAAACTGAGCCGGGCTGGAGCCCGGCGCTCCCAGTTGACCCAGTTACCGCAGCCGCAGCTCGATGCCGTTGGTCAGGAGGATCGGCCCGCCCAATAGCAAACCCTGCGTGTAGAGCTCCAGACCGATCAGCGCGGGCAGGTTCGGGAGCGCGTTCGAGTGCAGCGAGACCCCGCCGGCGGAGGGCGCGATGCTGGTGAAGGCCTTGGGCGAAGAGGAATCGACCAGCAGCTCGCCATAGGGCAGGAAGGTACCGGAGCTCGGCGCGAGGTAACCGAAGATCCAGGTCTCGGTCGCGCCGGGAAAGCTCGCGGTGCTGAGCGCGGCGTTCCATGTGGTGCCCAGGGTCGGCGGGGTCGTGCTCGAGTACAGGACCAGGTTCGCGCCGCTGCCGTTGTAGACGATGGCCTGGCCCTGGAACGGATCGAAGCCGTCGAGACTCAGCGGATCGACAGCCAGCGGGTCGAGCCACTGGCCGAGGTTCTTCTGCGCCCAGAAGCCGCCGAAGCGGCCGTAGATGCCCCACTGTCCGTTGCAGGTGAAGTCGTTGACGCAGCAGGCGGGCCCGATGACACGCTTCGCCCCGTTGAAGAGCGGCGAGCCCGAGCTGCCGGGCGAGAGCTTGCCCACCTCCCACGTGGCCTGGTAGCGCGTGCCGTTGACGAGCGGGGTGTCGTTGTCGCGCGCGATCTTCTTGGGCGCGCCGTTCGGGTGGCTGATGCTGATGGCCGGCCCGGGCTGGTTCAGGTTGCGGTCCCAGCCGGCGAAGAAGGGCTGGAACGAGGCCGGCGGCGCGGCGGAGAGCTGGTAGAGCTGGGAATCGAAGCGCGTGGAGGCCGCGAGCAGCGTCGCGCCCGAGATCGAGTTCGCCTGGGAACTGGGCCCCATGCTGCAGCCCACGTTCTCGTACCCGAACACGGCCACGACGTTGGTCATGTCGCCGCAGTGGTTGGCGGTCAGGAAATACGGCGTCCCGTCGCCGGCCGTGTTGTTGACCAGCCCGGCCGAGCAGTAGCTGCCGCTGAAGAGCACGAACAGCACCGAACGCTGGATGTCCCGGTAGGGCGCGCCGATGGCGCAGTTGATGTCGATCAGGCAGCCGCCGCCCAGAGCCACCGGGTTCTCGAGGAACAGCGCATCGAGGATGCCGCGGTAGTCGTGGATCACCTCGCCGACGCCGAGCAGCGGGCGGCCCGGGTCGTCGAGGTCCTGGACATACTCGAGCGTGAGCTCATCCCCCACCACCGGCTGCACCGCCAGCATGCCGTTCGCCTGGCGCGTGGCCTGCGTGAAGGCGCCGAGCACCGTGTCGCGCTTCGCGCCGTGCACGAAGAGCTTGCCGCTCGCCGGCAGCTCGAAGCGATCGAACAAGATCCCCAGCGAACGAGCGCCGGGCGAGACGAGCCGCAGGCGCCAGACGAGCTCGCCCGAGGGCACGTCGTCCCAGCGTCCGGCGTCGTCGCTCGAGAGCGTGGTCGGGATCACCGCCCCGTAGCGCGCGGGCCAGTGGTTGCGCTCCTCGTCCTCACGCATCAGGCCCTCGACGTCCGGCCGCGGCATCACGCGCGTGGGCACGTCGTCCGGCAAGAGCTGCGGCTGCCGCGCGCTCGCCGGCTGGCCGGCTTGCCCGAGCTGAGCGGCGGCGACGGTGCCGAGCAGGAGGGCGGACAGGAAGGTGAGGTCGAGGCGGTAGTTCATGGGGGCTCCGATGGGGAGCGGGGCATCGTATCGGGGTCGTCCCGCAGCGGGGAGGTTGTTTTCAAGGCTATCCTCCACTCGATGCCGATCTCCGCCCTGCTCCTCTTCATAGCTCTCCTCCCGCAGGAGAGCTGTCCGAACTGCCTGCACCGCGGGGTCCTGCCCTGCAAAGAGCACGTGGACATCCCGCGCGAGGAGGAAGAGCCCACGGCCGAGAACCCGATCGTGTACTGCTCCTGGGCCGCGGCCTGCGCGGATTGCGGCGGGACGATGTGGGTCGACTGCGGGCGTTGCTCGAGCGGCGAGCGCAGCCAGGAGATCGAGGAGAAACGCCGTCTCACCGGCTCGTGGCTCGAGAACGGCCAGCTCGAGAAGAAGCGGGCGGGCAGTGCCGCGTCTCGAGACGAAGCGCTTCGCGATCGCGGTCGACGTGCCCGAGCTGGCCACGGACGGGAACGGCAAGAAGAAGCTGTCCGGTCACGCGCTCGCGCACCAGCTCGCGCGCGACGGCGAGCACGTCGCGGCGCTGGTGGCCGAGCACTACGCGATGACGGAGATGGACTACCGCGCCAAGATGCGCATGTGGCTGTGGGGCACGCTCGAGACGCACCACAAGGCGCAGGAGATCTTCCAGGGCACGATCACGGGCGGCGACTTCAAGCTGCTCGGACGCGACCCGGTGTTCTCGGTCTGGACCGAGGCGCCTTGGTTCGACACGGTTCCGAAGGTGCGCGCGCTCTTCGTCCACAACGCGGCGCACATGCTGCACTCCAACGCCTACCAGCCGAACTGGGTGGGCGACATCGGCGGCGGTTGGCTCGACGTCGGTCTCGGGGCCTGGTACGAGTACGAGCTCTTCGGGCGCGTGCAAAACTACTGCCTCGAGGAGTCGAGCCTGCTCAAGGGCTACGAGAATGGCCAGTGGCGCGGGCCCGTGCGCAGGCAGCTCGAACGCGAGAAGGAGCTCTTCTTGCCCGGCCTGATCCAGAAGCGCACCGGCGAGCTGACCACCGCCGAGAACGCGCTGTGCTGGGCGTTCTACGACTACCTGCTGGCCGCGCACCCGGGGGCCGTGCGCAAACTGACGCTCGACATCAAGCAGAAGAAGCCGGCGCGCGAGGTCCTGGCCCAGCACCTCGGCATGAACATCTTCGCGCTCGAGGACGCGTGGCGCGCATGGGTCAGCGAGAGCTATCCGCTCAAGGGTGACGAGCCCAGGACGCCGAAGAAGGGCAAGAAGAAATAGCAGCGCCCTCAAGCGCGGGCGCTCCGCGGAACGAGAGAGACGCTGGGCCGATGCCGCGTTCCTCGACCAAGCCCGCCGTGCTCCTCCTGGCGGTCGCGTCCGTCCTGGCCTTGCTGGTCGGGCTGGTCGGCTCCAGTGGCCGCCCGACTTCGGGTCCGCGCTCGGTCGCTCCTTCCGAGCCTCGGCCACCGGAGCGATCGAGCGTCGCGCTGCGCACACCCGTCCTGCCCTCGCCGGAAAAAGTCGAGCCGCCGGCCGCGCCTGCTCGGGCCAAGAAGCAGTCCGCGACGCCCACGAAAACCGCGCGCGAGAAGTTGACCGGCATCGTGCTCCGGCCGGAGGGCGAGCCCGCTCCGGGCGCTCGCGTCGTGCTGGGTCAGCAACACACTTCCTGCGATGCGGAAGGACGTTTCGAGCTCGTGCTGTCGGTCGACGTGGGCGCTGCCGATCTCCTGGCCTTCGAGCCCGGCCGCGGGCCGGTCCTGCGCCCTGCCTTCGGCGCGAGTCTTGGAGCAGGCGGGGAACACAGCGTGCGCCTCGTGCTCGGCGCAGAGACGCTCACGCTGAGCGGCACGGTCGCGCGATCGAACGGTCAGCCGCTGGAGGGTTGGACGGTGGAGCTCGACGAGCTCGATCTCCTCGCCAACTTCGGTCTGCGCGAGCTCGTGCGCACGGACGGCGAGGGCCGCTTCACTCTCGGCGACGTTCCCGCGGGCGTTCACGTCTTGCGCGCGTGGAAGGACCAGCGCGAGCTCGCCTTCCGCTCCGCGCCCGCCGCCGCCGGCGAGAGCGGCATCAAGATCGTCGTCGACGACTGAACCTCATCCGGGAGCGCCGGGCTCCAGCCCGGCTCTTTCTCTTGTCTTCCTCCTTCCGTGGCCACGGAGGACGGAAGAAGA
>JANOGB010000641.1:0-3951 GCA_031413955.1 Planctomycetota bacterium | reverse complement strand
TGAGCGAATGGCGCCGTCTCGCCTTCACCTGGACGCGTTCCGCGGTCCTGGTCTTCCCCGCCACGATTTCGTGCACGCGGATTGGACAGGTGGAGCGCGAGAAGCCGCCAACATCGCGCCCGGCTTCACACCCGAGCTCCGATCCATGCCCACACCCAGCCAGATCGCCGCCTGGCGCTTTGAAAAGATCGCCCCCTTCGTAGATCCCTCGTTCGATCGCGCCCGCCGCCGCGCCGCGCTGCATGAGCGCACGACTCGCGTCGTCGAGTGGCCACTGAGCGAGGCCCGCATGCGGCGCGGCCTCGCTCCGATCCAGGGGCGGATCCCGCGCAGCACGTTGTTTCGCTGGATCAGCGCCTACCAGAGGCACGGCCACGCAGGCTTGTTGCCAAAACCCCGTCGCGACAAGGGCGCGCTGCGCGGCGGCGGCGAGGTCAAGCGCTGGGTCCACTTCGCGATCGGCCTGCTCTACGAGCAACCGCAGCGCTCCCTTTTTCAGCTCGAGGTCTACCTACGCACCGAGTTCGATGGCTATCGGCTCAGCCGAGCGACTCTCGCTCGACACCTGAAGCTGCATCCTTCTTTCGCCGGCATAAAGACACTGCGCACGGGAAAAGACGCTCGGCTGCGCGATCTGTACGAGGCAGCTCATCCGCACGAGAGCTGGCAGCTCGACGGCAAGGGACCCTTTCGCGTGCGCCTGATGAGCGCGGAAAACGTGCGCGTGCACGTGCTCTCGATCCTCGACGACCACAGCCGCGCCATCCTGGCCGTCATCCTCGCGTGCTCCGAGGACACGCGCGCCGCGATCCGCGTCTTCTGCCTGGCCGCCGCCAAGTACGGCCTGCCCGACCGCATGCAGTTCGATCGTGGCTCGGCCTTCGACAGCCAAGCTTTTCGCCAGGGTCTCGCGCACTTGGGCGTGCACAGAAACGCCGTCCGGGCCCGCCATCCCGAGGCCCAGGGCAAGATCGAGGCCTACCACCGCTCTCTCGGTCGCTGGTTTGTCGACGAGCTCGCGGCCCAAGAGGTCCGCGACCTCCTGCACCTCGAGCAGCTCCTCTTGGCGATGATCGCGCTGCTCTACAACCGCCATCATCACCGCGAGATCGCTACCACTCCCGAAAAGAAGCTCGCCGCTCGGCTCTCGGCTCGCCAAGTCAGCCTGAGCGATCTCGAGCGCGCCTTCTTCGCCGAGATCAGCGCCAAGAGCGACCCCAAGACCGGTGCCGTGAAGCTGCCGAGCGGCCTCTTCCGCGTACCCCTTGCTCATGCCGGACAGCGCGCTCGATTTCGCTACGACCTCGTGCACGAGAAAAGGGCGGTGCTCGTCACCCCGGATGGCCGCGAGCTCGAGCTCGAGCCCTTCCACAAGAAACCCCTGCCGCCGCTCGCGACCAGCGCGGACCCACAGTACGCCCAGGGACGGCTGCAAAAGCTGCTCGATTCCTGGCAGGGAAAAGTCCGGCCCAACGCACAGCCCGCCTTTGGCCTGCCCGAGCTCTTCTTGGAGCTCGAGCAGCTCCTGTTGCGAAGCGTGCCCGGCTCCGAGCGCGAGGCGCTCTCGATCCGCAGCTTCTATCTCGCGCACGGCCCCTTGCCCAAGGCCGCGTTTCTCGAGGCCTGCCAGAAGACGCGCTCCGCGCTCGGCCAGGGCCGGCCGCTGGACGCCTACCTCGACGATCTCAGGCGCCAGATCAAGCCCGACTCGTCTCCGCCAACTACTGCTCCGCCTGAGGAAAGCCCATGAATCGAGCGCCCTTTCCCTTCCGTGACTTCGTGCGCGTCAAGCAAGGCCTCCTCGCCGCGCTCACCCAGCACGACGAGTGCTACGCGCTCCTGGTCGGCGACACCGGCACCGGCAAGACCGCACTCCTGCGCGAGCTCCGATGCGAACTCGACCGCGCGCGTTTTCGCGTCCTGTACTTCGCGCAGGCGCGAAAACTAGGGCCCGCGGGCTTGGTCAAGGTGATCGGCGAAGCGCTGCGCGTGCGCCTCAGCATGTGCCACTCGCTCACCCTCGACCGCCTGCAGCGCACGCTGGCGGATGAATCCCAGCGCGTCCTCGTGTGGCTCGACGAGGCCCACGACCTCTCCGAGGAGACCTTGTGCCAGGCGCGCGCTCTCGCCGAGAGCGATCTCGACGGCGCGCGCCGCGTCCACGTCCTCCTGGCGGGGCTCCCGCGCCTGCGCGCCGAACTCGCGCTGCACCCGCATCTGTGGCGCCGCATCGTCGTGCGCGAGGAGATCACCGGGCTCGGCTTCGACGAGCTCGAAGGCTTTCTCGAGCATCACTTCGAGGCGCAGGCGAAGCGTCTCGACGAGGGCGGACTGCGCGCGCTATTCGAGCGTGGCAAGGGTGCTCCGGGACTCTTGTTGCCCATGTACAAGAGCGTGCTCGCACGCACGAGCACCAAGGGCAAGATCGAAACCGGTTCGGTCGAGGAGGCGCTCGAGCGTTGGGACCTTCCATGAATAGGGAGGGCAACGACCCGCTGCGCGAGATCCTGCACCAGATCCTCGCGCGCTACCTCGGCCTACAGCCGAAGGGCTTCGTGCTCGAGCCTGGAGAGCTGCCCAGGCCGCTCGTCGAGGCGCGCATCCTCGCGGCCGGCGGCGCACGCACCCTCTATCGCGACAAGAAGCCGCAGTGTCGCTCGCTGGATGCCGTCGAGTCGATCACGCACCGCGGGCGCCGCTGCCAGGGCTGCGTCTTCAAGCCGCGCTGCACGCCCCAGATCCGAATCGACCTCTCCATCGAAGCGCGGCCCTACCGGCTGCTCCTCGCGCACACCTCCGCCGCCAACTTCCTCGCCTACGAAGCTGAACTACGCCGCCGCCGCATCGTGGTCGCAGACGTCATGCACCACATCCAGGTCATCGACCGCGGATCCTGGGGCGAGCTGCGCTTCCGCTGCACCAGCTGAGGTCGATACCCTGCCCTACACGACCGGCAGCGCACGCAACTCAAAGTCCCAGTCTCATCGAGACGCCTGGCCCAAAGAGCGTGAGACACGACAAGCAAGCCGTTGCGGAATAGAAGATCAGCCCGCGGCCAGCGGTGGCGGGACGACGGTGGCATGGCCGCCGCCCTCGAGCTCGAACGTCGTGCCCGGGTCCTGGTGGCGGCGCTTGACGTAGGCCAGCGCGAGGCCGGTGTCGAGTGCGAACGAATAGGCCCAGGAAGTGACCAGCCCGAGCTCGCGCCGCTCGCCGTCCTCCGTGCAGAAGAGCTGGGTGCCACGCCGCAGCGGATCCGAGTGATCGATGCGCAGCGTGAGCAAGCGCTTGTTGAGGCCGCCGTAGGTGTCGATCTTGGCCACCACCTCCTGGCCGACGTAGCAGCCCTTGTCGAGCGCGAAGGCGTCCATGAGGCCGGCCTCCTGTGGATAGACCTGTGCGTCCACGTCGGCGCCGAAGAGCGGCACGCCCGCCTCGAGGCGCACGACCTCGCGGGCCTAGAGGCCGACGGGCACGGCGCCGGCCGCGACCAGCGCGCGCCACAGCTCGGCCACGCTGCCCGGATCCGCGGCGAGCCACAGAGCGGGCGGTCCAGGCGTCCCCGCCGCCGCGCGCCAGGCGCACAGCGCCGTGCCCGCGAGGCGCAGCGTGGCGTAGCTCTCCGGTCCGGGAGCGGTGCCCGCGCCCCACACGCTCGTCGCAAACGTCTCCAGGCCCGGGCCGGCGAGCGCGAGCGGCGCCGTGCCCGCGGTCTCGTCGCGGATCGCGAGCGCCTCGCCGAAGCGGTAGTCCTCCAGCGCCCGCGCCAGGTCCGCCGCGCTGCCCGGCGGCGTGCGCAGCTCGAAGCGCTCGGGGCCGCTGCGGAGCAGCGCGAAGGCGAAGAGCACCCGTCCCTGGGCGCTGAGCAGCAGGCTCTGGTTCGCGCCGCCGGCGGGGAGCGCGCGCACGTGGTTCGCGAGCAGCCTGTGCAGGAACGCGGCGGCCTCGGCG
>JANOGB010000640.1:0-4214 GCA_031413955.1 Planctomycetota bacterium | reverse complement strand
TCGCTTGCTTCCGAGCCAGGGCTCGCCGGGGCTTCAGCGCGCGGGAGAGACCCCTCGCCCTACGGGTCTCTCGGGCTCGAAGGCGTTGCGCGGCCGGGCGCTCGCGCGCCCGAAGGGCCGTGCCGGCCGCGCAGCGCCTTCGAGCTCGAGAGACCTGCGTTGCGCCAGCCGGGTCGATCGCTCCCGCACGTCTGCGGGGTCCCCGACGAGCCCGGGACATGCGCAGGGAGTGAGAGCAGCAGCAATTCGCGCGCGCAACCATTCCTCGATGCAATCGTCTCCCTCAAGCTCCCGGCGCAGGCCGGTCGTCCGCTGCATTGACACGCATGTGCGTGAGCTCGAATGGGCCGCGCAAGACCGCCGCCAGCTCGAGTGGAGCAGCAGGCGCCCCCTGCTCGGCGCTGTGCTCGGCGTAGGCCAGGACGCGCTCATCCTGCCCGAGCGCGGCGAAGTCGAGCACGCGTGCCACGCTCTCGCGCGGGCGCGCCACGAGCTCTTCGTAGCGCACGACGAGCACGCTCTCGGGCTGCCGCTCCGCTGCCGCGAGGCCGGCGCGCATGGCGAGGATCCACTCCAGCGCGGCCAGGTCCTCCTGGCGTTCGAGCGCGAGCAGCTCTGCGCCCGCGCCCGCGAGGTCCGGCTCGCGCGCCGCGCCCTGTTCCACCAGCAGGCGAAACTTGCGCCGCTCGACGCCCCACCAGTCGTGCGCCTCGCCGCGCGAGCGAGTCGCGTGGCGCGCGGACCAGGCGGCGACGGAGCGGCAGGTGTCGGCCCCCGAGCGCACGAGCAGCAGGAAACGCGCGTCGGGGAAGAGGGCGCGCACGAGCTCGACGCGGTAAACGAGCTCGGGGTACTTGTCCAGCACGCGCCGCGAGCGCGTGAGGCGCAGGAAGGCGCCGTAGCCGCGCGCGAGCGTGCGCGCGGCCTGCGGCGTGGCGTCGCGCTGGTCGAGGAAGAGGCGCGCCGGAGCGCGCGTGTAGCTGCCGATCAGGTCCTCGTCCGGGATGGCCGCGTGCCACAGGGCCTTGGGCTCGTTGAGGAAGCCGAGCTCGCGGTGCAGCGAGAGCACCTTGCCCAGCCACGTCGTGCCGCTGCGGCCCGTGCCGATCAAGTACAGTGGCGCGCGCACGGGCGCGAGCGGCGGCAGCCTGCGCGCGGCGGCGAGGGTGGCGAAGACCAGGGGATTCAACCAGCGCGCACGCGCGGTGAGCGGGCGGCCCTCGAACAGGGCGGCGGCCAGCAGGCGCTCCAGCGCTTTGGTCGGGCGCGTGGCGACGTACTCGCGCTCGAGCCCCGCCGGCATCGTCAGACGAGCTCCCGATAGACGGCCGTGAGGCGCGCGTAGTACTCGTCCGGCGTGTGGCGTTCGAGCGCGCGCGCGCGGCCGCGGGCACCGAGCTCCTGCGAATCGCCGGGATGCGCCGCGATCCAGCGCAGGCGTTCGGCCAGGGCCACGGCGTCGCCGGGCGGGACGAGGAAGCCGTTCACGCCTTCGACCACGAGCTCCGGCAACGCACCGATGCGGCTGGCGATCACGGCGCGCCCGTGGGCCAGGGCCTCGAGCGCGATCAGGCCGAAGGTCTCGTAGGACAGCGAGGGCACGACCACGCAGCGGCTCGTGCGCACGAGCGCCGCCAGCGCGGCGGGCGCCTGGAAGCCGAGCACGCGCACGTGGGCCAGCGCTTGCGCCTCGATGCGGCGCTCGAGCTCGGCTCGCGCCGGGCCGTCGCCCGCGAAGAGCACGGGCAGCGCGCGCGCCTCAGCCGCGGCGGCGAGCAAGGTGAAGACGCCCTTGTAGGCCTCGAGCCGGCCGGCAAAGAGCACGTGCTCGCCCGCGCCCTGGCCCGGTTCCAGCGCCCGCGCGTCGACGAAGTTCGGCACGGTCACCACGCGCTCGGGCGCGAAGCCGTGCTGCAGCATCTTGGCGCGCACGAACTCGCTGACGGCCACGAAGCGTGCCACGCGCGCGTCCGCTCCCAGCGCACGCGCGAGATAGGCCTCCGACACGTTCACCGCCGTGCGCGCCAGAGAACCGCGGTTGCAGCGCCGCGGCAGGGCGCGCCAGAAGTGACGTCCGGCGCAGGCTTCACAGGGCTTGCCCTGCGAGAGCAGCGTATGCACCGGGCACAGCGGCTTGTACTCGTGCAGGGTCTGCACGATCGGCACGCCGGCGCGCGCGAGCGGCGCGAGGATCGAGGGCGTGAGCTGTCCGTAGTAGATGTGCAGGTGTGCCACGTCGACGCGCTCGGTCCGCAGGAGACCCGCGAGCGCACGCGCGGCCGGGCGCGAGTAGTGGAAGCGCACCACATCCAGCGGGCCGGGCTGGGCCAGCTCGTTGGGCGGCACGAAAGCCGCCGCGCCCGGCGCGGGCTCGTTGCGCGGGTGCGCGGTCGAGAGGTGCGCGACGCGGTGTCCGCGCGCTGCCAGCAGGCGCCCGAGCTCGAGAAAGGCGCGCTCCGAGCCGCCGCGCAGGTAGTGGTAGTTGTTGGCCCCGAGGACGGTCGGAAGGGTCACGACCTCTTCTCGACCAGGACGCCGACCAGGGTGCGTACGCCCGCCGTGCGCAGGGCGCGGGCCGTGGCCGCGACGAGCGCACGCGGCCGGGTGCGCGCGCGGTGGACCAGGCACACGACGTCGAGCGCGCGTGCCAGGCCCGGCACCGCGGCGAGCGTCTCGGCGGGGGGCAGCGAGAACACCACCACGTCGTAGCGCGCGCGGGCCTCGCTCGAGAAGCGCTCGGCGGATGGGCGCGCGAGCAGATCGCCGGCGACGAGCTCGGTCTTGCCGGAGAGCAGCACGTCCGGCCCGCCGTTCTTGGCGGCGTGCACGCGCTCGTGCCAGGCACCCCTCTCCTCCAGTCCTCTGCTCTCCAGCCCCCTGCTCTCCACCCTACCGTCCTCCAGCTCCTCCGCCAGGCCGGGCGAGTCGGCGAGCTCGAAGCGCGCGCCGAGCGCGGGGCGGGCAAGGTCGGCCTCGACCAGCAGCGTGCGGCGGCCCTCGCTGGAAAAAGCCAGCGCGAGCTCGGCGGCGAGGGCGCCGGCCGAGTCGTCGCCGTGCAGCGCGGTCAGGCCCACCGAGCGGCGCACGCTGCCGTCGGGCGCGAAGCGCAGCGTCCCGCGCAGCGCGCGGATGCTCTCGGCCACCGGGCCCGCGCGCGCGCGCTGGAACACGAGCTGGCGCGTGCCGAGCTGGGCCAGCACCGTGACCGACTCCAGGCCGAGGTCCTGAGCCAGCTCCTCGGCGCGGTGCACGCGCGCGCGCAGCGGTGCGCGCGTGAAGGTGAAGAACATGCCCGCGCCCAGTCCGGCCAGCAGGCCGAGGGCCGCCAGGCGCGGAAAATCCGGCGCGGCGAGCGCGTCGGGCGGGGCCGCCGGATCGACCAGCTCGGCCAGGGTCTCGGCCGAGGAGCGCGTGATCTCCGCGCCCTGCAGGCTCTTGATCAGGTAGGGCACGAGCTCGCGGTGCAGGTCGAGCTCGACGCGCGCCTCGGCCAGCTCGCGCATGCCCGCGGGCATGGCTGCGAGCTCGGCCCGCATCTCGCCCTGGATGTTCGCGAGCTCTCCGGCGCGCGCGGTGATGCCCGCCAGGCGGCTCTGGAGCTGCTCGCGCGTGCGCCGCAACAGGTCGGCGGAGGCGGCCTGGTTGTGCGCGAGCATCGGGTGCCCCTCGAGCAGATCGGCGCCGAGCGAGCTCGCCTGGGCATCCAGCCGCGCCAGCTCGGCCAGCAGCCCGCTGGTGATCGGATCCACCAGCACGCCTACGTTGAGCGTGCTGTCGATCTGCGCCAGGGCACGGCGGTCGCCGGCCGCGAGCGCGGCGACGATCTCGGTGAAGGCGCGCTGGGCGAGCTCGAGCTGCACGCGTTCGACCTCGAGCGTGGCCATCTGCTCGATCAGCGAGGTGGCCGTGCCCTCGGGCGAGATCAGCTCGGGATTCTCCTGCTGCAGGCGCATGACCTCGTCCTGGTTCTCCTGGAAGCGCGCGAACTCCTCCTCCAGCAGGCCCTGCACGTACTCGACCGTCTTCGAGGCGCGCTTCTGGCCGCGCGTGGCCAGGGAGTCGAGGTAGTGCTGGCACAGCGCGTTGACGGTGCGCGCCGCGCGGCGCGGGTCGGAGTCCTCGAGCTCGACCTCGATCACGCCCGAGTTGAGCGCGCTCTCGCGCACGGAGAGACTCTCCTGCAGGTGCCGCAGCGCCTCGTGGCGCGAGCGGTG
>JANOGB010000639.1:0-5001 GCA_031413955.1 Planctomycetota bacterium | reverse complement strand
CCCGGCTCTTCTCTTTCTTCCTCCAGAACCCCGGAGAACGGAACAAGAAAAGAAACGGAGCCGGGCTGGAGCCCGGCGCTCCCAGGTTGAAGCTCAACCGCCGCTCTTCACGTATCCAGTCCAGGCCTTCTCGAACTCGCGCTCCTTGATCTTCAGCGCCGACTTGAAGTCGGAGGACGAGCCCTTGCCGCGGTAGGCGCCGCGCAGGAATTCATGGAACCCGGCGCGATGGGCGCGCTCCTCCCCATGGAGGCAGAAGTGGACCAGGGTGTAGGACTGCGCGTACTTCAGGTCGGCCTTCGACGAGGAGAAGAAGTCACCCGAGCTCAGCGTGAGGATGCGCCCGAGGTCGTAGGGATCCTTGGCCTCGCGATGGCTCGCGAAGTGCCGCTCGTGGCGCTGGCCCTCGTCGAAGCGCGGGTGGCCCGGCGCTCCCACGCGCAAGCTCGACATGTACTCCGCCAGGCCTTCGTCGAGCCAGGGCGGGACCTCGCCCAGAGCGGCGCGCGTCTCGGCCGTCGTGTTGTGCAGGATCTGGTGCGTGGCCTCGTGCAGCAGCACGTCGAGCACGTAGCCGCTGACCGCCAGCTCGAACAGGACGTTGGCCTCGCCGTCGAAGTACGCGATCCGGTTGCTGACCTCGGGGAAGGAACCCTTGTCCGCGTGCACCTGGCACACCATCGGCTTCACGACCTCGAAGAGCTCCAGATCCGCGCCGAAGCGCGCGAAGAACTCGCGGTAGTAGAGCTCGAGCTCGAGCGCGAGATCGCAGGCCGACGCCAGGCTCAGGTTGGTAGTGAGCCTGTAGTGCGTGGTCTCGAACTCCCATGCGTTGCCGAAGTCCTTGCGCACCTCGTCCAGCTTCGCGAACAGGTACTTCTTCTTGCCGTCGCGCACGCCCCACCCGTCCTTGCGCTTCTCGTGGCCCAGCAAGAGGTGCGCCTCTTCGTTCTCCGGCGCGCGGGCCAGGACCCGATGGGCGAGCACGTTCGCCTCGCCTGCCAGGCCGCGCGCCTTGCAGAAGCGTGCCAGATCGAGCGTCGCCACCGGGTCGTTGCCTTCGACCTTGTCCCACTGCTCGAGCACCATGCGCAGGGAGCGCGCGACGGACTCGACGCTCTTGACCTTGCCACGCTCGATCTCGCGCTCGCGCGAACCGACGCGCACGACGACTTTCTCCTCGCTCTCGAAGACGACGCGTCCTTCGATCTTGGTGCCATCCAGCAGCTCCACGACGTCCGAAGTGACGTCCGACTGCGCTCCAGCCGGCGCCGGGAGCACGCCGAGCAGCAGAACGATCGCCAGACAACCGAATCGATGGCGCAAGCTCCCGCCCAAGGTACGAGGAGTGTGCGGGGCGCCCCCGGAGCGCGCAAGCCGCGCCAGCTCAGGAGGCCGGGAGCCGGAACTCGGCCGTGCAGCGCCCGCCGCCGGCCTCGAGCTTCTCGACCGGCGCGACGACGTAGCCGGAGCGCACGCTCTCCTCGCGCACCGCGGGCGTCATGCGTGGGCAGTCCTCGAAGCGGATCTCGGTCCAGCGCTCGTCGCCGCCCTGGCCCTCGAGCCGCAGGTGGATGTGGCTCGGCAGGTCGGTGCGCGGATAGCCGGCGGGGTGGACGGTGACGAGCTCGCAGCGCCCGTCGGCGTCGGTGATGGCGTGCGTGAAGAGGCGTGCGAACTGCGTGTCGCCGCCGTTGCCGGAGACGTGCGGGGCCTCGGCTGCGTACCAGCCCTGGGCCGACGTCTGGTAGGCGTAGACGCGCACTCCGGGGTAAGGCTTGCCGGCCCGGTCGACGACGCGCACGGTGGCCAGCAGCGTGACGCCGGGCTCGCCCTTCGGCGTCAGCACCGCGCGTCCGACCGGGGCGTGCTTCGCGATCAAAGCGCGAAAGGTCGGGTAGGGGCGCAGCGCGTTCGAGGCGGGATCGGCCAGGACCTCGTTCACCGTCGTCCCACCCGCCACGAGCGCAGCGGCGAGCTCCTCGATGCGGCGCCGCTTCTCGGCGTCCGGCTCGCCCGGCGGCCCGACGAAGTGCGGCTCGCCCTCGGCCGTGGTCTGGACCTTGCGCTCCTGGGGCGAGCGGAGGAGCAACGGGGCGACCAGGGAGAGCTGGATGAACTCGCGCCGGGGAAGGCGCCAGGCAAACGGGTACGGAGTCGGCATCGGATCCTCCAGTTCGATTCTAGCTGCACGCGTCAGCCCGTTTCGCAGCGTGCCCGTTCGGCCTGCGTATCCACTTGAACGGGAGTTGCGCGAGTGTCCGCTGGCTCGGAGTTCAACGAACGCTAAGGTGGGCGCCTCCCTCCGCCGATCTCCTTGCCGTGGACACGCGCCTCGAACCGCTGCGCTTCGAACGTCACTTCCTGACGAAGGTCTGGGGTGGCCGCGCGCTCGAGCGACGGCCCGGCCTCGCGCTGCCGCCGGGCAAGATCGGCGAGACGTGGGAGGTCGTCGACCGCGAGGACGAGAACTCGCTCGTGGCGACGGGCGGGCTCAAGGGGCTCTCCTTGCGCGAGCTGATGAATCGCCACGGCAAGGACCTGCTCGGCAAGGTCCCGGCCGGCAAGGACGGCCGCTTCCCGCTGCTCGTCAAGTACATCGACGCCTCCGACAACCTGAGCGTGCAGGTCCATCCGGACGACGAGTCCGCGGCGCGCATCCCCGGCGCCGAGGCCAAGACCGAGGCCTGGTACATCCTCGACGCGAAACCCGGCAGCCGGCTTTACGCGGGACTGCGACCCGACGTCACCGCGCGCGAGTTCGAGCGCGTGGCCGACGGACGCGGCGTGCTCGAGACGCTGCTCGCCTGGGAGGTGCAGCCCGGCGACTGCCTGCTCGTCCCTGGCGGCACGGTGCACGCGATCAGCGCCGGCGTGACGATCCTGGAGGTACAGCAGAACTCGGACACCACCTATCGCCTGTGGGATTGGGGCCGGGAGGGACGCCCGACGCACGTGGCCGAGGCGCTGCAGTGCATCCGCTTCGGCGACCCCGAGCGCGGACCGATCCGGCCGCTCTGGTTCCGCGAGGGCGACGTGGACGTTGCGCACCTCGCGCGCTGCAAGCACTTCGGCCTGAACGCGCTGCGCCTCACGAGCTCCGTGCGTCGCTCGACCCAATCGCAGTGCAACCTCTACGCCGTGATCGCGGGCCGCGGCTGGCTGCGCTGGGACAAGGAGGAGCGCGCGCTCGCGCCGGGCGACGTCTGGCTCGTGCCCGCGTCCACTGGCTATCACCACTTCGAGCCGACGGACAGGGAATTGCTGCTCCTCCACGAGGTCCACCGGCCCTGAGGCTCCGCGCTCAGGCGCGCCGTGCTCGCCAGCGAGCCGCAGCGTAGGCCAGCGCTCCGGCGGCGAGGATCAGCAGGCCGAGCAGGGAGTTCTTGCGGCTCACCGGGTCCATCAGCGTGCGCACGTCGACGAACAGCACCACGGCGATGAACAGCGCCGGCGCCCAGGGATAGCCCCAGCAGGAGTAGGGGCGCGGGCGCTCCGGGAGCTTCTTGCGTAGCACGAAGACCGCGGCCACGGTCAGCGCGTAGAAGAGCAGCGCGGCGAAGACCACGAACTCGGTGATGTCGCGGAACGTCTCCAGCACGACCACCAGCGCCACGGCCCACAGGGCCTGGCTCCAGATCGCGACGGTCGGTGTGCGGAACGTCGGGTGCACGCGCATCATCGAGCGGAACCACAGTCCGTCCTGCGCCATCGCGTAGAACGCGCGCGGGGTCGAGAGCAGGTTCGGGTTGGCGGCGCCGAGGACCGAGACGCACAGGAGCAGCGCGAACACGTTTCCCGACGGACCGCCGAGCATGCGTTCGATCGCGAGCAAGGGGACGTCGATGTCGCTCGCGAGCGTGCGCATCTCCGCCAGGGGTAGGACGCGCAGGTAGGCCGCGTTCACGCTCACGTACACGACGATCAGGGCGAGCGTGCCGTAGATCAGCCCGCGTGGCAGCGTGCGCTCGGGGTCCCGTAGCTCGGCCGCGCTGAAGGGGAGCAGGTACCAGCCCTCGTAGGCCCAGAAAATCGCCAGCGCGGCCACGACGAGGCCGGAGGCGAGGTCGGGCATCGCCGCCGTCGCGGCGGGAGCCGCGGGCGCGACGTGGGGCGTGCTCAGGAAACCGCCGAGCACGATTGCGGCCAGAGCGGCGAGCTTCGCGAACGTCGAAAGGTTCTGCAGCGCCGCGCCGGCTCCGACGCCGAAGTGGTTGACCAGCGCGAGCCCGACGATCATCGCCACCGCGACCGCGATCTCGCCGTTCGCGGACAGTGCGACCACCGAGGCGAGCGAGCGTGCGAAGGCCACCGCCAGGGCCGCCATCGTGCCGGTGTTGATCACCAGGAACAGGCACCAGCCGTAGAGGAAGGCCGGGAACCGGCCCCAACCCTCGCGCAGGAACGCGTACTGACCGCCGGCCTCGGGGAAGAGCGCGCCGAGCTCGGCGTAGGCGAAGGCTCCGAAGAGGCAAATGACTCCGAGGCCGATCCAGCAGGCGAAGATCCAGGCCGTGCTCGGCAGGCTGTTCGCGATGTCGAGCGGCTTCAGGAAGATGCCCGAGCCGATCACGCCGCCGACCACGATCGAGATCGCGCTGGTGAGTCCCAGCGAGCGCTTCAGCTCGGGCGCCGCCATCAGAGGGGCTTCACGCCGAGGCCGGGCGCGTCGAGCGTGCGCAGGATCCCGTCCTGTACGGTGAAGCCGCCGCTCACCACGTCGCGCTCGAGGTCGAAGCTGCCATCGAGGTCGAGGTAGCGCGTGGCGGGCGAGGCCAGCGCGGCGTGCAGCGCGGCGGCGATGCTGATGCGACTCTCGTCCATGCAGCCCCACATCAGGCGCACGCCGGCGAGCTCGGCGATCCGCGCGATGCCGCGCGCCGGCGCGATGCCGCCGCACTTCATCAGCTTGATGTTGAAGATGCCGCAGGCGGGGGAGGGGCGCACGAGCTCGAGGGCGTCGCGCTCGTCCAGCAAGCTCTCGTCGGCGGCCACGCGCGC
>JANOGB010000638.1:0-9675 GCA_031413955.1 Planctomycetota bacterium | reverse complement strand
GCCTCCCGAGCCCGGCGCCGAGGGACCGCTCTCGGTCGCTCCCGCCAGACGAGCGGGGCCCCGGCGAGCCCGCTTCACTGCGCGCTCGTGCTCAGCGGGAGGGAGCTCGATCCGCCAAGGACGCGAAGTAATAGAACAGCGCCAGGGCCGTGAACCCGTCCTCGAAGTCGCCGCGCACGAGCCGCGTGCGGACCTCGGCGGCGCTCTGCACGTGCACGCTGAGCTTCTCGCAGGGGCCGGGCTCGGGCTGCTGGACGAGCTCGCAGTCGAGGGCGGCGAAGAGCTCGGCGCGGTGGGGGCTGATGCCGTTGGTCGGGTGGAAGGCGCCGAGGCGCACGATGCGGCGTGCGCGGTAGCCGGTCTCCTCGAGCAGCTCGCGCTCGGCGGCGGCGGCGGCGCTCTCGCCCTCGTCCACGCGGCCGGCCGGGACTTCCCAGTGCGTGGTCGCGAGCGGATGGCGGTACTGCCACAGCATCACGATCGAGCCGTCGGGCAGCACCGGCACGACCGCGACGGCGTCGTGGATCTCGAAGACGTGGTACTCCTGGAGCTTGCCGTCCGCGAGCTTCACGTAGTCACGGCGCAGCCCGCACCAGTAGGAGTCGTAGATGCGCTCGCTCTTCGCGAGCTCGAAGGGCGGGAAGGGCGCGGGGTCTGCGGGACGAGATGTCATGCGCCGTGGGCGCCGTCCGCGGGCCAGAGCTCGCGCCAGTTCGGGCGCGGCGCGCGTTCGCGGCCGGCCAGGCGTTCGAGCAGCGCCGGCGAGACGCGCAGGTCCTCGAGCGCGGTCTCGGCCAGCACCTGCCCGCAGGCTTCCACGATCGAATCGCCGTCGAGGTGCTGGTAGGCGTAGACCTGATCGGGCCGGCCGCACTTCGAGAACTTGCGCACGGCCAGCGTGACCTGCTTGACGCCCACGATCGAGCCGATGTTGTCGAGCAGGCCGGCCTCGCCGTCGCACACGGCCACACACGGAACCCGGCGGCCGGCGAGGGAGACGAGCCCGGCCTCGCTCGCGTTCGCACCCTCCACCGCGTGCAGATCGCCGTCGACGCCCAGGCTCTCGCCGAGGTGCCGGTACCCGTCCTGGTGGCCGAGGATGCCGAGCAGGAGCTCGGGCGACGTGACCACGATCACGTTGGCGAACACGCCGCGCGCCAGCAGTGTCTTGGCCGCGTCGAGCGCCTCGGTCGTGACCGAGCCCATGACGAACAAGTTCACGACGTTCTCGCCCGGCTCGTAGCCAGCGTAGCCGCGCCAGTCGACGAGGTAGTAGGCGCCCTGCAGCACGTCCAGGCGCACGGCCTTCAGGATCTCGGCGTCGCTCAGCGTGGGCACGCTCGCCTCGTCCAGCGCCGCGCCCCATTCTGCGCTCGCTCCGGCAGGCTTCAGGAGCGAACCCGCGGCGAGTGCGCTCTTGAAGCGCGCCTGCTTCTTCAGGTTCTCGAGCAGCGCCGCCTGCGGCACCGCGCGCGTCACGGCGCGGATCAGCACGCCGCGCCGGCCGTCGTTCTGGTCCAGCATGTGGCGCTTGATCGCATCCGCCAGGATCCACTCCATCTCCAGCGCGAAGAACGGTTCCCAGGTGATCAGGTTCGGGATCTGGATGTCGGACTTCCAGGAGTGCTGCGCGCCCTCGAACGACAGCGTGACGCCGCTGGGCGTGCCGATGATCACGAACTCCGCGCCCCAGTAGAGGTTGTAGTAGAGCTGGTCGAGCGCGCGTTTGATGAAGAAGTCGTACACGGTCATGATCGGGAACGATGGATTGCCCGTGTAGTGGGCCATCTTCCCGAAGGAGCCCGCGGCCGACATGCAGTTGGCCTCGGCGATCTCGAAGCGGATGTGGCGCGTCCAGGGGTCGCTGAAGGTCATCAGCTCCGGATGGCGCGCCTTGAACTCGGCCTGCTCGTTCTCGTGCTCGGACTTCGGGCCGTAGACGCGTTTGTCGAGCACCGGCGCGATGTTGGTCGAGGTGCCCACGTCGGGCGAGAGCGTGAGCACGAAGCCGGCCACGGAGGCCCAGCGCTTCTCGTCCTCGGTCAACGGCTTCGCCTTCGCGCCGCCGACGCCATCTGCCCGGAAGGCCGAACTACCTTCGGGGCTGGGCGTCGAGACGCGCACGAGCTTGGCCGCGATCTGACCCCACATCCACTGCGTGTGCGCCATGGGGAAGAGCGCAAGGTCGATGGCCAGCGTGTCGGGCAGGCCCCCGGCCGATTCGACCGCGCGCCGCGCGGCATCGCGCTTCTCGCGGCGTTGCTTGCGCGAGCGCGCGATGCCCTCCCGAAAGGCCGCGCCGCGCTCGGCCAGGTAGTGCCCCTCGGGGCTCTCGGGCGGGAACAGCGCGTAGGGATCCTCACGCGAGAGGCCGTGGCGCGCGAGCACGCCCACGACCTCGTCCTCGCTGGGCAGCGACGAATGGTTGGAGGGGTCCGCGAAGCAGTCGAGACCCCAGCCCTTGATCGTGTGCACCACGATCAGCGTGGGCTGGCTGGGCGTGGTCTTGGCCGCGCGCAGGGCCGCCACCAGCTTCTCCATGTCGTGCCCGCCGAGATCGGTGAACACGCGCACGACCTCGTCGTCGGACAGGTCCTTGGCGAAGCGGTGCCCGCGTTCGGAGTGCTGGCGCAAGAGCGTGCGGCACAGGAAGGCGTCGCGCTTGAACAGCGCCAGCTGGAACTCGTAGTCCGTCAGCACGTCCTCGAAGACCTCGCGCAGCGCCTCGCCACCCTTCTGGGCGAAGAGCTCCTCGCGGAACGAGCCGTGGCGCACCTGGATCACGCGCCAGCCGTTGGCCTCGGCCGTGCGCTGGATGCGGTCGCAATCCCGCCCGTGCAGGCCCTTCTCGTTCGGCATGCGCGTGCCGTCCAGGTTCTGGCGGTTGTAGTCGATGATCCAGGTCACGTTGCCGAGCATGCGCTCGGCCACGTCGGGCATGGCCTCCAGCAGGGAGCCCTCGCGGAACTCGGAGTCGCCGATCAGGGACCAGAAGTGTGCGCTCTTCGGCACGTCGCGCCCGTGGTCCTTGGCGTAGCGGTGCGCCAGCGCCAGGTACACCGAGGCGACCGGCGGGATGCCGACCGAGCCCGAGGGCAGGAAGTGGAACGAATCCGGGTCGCTGCGCGCGTGGTAGCTCTGGAACACGTCCTTCGCGCCGGGCTCGGCGAACTTGCGCAGGCTCGCCATGGCGGCCTTCGCCTCCGGGACGGTGAGCCAGGTCCCGTCTTCCCGTCCGAAGACCTGCAGCAGGTGGTGATAGGCGTGGTCGACGGGCGAGGCGTGCGGCTTGCAGCACACGTAGTCCTCGACGCTGCGCACCGCGAGGTGCAGCGCGCCGAGCACGTGCAGCGAGCTGGCGCAGGCCGCCGGATGGCCGCCTACCTTGGGGTCGCCAGCGCGCTTGTCCTTGCGGTGGTTCGCCTCCCAGATCAGGTGCACCATCTGCGCGAAGGCCCGTTCGGCGATGCGCCCCAGGAGCGCGGGGGCCAGGGAAGTCGTCTCGGCGGTCGTGGGAGTCATGCAGAGCGGCGGTTGCGTGCCTTCGTTTCTACCCGCACCAGCCCTGGATACCAGGGCCAGCTCGGATGGAAACGGACATTGTGCCAAGCCGTCCGGGGAAGTGCGCCCGGAGCCCTGGCCGTAGCGTGAACCGTAGCGTGCTCGAAGCCCGGCCGCATGCCGGGGCGCGGGAGTGTTCTGACCCCGGCTGGAGTTCCGCGCCTCCCGTGCCGATGAAAGTCTTTCAGGCCCTGCGTCGTGAACCTCTCGCTGGAAACCCTGTCCCTGCCGCGCTTCCTGGAAGGAGCGCCGGCTTCCAGCCCGCTGGCGCAGCGCTCGGCGCAGGCCAGCGCTCGCAGCTCCTGGAGGCGCAGTCCTGAGGAGTGGCAACAGCTCGTGCCGCCGAGCCTCTACGCGGGTCTGCTGCGCACGCCGCTGCTCTGGCTCGCGACCCTGCCGCTCGTCCCGCTCGCGTTCCTCCTCAGCCTGCCGATCGCGTGCGTCAACCTGTGGGTCCATGGTCCCCGGCGCGTGCTCTTCGCTCAGCTGCGCGTCGGCTGGCGCGGGCGGATCTTCGTGCTCTACAAGTTCCGCACGATGCTCGACCACCCGGGCGACGACCGTGCGCGGGTCACGCGCTTCGGCCGTTTCCTGCGCAACACTCACCTGGACGAGCTGCCGCAGCTCTGGAACGTGCTCTGCGGCGACATGTGCCTGATCGGGCCGCGCCCCGAGATGATCCCCACCGAACGCTGGGCCGCCCGGCACGTCCCCGGGTTCTCCGAACGCCTGGCGCTCAAGCCCGGTCTGACCGGCTACGCGCAGATCACGCAGGGCTACACCGACGACGGAGATGAGCGCGCGTACCGCGAGAAGCTCTGCCTCAACCGCCACTACCGCGACGAGCTGAGCCCCGCTCTCGACTGCGCGATCCTCCTGCGCACGACGCTGTGGATGCTGCGCGGCCGTGGCTGGCGCAGGCGTTAGCCCGACCAAGACAAGGCTGCGCTGCGGAGCGCGTTGCTACACTCGCGGGCGCACATGTTGCCCGCCTTGGCCCTGCTCACCGCGCTCGTGCCCGCGGCACAGGAGGAGGGTGTCGCAGCCTGGAACCGCTTCCGTGGTCCGAACGGCACGGGCATCGCCGCGGGCGGCAGCTTCGCGACCAAGATCGGCCCCGCAGAGCACGTGCTGTGGAAGTGCGCGCTCCCTCCGGGAATGTCGTCGCCGGTGCTGAGCCGCGCGCGCGTCTTCCTGACGGCGCTCGAGGGTGAGGAGCTGGTGACGCTCGCACTCGAGCGCGACAGCGGCACGCTGGCCTGGAAGCGCCCCGCTCCGCGCCCGCGGCGCACGCGCTTCCATGCCGACAACCATCCGGCCGCGCCTTCGGCGGCGGTCGACGCGGACACGGTGGTGGTGTTCTTCGACGAGTTCGGCCTGCTGGCCTACGACCACGACGGCAACGAGCGCTGGCGACTGGCCCTCGGGCCGTTCGACAACGTCTACGGGCTCGGCGCCTCGCCGATCCTGGCGGGCGAGGTGGTCGTGCTGGCCTGCGACCAGTCCACGAACTCGTTCGTGGCCGGCTTCTCGAAGCGCAATGGCAAGGAGCTGTGGCGCACGAGCCGGCCCTCGGCCGTGAGCGGGCACAGCACACCGATCCTGTGGCGCGCGGCCGACGGCCGCGAGGAGGTGCTGCTGCCGGGCTCGTACCTGCTGGACGCCTATGACGTGCTCACGGGCACGCGCCGCTGGTGGGTGAGCGGGCTCCCGGCCGAGATGAAATCGGTGCCGGTGCTGCTGGACGAGCGGCTCTACCTGCACGGCTACAACTCGCCGCTGAACGAGCTCGGCAGCCAGGTCGAGCTCGCACCCTTCGCCGAAGCGCTCACGAAGCTGGACACCGACGCCGACCAGCGCATCGCGGCCGCCGAGATCCCAGACGAGCGCGTGCGCAACTACTTCGAGTACTACGACCTCGTGCCCGACGGCAGCCTCGACGAGGGCGAGTGGGAGGGCCTGCGCGTCTCGCTCGCGGCGCTCAACTCGGCCCAGTGCATCCGTCCCGGCGGCCAGGGCGACGTGAGCGCGACCAACGTCCTGTGGCGCTACCACAGGGGCATCCCGCAACTGCCCTCGCCGCTGGTCTACGGCGGCGTCTACTGGATGCTCGCCGACCAGGGCGGGCTCCTGACCGAGCTCGAGCCGGCTTCGGGCGCGCTGCTCGGCAAGGAACGCCTGGCGCACGCGCTCGACGCCTACTACGCCGCCCCGGTGGCGGGCGACGGCAAGGTGTACCTCCTGAGCCAGACCGGCACGCTGAGCGTGCTCGCGGCCGAGAGAGGCCTCGAGCTCCTGCACATGGCGCGCTTCGACGAGCCGTGCTACGCCACGCCCGCGCTGGAGGACGGACGCATCTTCTTGCGCACCGAGAAGAGTCTCTACTGCTTCGGCGAACCCTGAGGGCCGAGCGCGCGCGCATAGACCTCGCGGTAGGCCGAGACCATGCGCGCGAAGGAGAACTCGCGCTCGACGTGCGCGCGGTTGGCGTTCCCGAGGCGCGTGCGCAGCGCGGGGTCGGCCGCCAGCCGGGAAAGTGCGCGTGCGAGGGCCGCCGATCCGGCGGCCACGGGCACGATCAGCTCGCCCTGCTCCTCCGGCAGCATGCGGCGCACGTCGCCCACGTCGGTGGCGGCGACCGGCAAGGCACTCGCCATGGCCTCGAGCAGCGCCACGGGCATCTGCTCGGTGTCGGAGGAGAGCGCGAAGACGTCCATGGCGCGGTAGTCGTCCTGGGGCGCGGCGCGATGGCCCACGAGGTGCACGCGCGCCGCGAGTCCGAGCTCGTTCGCCGTGCGCTCGACCGCGGCGCGCTCGGGCCCGTCGCCGAGCATCAAGAGGTGCGCGGGCACGTCCTGCAGCGCCTGGATCATGCGCACGGGGTTCTTCTCGGCGCGCAGATGGCCGACGAAGCCGATCACGACCGCCTCGCGCGGGATGCCGAGCTCGGCTCGCCGGCGCGGGTTGCCGTCGCGCGGCGCGAAGTCCGCCAGCGCGATGCCGTTCGGGATGCGCTGCACGAGCTCGGGTGCGAGGCGCCAGAGTTCGTGCGCGATCTCTTGCAGCCGGAACGAGGGCACGATCACGGCGCGCGTAACGGGCAGCAGCGCTCGTCGCATCCACACGCGTCGACGCTTGAAGCTCGCCACCTCGTCGGGACGAAAACCGTCCTCGTGGTGCACGACCGCGCGCGGCCCGGCGAGGCGGCTGGCGAGCAGCGCGTCGAGGGCGCCCCAGTTGTAGGTCAGCAGGAGGTCGGGCCGCAACCTGCGGAAGAGGCGCGCGAGGGCGAGGGTCGTGCGCGCAGTTCCTGCACGTGGTGGCGCGGGCAGGATCTCGACGGCGAGGCCAGGGTCGAGCAGCGAGCGCGCGTCGGTGCAACCGTCGAGCGCGAGGATCGCGTGCTTCCAGGAACGCGGCAGCTCGGGCAGGAGTCGCGCCGTGCGTACCTGCGGCCCGCCCGGCGCGAAGGTCGAGAACACGTGCAAGATGCGGATGTCTTTCACCCTGGGAGCGCCGGGCTCCAGCCCGGCTCCGTTTCTCGTGCCTCTTTCCTCTCTCCGCGTTCCCTTCCAGCCAGGACAGAAGAGGAGCAAGAGAAAGAAGCCGGGCTGGAGCCCGGCGCTCCCAGGGTGAGAAGACTCACGGTTCCTCTGGGAACAGGCGGCGCAGGAACTCGTCGCGTTCCTCGCAGGGCTTCCAGCCGAGCAGCTCGCGCGCGCCGTGGCACGCGAACTCCGGCCACAGCGAGCGGCTCTTCAGGTCGCGGTAGCTCGGGAAGGCGTCGCGCCGACCGCCGGCCTTCTTCACCAGCCACTTGCCGATCTCCATCGCCTGCGAGAGCGCGAGCGCGCGCGGATGGAAATGGACAGCCCGCCCCGAGACGCGCGCGAAGTGCGCGACGAGCTCGCGCGCGTTCAGCGGCACGCGCGCGGCGAGGTTCAGGCTCCGGCCGTCGAGCTCGTGGCCGGCGTACTCGGCCAGGCGCGCCAGCGCGTCGGCCACGTCCTCGACCAGGACCAGCGGGAGCGGGCGTTGGCCGAGGCCCCAGCCGACGCAGTGGTTGTCGCGTACCCACAGGCCGATCCCGGAGTGCTGGAAGGGCGCGTCCGCGCCCAGCACGACGCCGGGGCGCACGATCGTGACGGCCAGGCCGCGCTCCTTGGCCAGCTTCTGCAGCTCCTTCTCGGCCGCGATCTTGCCGCGCGCGTAGAGCGCACGTGCCGCGGGCTGCGGGTCGAGCGGATCGGCATCGTCGATCACGCTCGCGCCGCAATCCGGGCCGAGGTACAGCGCCGCGATCGAGGAGACGTACACCAGGCGCTCGACGCGCTGCGCGAGGCAGGCCTCGGCCAGCGCGCGCGTGCCCGCGACCATGGCGCGCTCGATCTCCTCCCAGGAGGCGCCCCCGCCCGTGGCGAGATGCAGCACGACGCGCGCGCCGCGCACGGCTTCCTCCAGCGCCGCGCGCTCGCCCAGGTCGGCGCGCGCGAGGCGCAGCTCGCCGGCGCGCGCCGCGCGCTCGAGGTCGTCCGGCAGACTTTGGGCGCGGCGCACGGCGGCCGTGGCGGGGAGTTTTCGCGCGAGCAGCGCGCGCAGCGTGTGGCGACCGATGAAACCGTTGGCGCCCAGGACCACGACTTCGCCGGCGCGCGCCGGGCGCGGCTCCAGGGTCAGCGCCGGCGCACGGCGCGGCGCGGAGAGCGCGCGCACGGTGGCCTCGCACCACTCCAGCACGGCCGCGACCTCGGCGGCGTTGCCGGGAGCCTCGGCTCCCGCTCGGAACGCGGCGTGGAAGGCGCGCAGCGAGCCCAGCATGCCGGCGAAGAAGGCGTCGCCGCGCGGCGCGAGGCGCAGGGTCTGCTTCAGGTACTGCACGAGGCTCGCGCGCGCGTCACGCAACAGCGCCGAACCGCGCCGCGCGCCGGCCAGGTAGGCGTCGAAGAAGTCGAGCCAGGGCGTCTTCTGCTCCTCCTGCAGCAGGTTGCGGTGCAGGTCGGCCTCGAGCGCACCATCCGAGCCGCGCACCCCGAGCGTGCTCTGCTGAAAAGTGGCCCCGAAGGCGAAGTGCAGCTGAGCCGTGCCGCGCTCGGCGCGGGCCGCCACCGACCAGCGCTCGTGAAACGGCTGGCCCGCGCCGAGCTCGCGCGTGGCGAGCACCAGCGGGTGCACCTCCAGCGGGCGGCCGAGGAGCTGCGTGAGCTGCGCGAACGGGTGCACGGCCTGCTCGAAGACGATGTTGCGCGGCTCGCGGAACATCCAGTGCGAGAAGTCGCGCGCCTCGAGCTGCCGCAGCGGCACCGCGAGATGCACGTCGACGTGCTCGAGCCGTCCGATCGCGCCGGCGCGCACGCGCGCCAGCAAGCGCAGGAAGGCGGGATGGAAGTTGGCGTTGTGGTTCGCACCGAGGAAAAGGCCACGCGTGCGCGCCAGCTCGAACAGCTCGGCCGCCGCGCGGGACTCGAGCGCCAGCGGCTTCTCGACGAAGACCGAGAACCCGAGCTCGAGGCACTCACGGGCGAGGCGCGCGTGCAAGTCGGGCGGCACGCACAGGTGCACGACGTCGACCGCGTGGCTCGCGAGTTCACCAGGTGTCGCCACCGCCACTTCGATCCCGTGGCGCCGCGCGGCGCCGCGCGCGCGCTCCAGCGCGACGTCGCACAGCGCCACCACTTCGACCTCGGGCACGAGGCGCAGGGCCTCGAGGTGCGTGTCGGCGATGTAGCCGGTTCCGACCAGCGCCACGCGCGTGGGCCGGCCGCCGAGGGACGCGCGGGCGGCGGTCAGCGGCCGGACCTCTGCGGCAATCGTTTCTGCGGTTGTGGCTGCCAAGGTTGCCCGCACGGGATCCCGACTCGGAGCGCGGAGGGGGATGGCTTGAGGCGCATCCCCTCGAGAGATCGTGCCCCCTGGGACGGCCAGGCTCCAGCCTGGCTCGGTTTCCGCTTCCTCTTCCGTTTCCTCTGGGAGCGCCGGGCTCCAGCCCGGCTCTTTTCCTCCTGCGGTTCGGTCGCCGCCATGCCCGTAAGCAAGGAATTTGCTCAGTCGGTTTATTTCTTTTTCTCGTCGTGGAAGTAGGGCTTTAGAGTCAGCCAAGCTCACGCGTAATCACTT
>JANOGB010000637.1:0-8881 GCA_031413955.1 Planctomycetota bacterium | reverse complement strand
CTCCGACACGCACGTTCGCAAATTAGAACTCGTGATCGGGAAGATCGGGCGGTTTCTCGATCCGATCATTGCGGTGCGTGCGCCAAGGAGTCAGCAGGTTGACACCGACGTCGCACACCACCGGCGGCACGAGGAATTTTTGGTCGCTTCCCAGGCATCGCTCAGGGCCGCCGGCTGTTCGGCCTCGGCCGCGCCGAGCGCACGCTTGATGGAGCTCTTCATGCGCGTGCGGACGTTCTTGTTGACGACGCGCTTCGCTTCACTCTGGCGGGCGCGTTTGAAGGCTTGCTTGCTGTGAGCCATGTATGTTTGTGAGGGTTCTGGAGCCGGGGTCTAGCGTAGGGTTCCCATCTTGGCGGCCACGTCGCGGTAGCCGATGTCGATCTCGTAGATGCGGATGAAGTAGGAACGCGCCTCGTCGCGGTTCCCCTGGGCCTCGGCGATGGATCCGAGGTTGTACAGGATCTCCTTGGCGCGCTCGCTCTTGGTGTCGATCGTCTGGAGGGCGTGCTCGTACTCCTTGCGCGCGAGGTCGAGGATGCCCTTCTTCTGGAAGCACTGCGCCAGGAAGAAGAGCGCCTCCTCGCGCACGCGCGGCTCGCCCGAGCAACGCTGCAGCTCGGCCAGCGCGCCATCGACGTCGTCGGCGCGCAGCAGCCTCTTGGCCAGCGCCAGGCGCAGGGGCGCGTCGCCGGGGCGGGCTTCCACTCGGCGCCGGTGGTCGATGACCTCGTGCGCGATCAGCTCGCGCTCGAGGGCGCCGGCCTCGTCCGCGCGCCCGCCCTTGTCGGCCCGGGCCACGGCCTTCTTGATGCGCTTCGACTCGAGGTCGCCGACCCGGCACACGAGCTCGAACGAGTCCTTGCGGTAGGTCAGCGCGCGCGCGGCGAACTCGAGGGCCGCGGCGGGATCGCCCAGGCGCTCGTGCACGTCGGAGAGCTGCAGCATGAGTTCGGGGTCGGAGGGCGACTCGGCGAAGCGCTCCTCGAGCCGCACGAGCTCCACGCGCAGCTCTTCCTCGGACAGCACCAGGCGCTTCGAGCGCTCCAGCTCGCGCGAGCGGTCCTTGTCCTTGATCAGTTCGCGGCTGTGCGTGACGGTGGCCGCGCCGGAGAGCGCGCTCTCGGCCGCCAGGTTCTTGCGCGCCTTGAGCGCCTCCTGGTCGCGCGGGTCGGCCTCCAGCGCGCGCTCGTAGTACGTCAGCGCCTTCTGGTGGTCGCCCGTGCGCTGCATCATGGATCCGGCGCGCTTCAGGGCCTCGGGGTTCTTGGGGGCGATCTCGGCCGTGAACTCGTAGACCGCGCGGGCCGAATGGAAGTGCCCGGCTTGCTCGAGCGAGACGCCCAGGAAGAGGTTGGCCTCCTCGTCCAGGGGATTGCCGGCGAGATAGTCCTCGAGGGCGCGCGCGCAGGCCTCGTGCTTGCCGAGCTTCTGCAGGGTCTTGGCCTTGGAGAGCGGCAGCGCGCCCGAGACGGCGCGGAAGAACTTGCCCTTGCCGCCGTCCTGCTCGCTACGCTTCTTCAGCGCCCGCCGCAGGCCCGAGCGCGCCTCGCCCTGGTCCGGGTCGAGATCGATGAGCTGGCGGTAGAGCTCGACCGCGAAGTCGTAGTTGCGCCGGCGGAGGGCTTCCTCGGCCTTCTGGATCTGCTTCGAAAAGTCCAAGCGGTCGGGCCGGATGCTCAGCGACTCCCTGTTCTCCGGCCGAAAACCAGGGCGGAAGAGCTTAACGGCGTCGGATGGCAGCGTCAACGCGCGCGGGTCGCGCCGCTCGGTTAAGCTAACGCGCGCGGGTCGCGCCGCTCTGTTAAGCTGACGATTCGGCTCGGGCTCGAGCCACCTGTCACCCGACCCGAGCAACCGCCCGCGATGGCTCCGGAACTGCACTTCGACCTGACGCTCTACCCCGACCCGCTCCTGCGCCGGCCGGCCCTACCCGTGCCCGCCTTCGACGAGGAGCTGCGCGCGGTCGTGGCCGCGATGTTCGAGCGCATGTACGCCAGCAAGGGCGTGGGCCTGGCTGCGCCCCAGGTCGGACGGAAGCAGCGCCTGCTGGTGCTGAACGCCACGGGAGACAAGCAGGACGAGCTCGTGCTCGTCAACCCGCGCATCCTCGAGCGCTTCGGTCCGGCCACCCTGTTCGAGGAGGGCTGCCTCTCGTTCCCGGGTATCTACGCCGAGGTCGAGCGGCCGGAGAACTGCCGCGTGCAGGCCTTCCGCGCCGACGGGACTTCCTTCGAGGGCGGGTTCGGAGGCTTCACGAGCCGCATCATCCAGCACGAATACGACCACCTCGAGGGCGTGCTCCTGGTCGATCGCATGTCCCCCGCCGATCGGCTGCGCAACAAGACCGCCCTGGAAGAGCTGGTCGAGAAGTACAAGCGCAAGGCCGTGCCGGCCAGGTGAGCGCGGGGCACTCGAAATGATCGCGACCTTCCGCCGCGAACGGCTGACACCCGATCCGCGCGGCGCGGTGATCTCCGTGGGCATGTTCGACGGCGTGCACCTCGGACACCAGGCGATCCTGGCCGCGAACGTGGCCTGCGCCCGGGCCCTCGGCGCCGTCCCGACCGTGGTCACCTTCCGGCGGCATCCCAAGCGCCTGCTGCTCGGGCACGCGCCGAAGACGCTGACCACCCTCGAGCACCGCCTCGAGCTCTTCGCCCGCGCGGGGATCGAGCACGCCGCGGTGCTGAACTTCGACACCAGCCTGCGGGCCCTCACGGCCGCCGAGTTCGCCCAGGAGATCGCCGTTCGCCGCCTGGGAGCCCGCTGCTTCGTGCTGGGCTTCGACAGCAAGTTCGGACGCGACCGCGGGGGCACGCCGGAGTCCCTGCAGGCGCTCGGCTTCGCGGTCGAGGTGGCGCCGAAGATCGCGATCCAGGGTCGGCCCGTGTCTTCCTCGGCCATCCGCGAGGCGGTCGAGCTCGGCGACCTTCCCGCGGCCTCCGCCATGCTCGGGCGGGCCGTCAGCGTCTTCGGGCGGGTCGTCCACGGCTCGAGCCTGGGTCACCGCATCGGCTTCCCGACCGCCAATCTCGACCTCCACCAGGGGCTGCACCCGCCCCCTGGGGTCTACGCCTGCTGGGTCCATCCACTGCTCGCTCAGGGCCCGCGCCGGACCTACGCCGGGGTCACGAACATCGGCTTTCGCCCGACCGTCTCGCCCGAACCGCCGCGCCGTCCGCTGGTCGAGGTGCACTTGCTCGATTTCGAGGGCGACCTGTACGGCGAGCGCATCGAGCTCGAGTTCGTGGCGCGCCTCCGGGGCGAGCAGCGCTTCGCGGGCGTCGACGAGCTCGCCGCGCAGATCGCACGCGACGTGGACGACGCGCGCAGGCTCCTCGCTCGCCTTGGGAGCGCCGGCTCCGGGTCGTCCGGCTCATCCGGGAGCGCCGGGCTCCAGCCCGGCTCTTCTCTCGCTCCACCCGAGGGAACGGCCAGGCAGGGCCCAGGCGCTCCCAGGTGAGGTTGACGGTCCTGGCTCCGCCCGTCAAACTCCTCGCCCCCAACCGGGCGCTGCCCCGGCGGGACGTGGGCAGGTAGCTCAGTCGGTAGAGCACTTGACTGAAAATCAAGGGGTCGCCGGTTCAATTCCGGCTCTGCCCACCACGCACCTTTTCCTGAAAACGTCCAGTCCGCTCCATGGCCCCCCAGCCGCGCAAGATCACGCGCACCGATCCCACGCGGATCGAGTTCGAGTGGGACAACGGTGACAAGACCGTCCTGACGGCCGTCGAGCTGCGCTCGATCTGCCCCTGCGCGGCCTGCGTGGATGAGCTCTCGGGCGTCCGCCGGCACGACACCTCGACCGTGCCCGCCGACATGGTCCACCGGAACGTGCGCCTGGTCGGGAACTACGCCATCACCATGAGCTTCGCGGACGGGCATGCCACGGGCATCTACACCTTCCCGATGCTGTGGGAGCACGGCAGGCCGGTATGAGGCGCTACGGATGAGGCGACCCAGAGCGGGCCTGCGCGTGGGTCCCGAGCTGTTCATCCCGGCCGACGAGCTGGTCTTCCAGGCCGCGCGCTCGGGCGGGCCGGGGGGGCAGAACGTCAACAAAGTCGCCAGCAAGGTGATCCTGCGCTACGACGTGCGCCGCAGCCGCTGCCTGACCGAGGACCAGCGACTGCTGCTGCTGGAGCGCCTGGCCGGCCGGCTGACCCGCGAGGGGGAGCTCGTCCTGCACAGCTCGCAGCACCGCGAGCAAAGGCGCAATGCCGAGGCCGCCCGCGAGCGGATGCTCGAGATCCTCGGCGCGGCCCTCTTGCCGCGCATCCCGCGCAAGAAGACGCGGCCGGGGCGGGGGGCCAAGGAACGACGGCTGGAGGGCAAGCGCACGCGCTCGGCCGTGAAGCGCATGCGCTCGAGGCCGGGTGACGAGTGAGCGGGCAAGAGCAAGAGCTCGAGCGGGCGGTCCGGAGCCTGGAGGAGCTGGCCCGGAAGAAGACTGCGCCGAGCCACTATGTGGCCAGACACGTGTTGCTCACCATCGGTCAGGCGCTACGCGAGGAGCCTCCGGGGTCGTGTGCCGCCCTGCTCGAACGGGTGCGGGCGGCTGGCAGGACCGCCGGTCCGGCCTGGAGCGAGGCGATCCAGACCGAGCTGACCCTGGCCTGCGGCGAGTTCGCGCAGAGCCTCGATCCGCGCTACCTGAGCCTGCCCGACTACGACCTCGACTACACCCGCTCCGCGCGTATCCGGCTCGGCGATCGGCTGCGGGCCGCGAACGAGCTCGGGTTCGAGCTCACCCCTCGCGAGGCCGAGGTGCTGGAGCTGGCCGACCAAGTTCTGGCCAGTCACACAGCGCGGCGCGGGACGGATCGAGGGGGCCAGGACTCGCCGGTGACGCATGCACCCGTTGCGCCCGATCGGGCCGATCAAGGCGGCGACAACAAGAGACGCAACTAGCTCCTACCGAAGTGGATGCGTCATTGCGCATTCTTGAATTCCAGCACACTTGGTTGCTGCGCGCGGCCCCCCCCGTCGACTCACGCCTTGGAATCGCCATCCGCGGAGGTTGAACTCCTCCTCTGCGGGGGGTGATCAACCACCGCACACCAGGATCCCCATTCCTAGGAACTCTCTCTCACTTTCGGAGTGCATGAACACATGAACCGATTCGTCAACACGGCGCTGGCCATCGCGGTCGCCGGGTCGGCAGCCAATGCCGGCACGGGCGACAACGACTGGACGGCGCTCGACAGCGAGATCAGCGGTCTCGCTGCTCCCCTGAAGCAGTCGCAAGACGGCAATGGGTGGGCGGTGCTGCTGCGCGCTGTCGCCTCCCACTCGTCCGATGACCTCTTCACGGGTTTAGGTGCAGGCGGTGTAGGCGGCCAGCCGGACCTCAGCGGCTTTGCCTTCAACGACATCGATCTCGCCTTCTGGGGGAGCCAAGGCCCCTACAGTTGGCGGGTCAGCGGAGATTTGGACAACAACAACCTGAACGGCAACAGCTTCGACCTGGAAGATGCGTACGTCCGCTGGAACTGCGGAGGCTACTTCGACGCCACGATGGGCAATTTCAAGGCTCGGCTCTCCCACTCCAACTCGGTGGATCCGGGACACCAGTTGTTCATCGACCGTTCCGCACTGGGCTCCGCTGGAGACATGTGGGACAACGGCGTCGGGGTCTCGGGCACTCTCGAGCAGTTCAAGTGGTATGGCGGTGTCCAGAATGGCCAGAATGGCCATACTCAGGACCACCTCTACTACCTGCGTGGTGAGTTCGACCTCGGGACCGGCGTCGGCATGTACGAAGGCGCGATGGGTAGCAGCGATACGCTGAACGCCACCGTCGGCCTGACGTTCATCGCCAACGACTCGTTCTCCTTCCCGCCGGGGGGCCAGAGCGATGGCGACTTCGACGACGATGGCGACACAGACAACACCGCCTTCCTGCTGGACTTCCACGGCAGCGTCAGCAATTTCGGCTTCGGCGCCGAGGTCGCGGACTTCGACGACGACTTTGCCGCCGCGACGGACGAAGACTACAGCAACCTCTCCGATTCCGGGCCGTTCCCTCCCGGTTCAGCTCCCGCCCTGCTCCTAGTTCCCGACTCCATGCCGTTCGCCGTGTACGGCAGCTATCTCATCAATCCTGAGTGGGAAGTCGGCGTGCGCTATGAGGATCTCGACAATGACGACCTGCCCTCGACCGGCACCGGCGCTCTGCTCGGCGGCGATGGACCGGACAACACCGTCCTGAGCATCGGCGCGAGCTGGTACCGCGGCGGCAACGCCGGCAAGTGGCAGATCCAGTACTCCATGATCGAAGCGGACAGCGCCTTCAACGACGGCGATCTCATCGAGATCGGCTACTCGGTCGGAACGTCGCGCTGAACTCGTCAGGCCTCGCCGCGCGCCGCGTGGAACGAGGCATCGGATGCACCGCGCGAGCCGCTGGTGCATGGAAACTAAAGAGAAGCCCCGCGCGCGTCGCGGGGCTTCTTTCTTTTTGGGAGGGTGTCGTCGCTCGAGTCAACGCCGCCGGACGCGCATCCGGATGCCGTTCCTGGGGCGCATCGAAATCAGCGCCTGCGGGACGATGTCCTGGCCGGGCAGGAGCTCGATTTCGTGCTGCTGGAGAATGGTGGCAATCAGCAGGATGGCCTCCATTTGGGCGAACGATTCGCCCACGCAGTAGCGCGGACCACCGCCGAAGGGGAAATAGGCGAACTGCGGTATGTCTCTCTTGACCCTGGGATCGAAGCGCTCCGGATCGAACCGCTGCGGGTCGGGGAAGTACTTCGGGTTGCGATGACAAACGAACTGCGGAAGGAGCACTTCCGAGTCCGCAGGGAGCAAGAGACCGCTGGGCAGCAGGTCAGGCTGCAACACGCGCCGGGCGAGCGTCCACGCCGGCGGGTAGAGGCGCAGGGACTCGGCGAAGACCATTTCGGTGTACGGCAGGGAGTCGAGGTCGGCGGCGGTGGGCAACCTCCCGTCCATGACACGGTCGATCTCGTCCAGCAAACGCCCCGCGACCTGCGGATGCTGCGCGAGAAGGTAGAAGGTCCACACCAGGCTGTTGGAAACGGTCTCGTGGCCGGCCATCAGTGCGGTGACGGACTCGTCGCGGACCAAGCGGTTGTCCATGGGCTCGCCGTCCTCCCCCCTGGAGGCCAGGAGCAGCGCCAGCAAGTCTCGGGGCGGGCTCGGTGACGAAAGCGAACGCCGGTCCGCGATGAGCCCGAACACGTAATCGTCGATCGACCGCAGCGCTCGGCGATACCGTCGCCGGCCCGGCGACCTGAAGATCTTCGGCAGGGGCAAGCCGTGTTGCGCGCGAGTGATCTCGATCTGGCTCCTGAGGAAGGCGTTGCCTATGTGCTGCGCGTCGCGCGTGAGATCCACGCCGAACAGCACCTGGCCGACGATCGCCAGCGTGATGTGCATCATCTCCACGCCGAGATCGATGGTGCCGCCGTCCGGCCACTCGTCGCTTCGCCGGCGCGTGGTCCGCGTCATGCAGTCCGCGAAGCCGGCGACGCTCCGGCGCTGAAAGACCGGCTGGATGAGGCGGCGCTGGCGCGGATGCAGGGGAATCTCGCTCGTGACCAGGCCGTCGCCGAACAACTCCTTGCCGACTCTCAGTCCGCCGGTCTTGTGGTAGTTGGCGTAGTTGGAGACGAGGATGTGCTTGATGTCCGCTGGATCCCTCAGCAAGAAGGTGGGACAGCGCAACGGCAGGAGGACTACGTCGCCGTATTCTTCTGCCAGGCCCGCGAGGTATGCGACGAGGTTGCGTCGGATCTTCGAATAGTCGCGCAGCAGCCGCAGCCGCGAAGGACCGGGAGCGGTCGACGTGTGCATCAGTTCCTCACGCGGATTCCGCCGGGCGGCGCGCGAGCCTGACACAGGACAAGCCCCACCATTGCGTGGGATGCTCCAGGATGATCCGGCGCATCGTCTCCAACCAGGATGCGGGCAGCTCGGGCTGGGCAACGCCCATGACCTTCCCTTCCACGGCAGGCTGCGGATGGAGCGTGATGCTCGTGCCCGAAGAGGTCTGGACGTTCTCGGAGAACAGCACGGCAATCTCGTGCCTCCTGCCGAAGATCGCCGGCCCGGCATCGACCTGGAGCGCAGCCGGACCAAGCGAGAACCATTGCAGGCGTCGCGTGCCGATGGCGACGTCGAGACTCAGATAGAAGATGCCGTTGTTCCGGAACGTCTCGCGCGCGACGGCGTAGGCCGACTGTCCCACGAATCCGAGCTTGATCCCGCACTTGCGCGCGATCCTCGAGTGAAAGCCGCGCATGTCCACGGTTCCTGCCACGGTTGGATTGGTCACGGCCGAGACCGGATAGCCCAGGAGAGCCAACACGCAGGGCGTGAAGTTCCAGTTGCCGAGGTGGGCTTCGACGATCAGGACCCCCTTGCCCCTGGCCAGGGCGGCGTCGAGATGCTCACGGCCCTGGATGGTGACCGCCTGCAGGATCCCTGCCGGAGTTCCACCGTAGGCCAGCCAAGCCAGATCCGCCCGCACACGCGCCAGGTACCGTAGATGAGCGCGCTCGAAGCGCCGGCTCTGCTGCGTGTCGTACCCGGGAAAGAGCAGCGCGATGTTCCGCCGCCGTTGCCAGCGCAATGGGAACGTGAACGACGGATTCAACAGGCGAGAAACGCGCCTGGCCCAGGGCAACGGCAGGTTGCCGAGCACGCCCAAGACCAGAAAACACCACTGGAAGAAGGCCCGGTACACGAGCCGCCGGCAGCGCCCCCCTCGCCACCTCGAAGCGTCCGACTCGTGCTCCCGCGGCGCAGGGCTCATGCGGGCAAGATCAATGCAAGCCGGAGGAACCCGGCGCGCAACTTCCCGAGTGCCGTGGACGGACTTGAGTGCAATCCCAAGGCCACCATTCTTCAGGGC
>JANOGB010000636.1:0-8985 GCA_031413955.1 Planctomycetota bacterium | reverse complement strand
CCATGCGCCCCGATCCTCGCCGCTCCCCCCCTGGGAACGCCAGGCTCTAGCCGGCTCTGGGTTGGAAGCAGCAGAGAAGAGCCGGGCTGGAGCCCGGCGCTCCCGGTTGAGATCAGGGCGATGCCCGGGGCCAGGCCGCGTCCAGCTCGATGCGCCAGCCGCCGTTCGGCGCGCGCCGCCACAGCAGCAAGAAGTCGCTCACGTGGGTGACCAGCGCGCCCTCGCGGCGCGTCGTGAGGTGCGACGTGCCGATCTCGTAGGCGAGCACGTTCGAGCCACGGATCTTCTTGATCTGGATGCGCCAGTCGACCGGGTTCTCGATCGCCGACCAGTAGGCGTCGATCTCCTCGCGTCCGGCGGTCCGCTCGCCGCGCGCGTCGAGCAGGACGCCGTCGTCTGCATACACGTCCGCCACCCCCAGCAGATTGCCTGCGCGGAACTGCTCCTCGAGGTGGCGATTGAGCGCCTCGATCTCGCGCACGTGCACCGGAACCTCGTTCGCCCCCGCGGCGGCGCAGCTCGCCAGCGCACAGAAGAGCGCGAGGGCGGCGCCCAGACCGACGCGCCCGGCGCCGTGCTTGGCGGGGCGTCGGGCCCCGTCCATACTCTTGCGCTGCCTCACTTCCTGGACTTCCTGAGCTTTCCGGCCTTCCTGAACCGCCTGACTCTCCCGCTCCATCACCCGCCATGCAAGACCGGCGCACCGTCTCGAGTCCGAATGCCCCCGCCGCCATCGGTCCCTACAGCCAGGCCATCGTGCATGCGGGCCTGGTGTGGTGCTCGGGCCAGGTGGCGCTCGATCCGGCCAAGGGCGAGCTCGTCCCCGGCGGGATCGAGGAGCAGACGAAGCAGGTGCTGAAGAACCTCGCGAGCGTGCTGGCGGCCGCTGGCTCGTCCCTCGAGCACGTGCTCAAGACCACGGTCTATCTGCAGCGCATGGACGACTTCGCCAAGATGAACGCGGCCTACGGCGCGTTCTTCCCGGCCGAGAAGGGCTCTCCGCCCGCGCGCGCCACGGTCGAGGTGGCCAAGCTGCCGAAGGGCGCGCTGGTCGAGATCGACTGCATAGCGGCGCTCGCGAAGACGTAGGGCGGTCGCGCGGGAGCGCGCCATCCCCGCTACACCACTAGTCCCAAGCGCTTCGTTGCGTCCAAACGGCGAAAGGGAGGTGCCTGGCTCGGTTTTGCACGAGTCCGCCGGAACCGCTTCGCATTCCTGCGCGAACTCGGACTCGCGCGAAACCGTGCCAGGCTCCGTACTTTCGCCACAATCTGGGACTAGCCTCCGCGACCGGAAGCAGGTCTCGTCCGGGACTTGGCTCGAATGCGCTCCAGGACCGAGCAAGCTTCCTTCCGCAGCGCGGAACCCACCGTGATCTCCTGATCGAGGCGCAGGTATTTCTCCTCGGGTCCGAAGCTCGGCCACACGGGCAGGCCCGCGGCGTTCGGATCGCCGGTCCGGGCGAAGTGTACCCAGGTGTCGAGGATCGTCGCCGAGAGCCGTTTGTCCACCGCGGAGCCTTTGTCTAGCGTTCCGAAAACATAGGGCACTTCCACGGCATGGTGGGCCCCCAGGGCCGGCGCGGTCTGACTGATCCGGGCAAACTCGTACTGCCACGCCTTCGACGAGACGCGCCTCATCCCTTGCAGCATCGCGCGCGTCGGCCGGAGGAACCAGTCGTCGGTGATCCAGCGGTTGAGCTGACTCGCGACGTCGCGATCCTCGAAGGCGCCGTAGAGGCCGAGGATTTCCTCGGCGTCAGGGCCGTAGAGTTCCTGGAGTCCGAGGGCCTGCGCGTCGGCCGTCTTCCAGGGGAAGAGGTCGACGAAGGCCGTACCCTCGTCGGCGGTGGTCCCGGCGATCAGGGGTACGTCCTGCTGCCTTCCCTGGGTGAACACCTCTTCGGGATAGTCCTCCAGGAGCCAGCCGTCCACGACGATCGCTGGCTGGTAGCTCGCTTCGAGTCTGCGCCACAGATCATCGGGCGGTAGGGCACGGAGTCTGGCGAGTCCCTGCTCCATCACGCCTGGGATCAGCAGGGCCTGCAACTCCCGTCCCTTTTCCTCGCTCGCACCGAGGCGCACGAAGTTCTCGGCGGTGGCCCACGCGCTCTGCGCGATCGCGCGCTGGAACAGCCCACGCGCCAAGGGGGAAGCCAGGAGGGTCATCACGCTGGTGGCACCAGCGGACTCGCCGAAGATCGTCACGCAACCCGGATCACCACCGAAGGCGCCGATGTTGCGCTGCACCCAGCGCAAGGCCGCGAGCTGGTCGAGGAGTCCGTAATTCCCGGAGACGCCGTTGCCCGAGACGCCTTGCGCGCACTCCGCCGAGAGCTCCGGGTGTGCGAAGAAGCCCAGCGGACCGAGGCGATAGTTGAGCGACACGAAAACGACGCCACGCTCGGCCAGGGCCGCTCCGTCGCAGACCTTCTGGTGTCCCCATCCTCCGATCAGGCCGCCACCGTGGATCCACACCAGGACCGGGAGCTTTGCAGCAGCGCTCGCGGCTCGGGTCCACACGTTGAGGGTGAGACAATCCTCGCTCGTCTCGGGCAAGGCTTCTCCGCTCAAGAACGCGATCAGCGGGCTCTGGGGACAGGCCTTTCCGAACTCCGTTGACGGGCGAACTCCCTCCCAGGCTTGCGCGGGGCGCGGAGCACGCCAGCGCCACTCGCCGGTCGGTGGCGATGCGTAGGGAATCCCGCGATAGACACGTAGCCCTTCGCCGACGACTGCTCCCTGCACGAGCCCGGTCTCGATGCGGACGACACTCTGGTCGTCGAGCGGGGCAGATCCGCGGCCGGGCGAACTTCCGGTAGAGATCACCAACGTGAGCTGGAGCAGGAGCAGGAGAAAGTGCATGCGTTCACCAGGGACCCAGACCGACCGTTCTTGGGCGACAACGTACAGAGTGCCTCCGCCGAGGCACAGCCTTCGAGGGTTCTGGTTTCACTTCCGGAGCCCCATTCCGCGAGCCTGGGGAGCCCGAGGTGCTGGAGGCATCGCTACTCCGTAGGCTTGGCTCCGTAGTCCTCTGTCCAGATCAAGAGCCGGTGGCGCG
Organism: Planctomycetota bacterium; assembly: GCA_031413955.1. Taxonomy (GTDB): domain Bacteria; phylum Planctomycetota; class UBA1135; order UBA1135; genus JABFRZ01. The sequence goes on along the minus strand of JANOGB010000636.1, from coordinate 5,922 downwards.
GGTCGAGCTCGACGCCCGTCGGCGGAGCGTCGAGCGGCAGCGTGAAGCTCGCCTCGCGCTGTGCGAGCTCGACCACGTGCACGCGCAGGCCGAAGAAGCGCGCGACATCCGTCTCCAGCGCGGCCTGCTCGAAGCGCGCGCGCAGCTCGGGCAGGGTCAGCGGCTTCTCCCCGAAGTCCTGGATCGCGCCGCGCAGAATCATGCTCCACGTGTCCCGAGCGCTCGCGAAGGGCGCCGCTGACCGCCAGGCACAGGTAGGCGCGGTCGTGGGCGTGCTCCGGGATCCGCTGGAGCGGCGCGTAGATCGTGCGGGCGTAGGCCTCCCACCAGCCGCTCGCGTTCGGGCCGACCGAAGTAGACGCCCGCGGCGAGAGGGGAGGGTTGCACGGTGAGAGAAGAGGATAGAGCGCGGGGACGGGCGCGGGGAGTGGTGCGGTGGCCGCACTGCAGGCGGGGCAGAGAATGGTAGGCTCCCGCCCCAAAACCATGGCACTTTCCTGCGGCATCGTCGGCCTGCCCACGGTCGGCAAGACCTCGATCTTCAACGCATTGACCGGTCTCAAGGCCGAGCGCCACAACTACGTGGCGGCCTCGGTCGAGCCCAACCTGGCCGAGGTCGACGTGCCCGATGAGCGCCTGGCGATCATCACGCGCTTCATCCCCTCGCAGAAGGTAGTCCCGGCCAAGGTCAAGGTCGTGGACATCGCGGGCCTGGCCTCGGGCTCCGCGCGCGGCGAGGGCCTGGGTAACAAGTTCCTCGGGCACATCAAGGAGACCGATGCGCTGATGCTCGTCGTGCGCTGCTTCGAGCGCGCCGACGTGGCGCGCGCGACGCCGGTCGACCCCAAGGGCGACATCGAGGTGCTCGAGCTCGAGCTCCTCCTGACCGACATCGAGACGCTCAGCCGCAACATCGATCGTGTCGCCAAGAAGGCGCGCGCCAACGAGAAGGAAGGCGTGCTGCACAAGGAGATCTTCGAGCGCGCGAAGAAGGTGCTCGAGGACGGGATTCCGCTGCGTCTGGCCGAGTGGAAGCCGCCCGAGCTCGTCATCCTGCGCCCGCTCTTCTTGCTGTCGCTGAAGCCCGTGCTCTACGTCGCCAACGTGGGCGACGACGACGTCTCGGGCACGGGCAAGCACGCGACGGCCGTGCAGGCCTTCGCCGCTTCGCACAAGTCACCGTGTCTCGCGATCTGCGGCGATCTCGAGTGCGAGCTCGCCGGCATGAACGCCGAGGACCGTGCCGCGTTCCAGGCCGACTTCGGCCTCACGGAAGTCGCGCGCCCGCGCCTGATCCAGGCCGTGTACACGCTGCTCGGGCTGCAGACCTTCTTCACCGCCGGCGAGAAGGAGAACAAGGCCTGGACCATCCAGAAGGGCGACACCGGCCCGGTCGCCGCCGGCAAGATCCACTCCGACTTCGAGAAGGGCTTCGTGCGCGCCGAGGTCTACTCGATCGACGACCTGGTGCAGTACCACACCGAGGTCGCCATCAAGTCCGCTGGCAAACTGCGCGTCGAGGGCCGCGACTACGTGATGCGCGAGAGCGATGTCTGCCACTTCCTGGTGAACCGGTAGCGGCGCACGCGCCATCTCCAGGGAAGACTCGAACGCAGGAAGAGGTGTGGCATGGATCAGGTGGCAGCGGCGGTGGCGGAGGTTCAGGATCAGGCCGCAGATGGTGAAGCGCGAGCAACGCTGGTAGGGATGGCGCGGCGGAGCTTCGGCGCAATCCCGGCCGAGTTCGTGGCCGAGCACGTGCTGCTGCTCGACTCCAAGGCCGACTGGCGCGTGCGCCGAGAAGCGCTGGAGGCGCTGAAGAGGCGCTGGGACTTCGCGGAACGGGATGAGCTGAGGGTCGCTCGTCGGCCAGCCGCCCGGGCGCTCGGTGAGTACGCGACACGGGCGCGAGGCAGCTCGGCGCGACCCTACCGGACGCTGCTCGAGGGACTGGCGCCGGTGCGGGGGAGCTGCGGCTGCCGGGACTTCCGCAGGAGCTCGCTCGGCCTGTGCAAGCACCTGCTGGTCGTGCTCGACACGCTCGCGAAGAAACCGAAGGTCTGGAAGCGAGCGCTCCGCGAGGCGCCGGTCGTTCGTGCACCGCGCCTCGCCTGGGTTCCGCAGCGCCCACTCCTCGGAGTTGACGACTGGTTGGAGCGCGTGCGGCTCGTGACCGCGGGCGTCTCGAAGTCACGCCTGCCCCGTATCGCGCGGCGCTTCACGCCCGGCGTGGGCGCAGATTGGGTGCTGGCTAGCGCGTTCGCGGGCGATCCCGGAGAGCGGCTGGCCCTGGTGCGCGAGCTCGCGCGTTTCGCCGCCGGCGGCGACCCGGCCCTGGCAGCGCGGCTCGGCGAGGAGCTCGAAAGCCTCGATCTGGTGCTGGCCTTGCGCGCCGTCGCGCCGCGGATGAAGCAGCACCTCGCTGGCCTGAAGCGCAAGCTCTATCCCTATCAGCGCGAAGGCGTGGCCCGCTTCCTCGCCCAGGGCAGGCTCCTGCTCGCCGACGACATGGGCCTCGGCAAGACCGTCCAGGCCGTCGCGGCCAGTCACGCGCTCTTCAAGGCCGGCATCGTGAAGCGCGGCCTGCTGCTCGTGCCGGCGACGCTGAAGAACCAGTGGCTGCGCGAGTGGCAGGCGACGAGCGCGGTCCCGATCGCGATCGTGGACGGCTCTCAGGCCGAGCGCGCGCGGCTGTACCAACACACCAAGCGCGGCTTCCTGATCGCGAACTACGAGCAGCTCCTGCGCGATCTCGCGCTGGTCGAGCGCTGGGCGCCGGACCTGTGCGTCCTCGACGAAGCGCAGCGCATCAAGAACTGGGAAGCCAAGACCTCGCACGCCGTGAAGCGCCTCCGGCCGCGCTTGCGCCTGGTCCTTACCGGCACGCCGATGGAGAACCGGCTCAGCGAGCTGGCCTCGATCGTCGAATGGGTGGACGACCACGCCCTCGAGCCCAAGTGGCGCCTTGTCCCGCTGCACACCGAGGCGGCCGACGGCAAGCACGCGATCGTGGGCGCGCGCCACCTGGTGACCCTGCGCGCGCGCCTCGCGCCCTGCTGCCTGCGGCGTGTCCGCCGCGAGGTCCTCGACCAGCTCCCCGAGCGCACCGACACGACCATCCCGATCGATCTGACCCCGGGCCAGCGCGACGCGCACGACGAGCTCCGGCCGCCGATCGTTTCCCTGCTGAGCATCACGGAGCGGCGCCCGCTCACGCAGCAGGAGTTCCTGCGGCTGATGCAGCTCCTCACCCGCCAGCGTCAGATCTGCAACGGACTCGCTCTGGTCGATTTCGTCGAGGTTTGGCCCACCCTGGCGCGGCGCCAGCCTTCCGAGCGGCTGCTTTCGTCGCTCGATTCTCCCAAGCTGTCCGAGCTGCGCGCGCTGGTCGAGAGCCTGGCCATCGATCAGGGACGAAAAGTCGTCGTCTTCAGCCAGTGGCGGCGGATGCTGGAGCTCGCCGCCTGGGCCGTCTCCGATCTCCTGTCCGCCGCGGGCCAGCGCGCGCTGTTCTTCTCCGGCCAGGAGGGCTCGCGCCGGCGCGTCCAGAACCTGGTGGATTTTCACGACGATCCGAGCGCGCGCCTGCTCTTCTCCACCGACGCCGGCAGCGTCGGCCTCAACCTGCAGCACGCGGCGAACGCCTGCATCCTGCTGGAGCTGCCCTGGAATCCCGCCGTGCTCGAGCAGCGCGTCGGCCGCATCCATCGTCTCGGCCAGAAGGACAAGGTCGACGTCTACGCCATCGTCGCGCGCGCCGCCATCGAGGAGCGCATCGCCGCCCTCGTGGCCGACAAGCAGGCGCTCTTCCGCGGCCTCTTCGACGGCACGAGCGACGAGGTCCAGTTCGACCGCTCCGGCTCGTTCCTCGAGCAAGTCCGGCGCACGGTCTCGCCCGGCCCTGCGCCGGTCGCGACGAACGGAGCCGACGAGGATGCCGAAGAGGAGCTGGTGCCCGAGCTCGAGGAGGTCGCGGCGCGCTCCGAAGCTCCCGCGCCGGAGCCCGCGGGCGCCGACGAGGCTGAGCCGATCCCCGACACCGCATCCCTCGCCGGACTCTTGTCCGGCCTCTCGATCGAGCGCGCCCCCGACGGCGGCCTGCGCATCCACGCTCCGCCCGAGAGCGCGGGCGCCCTCGCCGCGCTTTTCGAGGGACTGTCCCGAGCGCTCCGGAGCGGGAGCGGGACCTGAGCAGGCGCGGGACGTCCTCGTCCTCGGGGGACGAGAGAGACTCTGGATGAAAAGGATGGGAGTCCATCACGGCGCCTCGATCACGAGCGCGAGCGCGCTCGCGATGTCGGCCAGTTGCGAGCGATCGATCACGCCGATCCTCGACCGGAATCGCTCCAGCGCGACGCACCGGACTTGAAGCGGGTCGGCTCCGGAGTCCTTGTCGAGGTTGTTCCCGGCGTCGCGGGGGACATGGACCTTGTAGAGATACTGGCTGTGATGTGCCTGCCAGCCCGTCAGCGGCACGACCACTCGCACGGGGAGCTTGGCGAGCGCATCTGTGCTCACGACGACGCAGGGCCTGGTCTTCTGGATCTCCGAGCCTTGCGTGGGATCGAGCGCGACCAACCAGGCCCCTCCTCGTCGCGGCGCGGGGAGCGGCGGAGAACCTTGCCGCGTTGAGTTCATGCGCCCATCTCCTCCTCGGATCGAATGGGCTCATCGAACTGGAGCCACTCGCGGACCTCGGGATCCCGCTCGTAGTCGGAGGCGGCCTTCTCGGCCGCGGCCGCGATGAGCTGGTGACGTTGCTCGGGCGGGAGTCGCCGGAGTTGCTGGATCATGGACGCGCTCGGGGCGACCAGAGTGCTCGGTTGCACTCGGACCTCCGGGCAGTGGGCGCGGATCCAGGCGGCGTCGACCGCGCGCTCCGCGAGCGCCTGGATGCAGAGAACTCCGAGTCTTTGGGGGCGCTCATCGCCCGCATACTCGGCCGATTCGCGGACGTGCAGGCCCTGCGAACGGAACCACACTTGCCACTGCCGGTAGACGGACTCGGTGATGATTCCCAGGTCTCTTGCCCGGTAGGTCCAGGCCCGCATGGAGAACCCATACTTGCCCTTCAGGTGTTCGAGCTCCGCGGTGCAGAGGTTGGTCCGATGCTTGCCGAGTTCGTGGCGCGCAGCTTCGGCGGGAACGAGAAAGGCCGCTGCGAAGCGATGCGCGAGCCGCTCCCCTTCCTTGGCCTCGAGCTTCCCGCAATCCAGCAAGAGGTGGCCGAGTTCGTGGGCGAGGCTGAAGCGCAGGCGATCGATCGAGCGCCCGAGGTTGAGCACGATCACGGCGAACCCGCTCCGCGTCCGGCCCGACAAGGCCTCGAAGCGGTCGGCGATGGGGCTCTCGATCACCAGCACTCCGGCGTCTTCGACCAGTGGGATGAGCCTGTCGATCGGCCCTCGGCCGAGGCCCCAGCGCTTGCGGAGCTCGAGCGCGGCGTCCTCGGCATCTTCCGGCCCAGAGGCGGGGCACGCAGGCGGGAGAGCGGGCTTCTCGTCCGGGTGGAGCAAGCGCAGGAGGTGATGAAAGGCCTCCGCGCGCTGCTCGGCCAAAGCCTCGATCCGTTCCTGCTGGCGCGCCCCCAGACGGGAGTGCTTGCGGTAGGCGAGCCACTGGATGGTCGACTCCCCGGAGTCGATCGTTCCCAGGAAGTGGCTGGCCGGGAGCCCGAGCGCCCGCGCGACCTCCACCAGGACCGAGGGGCGGGGCATGGATTGGCCGCGCTCGTACTTCGACAGGGCAGCCTTCGTGACGACGCGGCCGGCCTGCTCGACGAGCTGGTCGAGGCTGAGCCCCTTCGCGATGCGTGCGCGGCGGAGCTTGGGTCCGAGGGAGGCCACTTCGGGGGGCATGCGGTTGACAAATATCGACAGATCGTAGATGTTTGTCAACCGAAAGGCTTCACCAGCGTTGCCA
>JANOGB010000635.1:0-1672 GCA_031413955.1 Planctomycetota bacterium | reverse complement strand
GCCATGAGCGCGCCGTCCGGGCGGAACTCGACCTCGAGCCGGATTCGCCAGCCGCGGAGACCGTTCCAGCCGGCGGCCTCTACTGGCTGCGGGCGGAGGGTTCGCGCGGCCTCGAGCGCGTGTTCGCGCTGCACGACGGGGTCCAGGTCTGGATGTAGCCGCAGGAGCGAGAAGGGACCATCCGCGCCCGTGCGCATCTGCGGTCTCGCTGAGCGCCATCCCCACCCGCAGAGCGCGCTCGGTAAGCGAGTCCGGGAGAAACCCGCACGGCGAGTCCCTGCTGCTCCCGGGTTCCACGGGGGTTCCGTGGCCCCGGAGCCGGTTGGGCGTATCATCGACCCGGACGAGCGCGCGCCATGACCGAACCGACCGACCGGGACGAACCGCCCGCCGAAGGGCTCTCCGCGCTCGATCGGCTCGTGGACGAGTACCGCTCGCGGTGCCTGTGGTTCCTGAGGGCGGACTTCTATCCCCGGACCCCCGCGGAGATCCTGCGTGTCCTGCGCCAGATCGAGGCTCACGGCGACGTGCGGGCCTTCCAGCGGGCAGCCGACATCCGACGATGGCTCTCACCAAGTTCCAGCGAGAGCTCTGCCGCGTCCTAGCGCAGCAGCGCATCGCCTCCGGCGAGAGCTACGTCGCGAGCAGGGCAGCGCTCAACGAGCTCATGAGCACGCCCCGCGTCTCGCGCGACATCGATCTCTTCCACGACACCGCGGAGGCCGTGGCCGCGACGTTCGAGGCCGATCGGAAGCTGCTCCTCGAGCTCGGGTTCGAGCTGCACCTCCTGCGCGAGCGGCCCTCGTTCGTCGAGGCCGAGGTCGCGCGGAAGGACGAGCGAGTGTTGCTGCAATGGGTGCAAGACAGCGCGTACCGCTTCTTCCCCCTCGTGCAATGCGAGCCCTTCGGCCTGACGCTGCACCCCTTCGACCTCGCCTCCAACAAGGTCCTGGCGCTCGTCGGACGGGTGGAGGTCCGCGACTGGATCGACACCCTCGAGAGCAGCGACCGGATCCAGCATCTGGGCTATCTGGCCTGGGCGGCGAGCGGTAAGGACCCGGGCTTCAGCCCTGCTTCCATTATGGAGAACGCCGGGCGCTCGGCCCGCTACTCCGCAGACGAGGTCGCCGCCCTCGATTTCGACGGTCCGGCGCCCGACGCTGCCGTGCTCGCGGAGCGCTGGCACCGGATCCTCGCGGCGGCCCGCACGATCGTCCAGCTCCTGCCGGCGGGCGAGGCCGGGCGCTGCGTGCTGAACTCGGACGGCGGGCTGTACAGCGGGGACGCGGCCGCGCTCCGCTCGGATCTCGAACGAGGAAAGGTCCGCTTCCATCGCGGCCGGATCCGCGGCGCACTGCCGAGCCTGATGGCGAACGGCGGTTGAGCGGGTCGCCGTCCTTCGGGACGTGAAGGACCTCGTCTGGAGCCCCGACGGCGAGACGCTCTACTCCGCCTCGGGCGACACGACGATCCGGGTGTGGAGCACCGTGACTCGCCCGGACCGATGAGAGCGCTCGCGCCGCCTCGATCGGGCGTCGGTTCTCGCTGACGCCTTGCTCTCGCCCCTCCAGCGCGGCCCACGAACGAAGCGGGGGCCCGCGGCCGGAACCGCGGGCCCCAGACGAGCTCGATCTCGCCCTCGATCACTGCAGCACGATCACCCCGCCATCCG
>JANOGB010000634.1:0-2294 GCA_031413955.1 Planctomycetota bacterium | reverse complement strand
AGCTCCGCAGATGGGCTGCCCCTACCGAATAGGCCCGTGACCGAGAACCTACTCCAAAGCAAGCTGGGGGAGCTGCACCGACAGTTCAGCTCACTCCAGCAATTCTCTCGCGCGGATCCCGGATCGACGAGGGAGCTGCTTCCGGGGGTTCTCGTTGGTCTGCAGCGATCGATGGAGGAACTGCAGGCCCTCGTTGGGGAGCTCGAGATCGGGACGCCACCCCAGCCCTTCCGTCAGAGCGTCGATGCCCGCGTGGGTGCGGCGATCGAGATCACCGAGCACAGGCAGGCCGAGACACACCTGGCGCTGCAATACGCGGTCGCGCGCGCTCTCTTGGAGGACAAGACCCTGGAGGAAGCCGCTGCCCCGATCCTGCAGATCCTGTGCGAGAGCCTGGGCTGGGATGTCGGTGAGCTGTGGTCCGTCGACATCCAGGAGCGCGTGGCGCACTGCGCTCGACTCTGGGCCTCCCCATCCGTCGACGTGTCAGGACTTCAGGAGGGCTCGCGGACGAGGGTGTTGGCACACGGCACTGGTGCGCCGTTGCAGGACGGCAACCCGGCCTGGATCGCCGACATCGCGGTCGACGAGACTCTCGCACGTGAACCCGAGGCTCAGCGGGCCGGGCTGCATGGAATGTTCAGCCTGCCCGTCTCGGTGCACGGCGAGATCCGCGCCATTCTGCGGGTCTTCTGCCGCGGGGTCCGCCAGAAGGACGACGCCGTGGCGGAGTTCATGACCTCCGTAGGCGTCCAGATCGGCCAATTCCTGGAGCGCCAGCGCAGCGTCGAGAGGACCCGGGAGTCCGAGGCCCGGAAGTCCGCCATGCTCGAAGCTTCGCTCGACGCGGTGATCACGATCGACCTGCAGGGGCAGGTGGTCGAGTTCAACTCTGCGGCCGAGACTATCTTCGGCTACCGGCGTGAGAACGCCGTCGGGCGCGGCCTCCTGGATCTGATCGTCCCTCCGCGGATGCGGGCGCAGATCCTGGCCGGTTTCGCCCGCTACCGGGTCACGGGCGAGAGCGGACTGCTCCGCAAACGCTACGACGCTTTCGGGATGAAGTCGGACGGAGCGGAGTTCCCGGTCGAAGTCGCGGTGGCCCCCATCGGGATCGGAGACCCGCCCCTGCTCACGATCTACGTGTGCGATGTCACCGCGCGCAAGAAGGCGGAGCAGGACATGAAGCTCAACCAGGAGCGCCTGCGATCGCTGATGACGGATCTGTTGCTGGCCGAGGAGCACGAGCGGCGGCGCTTGGCCGTCGACCTCCACGACGGGTTGAGCCAGACGATCGCGCTGGCGAACATCAAGCTCTCGGCGCTGCGCCATTCCATGGACGGAAAGCTGTCGAGTTCGCTGGACGAGATCCAGGAACTCATCACGCAGGCCGACCGAGCCGCCCGCTCGATCAGCGTCGAGCTCAGCCCACCGGCCCTGCACGAACTGGGCTTGGCGCCGGCGGTGCAGTGGCTGGTCGAGCACATCCAGAGCCGCTACGGCATCGAGATCGTGCTGGAAGACGACGGCAAGCCGAAGCCCGCCGACGAGACCACGCGGGTGATCCTCTTCCGTGCGATTCGCGAGCTCCTGATCAACGCGGCCAAGCACGCCGGGGCGCGCCGAGTTCACGTGCGTCTGGAGTGCGTGGAAGACCATCTGAACGCCGCGGTCGAGGACGACGGGGTGGGCATGGAGCCGGATGTGGCGGCCATCAAGGGCTCTGGCCTGTTCAGCATCCACGAGCGTCTGAGCCACGTGGGTGGGAGCATGCACATCGAATCGGCGCCGGGAAAAGGGACGAAGGTCCGCCTGTGCGCGCCGCTCACGAACGGGAGTCCGACGAAGGCGAGGGTGAAGGCATGAGTGTCCGGAGTGTCCGCGTGCTGCTGGTCGACGACCACCAGATGATGCGTGACGGCCTGCGTGCCGTGCTGGCCGGCGTGCCCGACATCGAGGTCGTGGGCGAGGCCTCCGACGGGCGGATGGCGCTCGATCTCGTGCGAACCCTGCATCCCGACGTGGTCGTGATGGACGTCGGGATGCCCGACCTGAACGGGATCGAGGCCACCCGCCGCATCCGTGCCGAGCACGAGCGCGTGCAGGTGATCGCGCTCTCCACCCACACCGACAAGCGCTACGTGCACCACATGCTCGAGGCCGGCGCTTGCGGCTACGTGCTCAAGATCGGCGCCTACGAGGAGCTCCTGCGGGCCGTGCGCGCGGCGAGCCTCGGGAAGACCTATCTGAGCCCGGAGATCGCCGGCGCAGGCCGTCGCGAAGTGCTTCGATGG
>JANOGB010000633.1:0-3558 GCA_031413955.1 Planctomycetota bacterium | reverse complement strand
GGCCGACGGTGTGATGGGGGCGGACTGGTCACCGGACGGCAAGAGCCTGGCCGTGCTGCGAGTCGCCGAAGGCAAGTGGCGCCTCGAGTATCCCCTGGGCACGCTGCTCCACGAGTCGCCGAGGCGGTTCCACTGGATTCGAGTCTCACCGCAGGGCGACGCGGTGGCGTTCTTCGAGCCCGACCCCGTGGGGCGCCTCTCGATCGTTGTGGTCGAGCGCTCCGGCGCACGCCAGGTTTGGTCGAGCGACTGGTCCGACTGGTGGAACCTCGCCTGGTCGCCCGACGGGGAGGAGGTCTGGTTCGGCGCCTCCCGCGTCGGCGACGCGGCCAGTCTCTATGCCGTCGACCGGCGCGGCAACCTGCGAACTCTGCTCGCCGCTCCGGGTACGCTCGAGCTGCACGACGTGGCGCCCGATCGCAGCGTCCTGGTGGCGCAGGTCTACACCCGAACTGTGGCCCTCGGCGGCAGCTCGGGGGGATCCTCCGAGCGCGACCTGTCGTGGCTCGAAGGCTCCTCAGTGGCCGATCTTTCGGCTGACGGGAGGCAGGCGCTGCTCAGGGTCTCCTCGGAGCGCGAGCCGGGCGGCGACGCCGCTTACCTGCGGTCGATGGACGGGGCGGTTCCGGTGCGGCTGGGCTCCGGGCGTCCACAGGAGCTCTCGCGCGACGGAAAATGGGCGCTGGCGATTCGAAGCGGCGCGATCGTGGCGCTGCCGACGGCGGCGGGCGAGGAGAAGGTGCTCGAAACGGGATTCTCCTCGCTCTCCGAGGCGCGCTGGATGCCCGACGGGACCCACGTCCTGGTGGTGGCGAGCGAGCCGAGCGGCTCGAGCGCCGTGAGCGACGTCAGCTTCGAGAGCGGTGCCACGCGAACCGTGGCGGCGCAGCTCGACCTCAGCCCGGCCCCTGGGAGCAATCCGCGGCGTCTCTCGCCGGTCTCGCCGGACGGACGCCTCGTGGCGGCCGCGATGGCGAGCGGACAGATCGTCGTCCTGCCGCTCGACGGTGGCGTGGCGCGGCCGCTGCCCGGGAGCGGACCCAACGACATCCCGATCCAGTGGACGGCGGACGGAAGCCAGCTCTTCCTGTCCGATGCGAGCGAGCTCCCGACCCGGGTCTACAGGGTCGACCTCGCGACCGGCCGCCGCGAGCTCTGGCGCGAGATCCTGCCGCTCGACCGGGCGGGGGTCGCGGGCATCGACAAGGTCGTGCTCACACCCGACGCGACGGCGTACGCATATTCGTACGGGCAGTATCGCTCCGATCTCTACCTGGTGAAGGGCCTGCAGTGAGCTTCGCCGTCGGTTCGTCGCTTTCTCACTACACGATCCTTGGACCGCTCGGGGCGGGCGCGATGGGCGAGGTGTATCGAGCGCGCGACTCGAAGCTCGGCCGCGAGGTTGCGATCAAGGTGCTGCCCGAGCACTTCGCCGACGACGAGGAGCGGCTCAAGCGTTTCTAGCGCGAGGCGAAGACGCTGGCGTCGCTCAACCATCCGAACGTGGCGCAAATCCACGGGGTCGATCAGGTCGGGGACACGTGCTTCCTGGTGCTGGAGCTCGTGCCCGGCGAGTCGCTCGAGGAGCGCCTGAAGCGCGGGCCGCTGCCGCTCGACGAGGCGCTCGACGTCTGCCGCCAGATCGCCGAGGGCCTGGAGGCCGCGCACGAGGCCGGCGTGATCCACCGCGACCTGAAGCCGGCCAACGTTCGGGTCACACCCGAGGGGCGCGTCAAGGTGCTCGACTTCGGGCTCGCCAAGTCGGCCCAGCTCGCGAGCGGGACCGGCTCCTCGACCGACAGCGTGCTCTCGACCGAGGCCGGCCGCTTGCTCGGCACGCCGACCTACATGGCGCCGGAGCAGGCGCGCGGGAAGTCGATCGACAAGCGCGTCGACATCTGGGCCTTCGGTTGCGTGCTCTACGAGTGCCTGACCGCCAGGCGCGCCTTCGCGGGCGAGACGCTCTCCGACGTGCTCGCCGCGGTGATCGAGCGCGAGCCGGAGTGGAGCCGGCTGCCCGCGGCGACGCCGCCGCACGTACGCGCGTTGCTCGCGCGGTGCCTGTGCAAGGACCCGCGCCAGCGCCTGCGTGATGCCGGCGACGCACGCCTGGAGCTGGCGACCACCGCAAGTCCCGAGGGACGAGCCGGCGCGGCGCTGCTCCACGGGCGCAGCGTGCGCGGAGCCTGGGTGGCGCTCGCGTTCGCAGCCGGGGCCGTGCTCTCGGGCCTTGCGCTCTGGCTCGCGCAATCGCCTCCGGTCGAGCGTCCGTCCCCGGTTCGGCGTTTCGCGCTCCACGGCACAGGCATGCCGATCGACGCGTTCCAGGGGATCGCCCTCTCCCGGGACGGGCGCCGGCTCGTGTACCGCGCCATCGACGACGCGGGCCAGGAGCGCCTGTTCCTGCGCGCAATGGACGCGCTGGAAGCGAAGCCCTTGCCGGGCACCGAGTCCGGCTACCTGCCGTTCTTCTCGCCGGACGGCGACGAGGTGGGGTTCTACACCCGGGGCATCCTGAAGGCGGTCACGATCTCGAACGGCATCACGCGCTCGATCGCGACGACCGAAGGCGGGTTCTCCGGCGGTGCGTGGCTCGAGAACGGCAGCATCCTCTGGGCCAGCTCGGCGGGTCGCCGCATCGGGCGGGTGCGAGCCACCGGAGGCGAGGTCGAGTACCACGAGGTCGCCGGCAGCAACGTGGGTGACCTGGTCGTGGGGTTGAGCCCGCTGCCCGGGGGCGAGGCCGTGCTGTGCACGGTGCGCGGAGGAGCGACGTTCGACGTCGCCCTCTACGACATCGCGGGCCGTGCGCTGACCGTGATCGCGCCGAACGGCATGACCCCGATCTACGCGGCCAGCGGACACGTCGTCTACCAGCAGGGCCAGGACGGTCCGCTCATGGCGCTGCCCTTCGACGCAGAGCGGCGCAAGGCGACGGGCCCCGCCTTCCCGGTGATCTCGGATCTCGGCGCGCGGGTCAGCATCCAGGTGCGGATGTTCGCGCTCGCCGACGACGGTACGCTGGCCTACATCCCCAAGACCCGCCACCTGGAGAGCGGCGCGCTCGTCTGGATGGACCGCACGGGGCAGTCGTCGCCCATCGTCGACGTCGGCAAGATCGTCGACCTGCCACGGCTCTCCCACGACGGCCTCCGCATCGCCTTCCGCACGCCGGCACCCGACTGCGGCATCTGGGTCCACGACCTCGAACGCGAGGTGACCTACGGCGTCACGCGCGAGGGCGACAACCACGGAATCGTCTGGTTGCCGGACGACGAGCGGCTCGCCTTCGCGCGCCTCGTGCAGCCGCCGGGCTGGAGTCTCCTGGCTGCCCCTGCCGACGGTGCCGGGGAGATCGAGATCCTGTCTGAGCCTGCGATTCCCCGCGGGTTCGCGTCCTCGTGCACACCCGATGGTGAGTCCTTCCTGATCGGTGCGGAGACGGACACGGGCAGGGATGTCTACCTCGGCAGCGTCCAGCAGAAGAGCGCGCGGCCGCTGCTCCACTCGCGCTTCTCGGAACATTCCGCCGTCTTCTCGCCCGACGGGCGCTCCATC
>JANOGB010000632.1:0-8045 GCA_031413955.1 Planctomycetota bacterium | reverse complement strand
GCCCACGGTTCTTCTTCCTCTGTGAGGCTCCGTGCTCTCTGCGCCTCTGTGGTGCGTTTTCATCCGTTTCATCTGCTCACGTCCGCCGGTAATCGAACTCGGGTCGCAGCGGCGTGCCGTAACACTTCAGAGCGCCCTTCTCGCCCACGGCGTTCGGGCGCTGGAAGATCCAGTTCTGCCAGGCGGAGAGGCGCCCGAAGATCTTGGTCTCCATCGTCTCGGGGCCGGCCGTGCGCACGTTCTGCTCCATGCCGGTGAGCGCGTCGGGCGAGAACGAGGCGCGTTCTTCCGCCGCCAGGCGCAGCTCGTCTTCCCAGTCGAGCGCGTCGGGCGCGAAGGTCGCGAGCTCGAGCTCGTCGGCGGTGGCGGCGTCGAACGCGTGACCCGCGTGCTCCAGCACGCGGGTCACGCGCTCCGGTTCCGCCAGGAAGCGCGTCTCCAGGCGCGTCAGGCCGTTCGCCATCGGATACAGGCCCGTGTGCACGCCGCTTGCACCGAGCTCGACCGGTACGCTGTCGTCCTTCAAGAGGTACGAGCGGTCGCAGGCCAGCAGGAGCTCGAGGAACGTGCCGGCGAAGGCCGTGCCCTGGTCGGCGACGGCATAGAAGCTGCGCGCGCTGTTCTCGAGGCGCTTGAGCGTGCGCTTGACGAAGTGCGCCACCTCGCGCACGAACCAGTCGTCGGTCGTGCACAGCACCTCGTCCGTCGCCAGCACGACCGCCGGCGTACCTTCGACGCGGACCAGCACGAGTCCGACCTCGTTTTCGTGGAAGCGCAGGTGGAGGAGCGCGTCGTCGAGCTCGCGAAAGGCCTGGAAGACCCACCAGGCGCTGCCCGCGGCGCGGGCCGCTGCCGCGTTCTTCGGCCCGGCTTCGCCGGGCAGGCGCAGGGTGAGGCGCGCGGTGCGGGCCTCGCGCTCGAAGCTCACCTCGACGTACTCGTACTTCCAGCGCTGCTCCTCACGCTCGCAAACCAGCGGGCGCAGCTCCACGCCCTTGCCGGCGCGCGGCTCGGCGCCGACGGCGAGCTCGGCCGCGTGCCGCGCGACCTCTTCCTTCCAGCGCGAGAGCGGCGCCAGCGCGTCGACCAGGCCCCACTCCAGCGCGCGCTTGCCCTTGAGGCCCTCGGCCACGCTGGCGAACACGTCCGCGCGATCCTTGCGGACCTTGCGCTTGTCGGAGACGCGCGTCAGCCCGCCCGTGCCCGGCAGCACGCCGAGCAGCGGCAGCTCCGGGAACGAGACCGCGCTCGAGCGGTCGTCGACCAGCAGGATGCGGTCGCAGGCGAGCGCGAGCTCGTAGCCGCCGCCCGAGGCCGTGCCGTTCAGCGCGGCGAGAAAACGCTGGCTGCCGCTGGCCGAGGCGTCCTCGATGGCGAGGCGCGTCTCGTTGGTGAAGCGGCAGAAGTTGACCTTGAAGGCGTGCGTGCTGGTGGCCAGCATGCCGATGTTCGCGCCGGCGCAGAACACGCGCTCGAGCGCGCCGGTGACGACCACGCCGCGCACCTCGGGGTGCTCGAAGACCAGGCGCGCCAGTGCGTCGGCGAGCTCGATGTCGACCGCGAGGTCGTAGGAATTCAGTTTGAGCTCGTACCCGGGCCGCTCGGGCGCAGCCTGCTGCACGGCCATCGTCAGGGTCGCGACCTCGCCAGCACAGGCGAGCCGCCAGTGCTTGTAGCGCGCGGGATGGGTCTGGAACTCGGTCCGAGGCAGAGTGGCGGTCGAAGGCACGGGGAGCTCGATTCGGTCGGCGGCCAGGTGGATTCGAGAAGTATACTTCTCGTTTCTGGTTCAAGCGAGCATCATAAATACCACACAAGTGAACTCACAGGGTTTTCTTTCCCGTCTCGGGGCGGTTCTCCGCGCACGGCGAGAGACGCGAGCGCTCTCCCTGGCCGAGCTGGCCCGGCAGGCGGGGATCTCGCGCCGCTACCTGACCGAGGCCGAGGCCGGGCGCGCGAACGTCACCGTGGCGGTGCTCCTGCGCGTTGCGGCGCCCTTGCGGACGACAGCCGCGGCCCTGCTGGCAGAGGCCGAGGAGCAGGGCAGCGAGCGCATCGCGCTGCTCGGCCTGCGCGGAGCGGGCAAGTCGACGGTCGGACGCGAGCTCGCGCGCCTGCTCGAGGTGCCCCTGGTCGAGCTCGACCAGCGCGTGGAGGAGGCCGCCGGTCTCTCCCTCTCCGAGCTCTTCGACCTGCACGGCCCCGAGGCCTTCCGACGCTTCGAGGCGGAAGCCCTGGAACGCGTTCTGTCCGAGGGCGAACGAGTCGTGCTCGCGACCGGCGGCTCGCTGGTGACCCACGCGAGCACCTTCGAGCGCCTGCGCGCGACCTGCCGGACCGTGTGGCTGCGCGCCGAGCCCGAGGAACACTTCCAGCGCGTGCTCGCGCAGGGCGATCGGCGACCGATGCAGGCCCGCCCGGGTGCGATGGACGAGCTGCGCGCGATCCTCGCGGCGCGCGAAGCGCTCTACGCGCGCGCCGAGCTCGTCGTGCGGACGAGCGGCAAGATGCCCGCCGTGCTGGCGCGCGAGGTGCTCGTCGGACTCGGCTGGCCCGGCGACTCGCCCAGCGGGGTCAGTCCCGCGCCGGGGCCAGCAGGCGCACGGTCTCCTGGTGCTCCTCGCTGAGCGGCAGCAGGAGTTCCGCGTCGAGGGCCGCGTAGTCCGGATGGCGCACGGCGAGCGTGCCCGGCTCGCCGGGGCGGCTGGAGAGGAGCGCGCGACCATCCCCATCCGTGCGCGCACGAAACGGGTCGAGGGCGTCGGAAGAAACCGGTCGCATGTCCGGCTCCAGCATGCTGCCCTGGGCGAGCAAGACCACGCGCGCCCCGGTCACGGGCGCGCCCGTGCGGTCGTCGAGCACGCGTACCTCGATGCGCGGCGCGCGTTCGAGGCGCAGGGCTCCGAGATCGAGCTCGCGCCCTGGAGGAACGTAGAGCGCGGGCACGCGCAGCTCCTGGAAGCCGCGCGCGCTGATCGCGAGCACGACCTCCTCGCCGCTCTGCGTCTCGACCAGGCCCGTGCAGCGCACGCGCCCGTCCGGGAAGTCGTGCCGTGTACGCCCCTCGTCGTCCAGCAGCGGTCGCAGGAAGCGCTGACCGAGGCGCACCTCGAAGGTGCTCAGCGGCTCACCGTTGCGCCCGTCGAGCACGCGGAAGAGGAGCGCCGTCTCCGGATGCGCGGGGATCTCGCGCGCGCGTTCCGGCGCGGGCTCGAGCGGGCCGGGCGTCGCCGTGAGCTCCTGCGACGAGGCCGGCGCGCGCAGCTCCGCGCTCTCCACGCCGAGATCCTGGGCGGGCTCGGCCGGGCCCGTTCGATCCGGCGAGTGCGGAGCGTCGCGCGCTTCACCCCCTCCCAGGAAAACCAGACCGGCCACCAGGAGGGTGGCCAGTCCGAGCAGCACGATGAGGGGGAGTGCGACGCGCATGCGCGAGCGCGAGCAGCGCTCCGACTAGGGAACGGGCAGGAACGCGTTGTCGAAGACGAAGTCCGCTATGTCGCGGCCCATCAGGATCCCCTCCGTCTTGTCGAAGCTCCAGTGGATGCCGAGATAGATGCGGCTCTGGCCGTTCTCCTCCTCGGCTTCGGACAGGGTCGAGAAGGTGCGCGGGATCATGTCCCGGGCGTTGCCGCTGTTGTCGAGCGTCACGCCGTTGAACTCGTCCGAGACGAAGGTGAACTCGATGTCGTCGGTCCCGAAGAAGCGGCGCAGGGTCTGGAACAACGCGCCGCCGAAGGTCGCGTGTCCGGAAGGATAAGCCGGGAAGGGCGGGGTGAAGTTCGGCCCCATCGCGTTGCTGGCCGGTGCGCCGAGCGGGCTGTAGGTCGCGTCGCCGATCGTCGCCGCGTTGCCGTCGCCGAGCGTCGTCGGGCCCGTGCCGGGATCGGACTCGCGGATGCCCGTGACCGGGCGCCAGTACTCGTAGAAGTACTTGGATTCCCAGGCCGCGATCCCGGAGTCCGCCATGGCGACGTTGACCAGCGCGAGCAAGCGCGCCATGTCGGCCACGCCGAGCTTGCGCTCCTTCGCGATCTGCATCGTGATCTGGTTGTAGAGGCGCGGCGGAGCGCACAGGCTGGGCGTGCCGTCGTAGGCCCAGTAGATTCCGACCTCGGTGGCTTCGGCCGTGCGCGCGGTCGGCGTCGTGATGCCGTCACCGCCGAGGACCTTCACTTCTTCGTAGGCCAGCGTGTACTCGGGACTGTCGAGCGCCGGCGGAACCGGGCAACGGAACTGGCTCGCGCTCGTGAGCACGAAGGGCGTCACCTGGTCCCAGTCGGCGCCGAGGGCGAGCGGGTGCATGAAGATCGGGTCCTGGCGCCATTTGCCGGGCTGGTCGCTCGCGATGTAGTCGATGCCATAGCGCGGCTCGGGCAGCTCGGAGCCGTCCCCCGCACGCATGTTCAGGACCGCCAGGGCCGCGGCCTGACCGAGGGCGATGCCGTTCGTCTTGCCCGCGCCGGCGGAGATCTTCGCGAGATCGTTGCTCAGTTCGGCAGCGAACATGTCGTTCATGGACGGGAAGAGCGCGGCCAGCGTGTCGTGGGAGGCCTGACCGACGGCCGCCTGGAGCGAGGTCCCCGGCTGGGCGGGGGGCAGGCCGACGTAGCTCTGGTAGCCACCCTTGATGGCGTTCACCGCCTCGAACACCGCGATCTGGACGATCGCGCAGGCACGGGACGAACGGCCCGGCCCGGGCTGCTCGCCGCCAGCGTGCATCGGACCCACGTTCGGCGGCGCGTGGTCGAGCCCGCTGGCGTCGACAGCGATCTCGTTCCAGTGCTCGACGATCAGCGCCTCGTCGACCGCTCCGCCCCCGCTGCTGTCGTGGCACGCGGCCAGCAGGCCGAGCGAAAGCCAGCCGAGCAAGCGCGCCGAGCGCGTGCAAGCGCCCCTGTTTCTGACGTAGTTCTTCATGCTACTTCTCCTGTGTATCCGCCCCTCCTTTGTCATGCCCTGAAAGCGATTCCAGGGCGCGGAGGGGTGGGCCTCGACCACAAACGATATCCGTAGAACGAGAGCTGGGGTCCCGGCCCCGGGGATTCCGCGGACGGCCGAGCGGGAAGGCGGACCCGGCTTGATCCGCCCGCGGGGGGGGCCTAGCGTCGCGCGCTCGTGAGGCACCCTCGCCGGCTCATCGTGACGCTCGTGCTCGGTGCGACCGCCGGCTGCAACGCCACCACCCCGAGCCTTCGACCCGAGCTCAGCCTGGCGGCTTCCCTGCTGCCCAACCTGGGCCTGGCCGCGGGGCTGTCCGTGCCCATCCGTGAAACCAAAGCCTGGCAGCTCGAGGCGCGCTTCACGGATCAGTTCGTGGACGACAAGTCCGTGGCCGACGACGGCAACCCGCAGGCCGGCAACTGGGCCCAGCTCGACCTCGGCCTGCTGCACCTCTGGCCCTGGGAGGACGAGCGCGCCTGGAGTCTGCGCTTGGGGCTGACCGGGTTCGAGGCCCGCGGCGAGCCGAACCTGGCGGAAGAGGCCGGCGACTACATCGGGGTCTACTGCGGCGTCGGCCGCTTCCGGCGTTTCGGGAGCATCGCGATCGGGCCCGAGCTCACACTGGTGGCCGCGACCGGCCCCGATCCGCTGGTCCTGATCCCGCAGCTCACCTGGGGCCTGCGCTGGATGCCGGGCGCGCGTTGACCCGCAGCAAATGAGGAGTCAGGGATCGAAGCGCCGCGCCAGCTCGGGCGACACGAGCGGACACAGGTCCGCGGGCCGCGCGAACAGGCGCTTGCGCAGGCCAGCGACGCGGTCGTAGCTCCAGTCGGCGAGAAAGGTCGGGACGATCCCGAGCACGGCCGCGAGCGCGGCCCAGGCGCCCCCGCTGCGACCCAGCACGTGCAGCACGGCCGCCGAGCGCAGCAGCAGGCGGCCGTCGGCCGTGCGCACCGCCACGCTGTCCGGGAGCGCGGCTCGATCCGCGCCCGAGACCTCGGCGGCGAAGGTCGGACCCTGCAGCGGCGCGAAGCGGAAGAGCTCGCGTCCGCGGTCACGCGCGAGCGCGAAGCGCACCCAGCGATGGCACAGCCCGCACTCGCCGTCGTAGAAGATGCGCTCGCCGCTGGGTGTCACGACCGCAACTATAGCCCGTGTGCGGAGCACTTCCCGTGCAGGCGCAACGACGGGGACGTCCTTCAAGGAAACACGCGCGTGTCCAGGCCGAGCGCGCGGACCCTCGCGGCGAAGGCCTCCAGCCATGCGCGCGGCAGGCGCCCGAGCTCGGGCGCCTCGGGCTGGTGCGACGGGCGTGCGAGACCGTAGAGCAGCAGGCCGCGCGGCGGGGGCCCCTCAGAGAGGTGCGCGCGCAGGAATTCCAGCAGGGCCGCTTGCTCGTGCTCACTCGGCGGCGCGCCGTGGCGCGCGAAGACGCAGGTCTGGATCCAGGTCGGGACGAGCTCGCAGGCCGTGCGCAGGTTGGCGCGCACGCGCGCCAGGCCCGGCGCGACGTCGTTGATCGCGCGCAGGCCCTCCTCGGTGGCGCTGTCGAGCTTGAACCACAGCTCGCCGTGCGCCGTCGCCAAGACGCGCAAGCCCTTCTGCACCTCGCGCTGGTGCAGCAGGGAGCCGTTGGTGATCAGCACGAGCTTCACGCGCCCGAGCAGCTCGAGCTCGCCCAGCACGCTGCGCGCGCGCCCGACCGCGGCCGCGAACTGGGGCGAGCTGGTGGGCTCGCCGTTGCCCGAGAAGGCCACGTCGTTCAGGCGCCGTGCGCCCTCGGGCGCGTGCCGAACGAGCCAGTCGCCGCGCGTGATCGCGCGCAGGAGCTCGCGCAGCTCGTCGGCCATGCGCGCGAGTTCGATCTCGGGCGCCTTGCCGCGCACGAGCTCCGGCACCTGGCAGTAGATGCAGCGCCAGTTGCAGGCGTTGTTCGGGTTCAGGTTGATGCCCACCGAGACGCCTTCGGCGCGGCGCGAGACGACCGGGTAGACGTAGGCGAGCCCGGCCGCGTCGCGCGCGTGGTCTTCCGGGCCGAGCGTCACGCGCGTGCCGCCTCCACCAAACAAGCGAGGTGCGTCTCGACACAGCTCGCGAGCGCCTCCAGGTGGTAGCCGCCCTCGAGCACCGACACGAGCCGGCCCTGGGCCGTGCGCGCGGCGAGCTCGAGCAGGCGCAAACTCATTTCCGCGTACGCGCGCTCGGACAGGCACGTGCTCGCCAGCGGATCGAGGCGGTGCGCGTCGAAGCCGGCCGAGATCAGCACGAATTCGGGCGCGAAGGCCTCGAGCTCGGGCAGGATCACGCCCTCCAGCGCGCCGAGCCACTCGGCGTCGCCCGCGCCCGCGGCCAGCGGGCAGTTGCGCGTGGCCCCCTCGCCGTCTCCCAGGCCGCGCTCGTCGGCCGCGCCCGTGCCCGGGTAGAGCGGCCACTGGTGCAGGCTGGCGTAGAACACGCGCGGGTCGCGCTCGAAGGTGTGCTGCGTGCCATTGCCGTGGTGCACGTCCCAGTCGTGGATCGCCACGCGCTCGATGCCGTGCTGCGCGCGCAGCGCGGCGGCGGCCACGGCCACGTTGTTGAAGAGACAGAAGCCCATGGCCTCGTCGCGCTCGGCGTGGTGCCCGGGCGGACGCACGGCGCAGAAGGCGTTCTGCCACTCGCCCGCCAGCACGCGCTCGCACGCCTCCAGCACGCCGCCCGCGGCGCGCAGCGCGGCTTCGAAGGAGAGCGCCGAGACCGCCGTGTCGCCGTCGAGCGCGCCCGGCCCCCGCGCGCAGGCCGTGCGCACGCGCGCGACGTGCTCGCGGCCGTGCACGCGCGCGAGCTCGTCTTCGCTCGCCCGTCGCGGTTCGCGTACGTCGAGCTCGGAGAGCAAGCCCGAGCCCATGAGCCGCGAGTGGATCGCGCGTAGGCGGTCGGCACGCTCGGGATGGCCGCGGCCCGGGTCGTGCTCGACGCAGCGCGGATGGAAGACGAAACCCGTGGCGGCCATGCCGCTCATCTTCCCCCTGGGAGCGCCGGGCTCCAGCCCGGCTCTTCTCTTTTCTTGTGCTTCCCCGGACAGGAAGAGGAAGGCAAGGAAACGGAGCCGGGCTGGAGCCCGG
>JANOGB010000631.1:0-14119 GCA_031413955.1 Planctomycetota bacterium | reverse complement strand
TCGGCTGGGATCGCGAGGATCAGCGCGTAGGACGAGCTCGGGTCGTAGTCGCGCGGCAGCCGGTAGGCGTAGCTCAGGCCGGCGCCCGAGAAGCTGCCCTTAGTGAACACCTCGGTCTGCACCTTGCCGCCGCGCTCGCCTGGATAGGGGCGAGTCGACCGAAGCACGAAACCCAGGTCGGCGGCATGCTGCAGCGGATCCCCGCCGCGCGCCTTGGCGAGCTCCGCCAGGCTCGTGGCGAGCGCCGACCTCGGGCCCTCCAGCTCCTCGCCCGAAGCACGCGCATCCAGGTAGGCCCCCAGGGTGGCCGCGATCGGCGGCAACAGGTCCTCCGGACGCTTCGCCTTCTGGACGACGGCGGGATGCGAGGCGTGGACCAGGGCGAGCGTGACGAGCGCGAGGGGGACGAGGGAGTTCTGCATGTCAAGCTGGATTCGAGGGGTTGGCCTTAAGCATGTCTAGGGACGCTCTGGGCAAGCGCAACGCGCCTTCTTGTCCGTCGGTGGTCCTCCTTCTCGTTCGGGTCCGTTTCAATCACCGCTTCGCTTACCCGACAGGACCGAGGGCCCCCAACTTCGCGCCGAAAGTGAGACGACACCGTACGTCATCCGGCAGCTCTTGCGTGGGAGTGGAGCGAGAGCTGCTGCAAGTGCGGCCGGCGCACTGACTTATAGGGACAGGCGCTCTTGCCAGGGTGGATGTCGAGGGTTCAAGTCCCTTCAGCCGCTCCAGCTCGACCCAGCCGGAAGCGTGCAGACGCTGCATCGCTCTGGCGTGGTCGAGAGGCTGAGGTTCGTGTTCTTTTCCGTCGCGGCCACGGACGACGCCGATCCGGACCCCGAGTTTGCGTGCACGCCGCCCTCGGGCAGCCTCTTCGCGCCGGGCACGACGGTCGTCGATTGCACCGCCACGGATGCCGCAGGCAACCCAACGAACTACCAGCCGAGCTGACGGTTCCCGGGGGCCCTACGGCTTCGGCCCGCCGAGCTCGCGCCAGAGGAAGCGGTAGGCGAGCGAGGACATGAACGCGCGCTGGGCGTTGTCGGCGGCGCCGCCGTGGCCGCCCTCGATGTTCTCGTAGTAGAGGACGTCGTGGTCCTGCTGTTCCATGCGCGCGACCATCTTGCGCGCGTGGCCGGGATGGACGCGGTCGTCCTTGGTCGAGGTCATGAAGAGCGTGCGCGGGTAGGCGCCGCCCTCCTGCACGTTGTGATAGGGCGAGAAGCCCTGGATGTAGCTCCACTGCGCGGGATCGTCGGGGTCGCCGTACTCACCCATCCAGGAGGCGCCGGCCAGGAGCTCGTGGTAGCGGCGCATGTCGAGCAGCGGCACCTGGCACACGGCGGCGCCGAAGAGCTCGGGGTAGAGCGTGAGCATGTTGCCAACCATCAGGCCGCCGTTCGAGCCGCCCATGACGCCGAGGTGCGCGGTGCTCGTGACCTTGCGCGCGACGAGATCGCGCGCGACGGCCGCGAGATCCTCGTAGCAGCGCTTGCGGTGCGATTGGAGCGCGGCCTGGTGCCACTTCGGGCCGAACTCGCCGCCGCCGCGGATGTTCGCGAGCACGTAGGTGCCGCCCTGTTCGAGCCACGACGCGCCGACCATCGCGCTGTAGCCGGGCGTCATCGAGATCTCGAAGCCGCCGTAGGCGTAGAGCAGGGTCGGCGTCGTGCCGTCGAGCGGCCGGTCGGCGCGGCGCACCTCGAAGTACGGGATCCTCGTGCCGTCCTGGGAGGTCGCCTCGTGCTGGCTCACGGCGAGGTTCGCGGTGTCGAAGTAGCCCGGCGTCGACTTGAGTGGGCGCGGCGCGGACTTCCCGAGTTCGCCCACGTGCAGGCTCGGCGGCGTCAGGAAACCCGTCACCGTCAGGAAGTACTCGTCCGACTCGTCGGGGTCGATCGGGTCCGCCCCGACCTCGCCGATCTCGGGCAGGCCCGCCAGTTCCTCGCGCGTCCAGCCGTTCGGGCCGGGGGTGAGCACGTGGATGCGGCTCTTGATGTTGTCGAGCGTCGAGAGCAGCACGTGGTGGCGCGTCGGCGCGTGGCCGGCCAGCGAGACGCGCTCGCTCGGCGTGAACAGCACCTCGTAGGCGGCCTGGCCGGCGAGGTTGTCCTCGAGGCTGGTCACGAGCAAGGAGCCCGCGGCGAAGCTCTTGCCGCCGACCTGCCAGTCGCTGCGCAGCTCGAGGAACAGCCACTCGCGCCAGAAGCTCGCGTTGGCATCCTCTTGCTTCGCGATCGGGAGCCAATTCCCGTCGCGCCGCAGCGCCATCACGTTGGTCCAGAACGTGATGCCGCGCAGGGCGACGTCGCGCTCGAAGCCGGGCGTCGGGTCGTGCATCACGGCGATCCACACGTCCGTAGTCGAACCTTCGTAGACGAGCTCGGCCGAGGCGATCGGCGTGCCGCGCTTCCACAGCTTGGCCTGGCGCGGGTAGCCCGACTCGGTCATCGAGCCTGGACCGAAGTCGGTGCCGATCCACAGGCTGTCCCGGTCGCGCCAGGTGACGCTGCTCTTCGCCTCCGGCACGTGGAAGCCGCCCGCGACGAAGGACTTCGTGGCGAGGTCGAACTCGCGCACGACGTCGGCGTCCGAGCCGCCGGGCGAGAGCGACAGCAAGCACAGCCGATCGTCCGGTTCGAGCACGTCGGCGCCGTGCCAGACCCAGCTCACGCCCTCGGCCTGGCCGAGCGCGTCGACGTCGAGCACGGTCTCCCAGGCCGGTTCCGCCTTGGCGTACTCCGCGGGCGTCGTGCGCCGCCACAGGCCGCGCGGGTTCCTCGCGTCCTGCCAGAGGTTGTAGTAGAGCGCGCCGATCTTCGTGACGGCGGGGATCTTCTCGTCGGAGTCGAGGATCGCCTTGAGGCGCGTCTCGAGCGCACGGAACTCGCCGTCGACGAGCTCGCCCGTGCTCTTCGCATTGTGTTCGCGCGCCCAGTCGAGCGAGCGCTCGGCGGTCACGTCCTCGAGCCACAGGAAGGGATCCTCGGGCATTGGTGCGCTCGCCGCACTCTCGGGCGAGGATGGCGCCGTGCAGGCGGAGGTGAGGGCGGTGAGGGCGGCGGCGAAGAGGTGGCGGATGGAACGAGGCATGGCAATTCGAGGCGTTTGCGGGTCCGCAGGATAGCGACGGG
The DNA here is from genome assembly GCA_031413955.1 of Planctomycetota bacterium. Taxonomy (GTDB): domain Bacteria; phylum Planctomycetota; class UBA1135; order UBA1135; genus JABFRZ01. The sequence continues at coordinate 10,985 of JANOGB010000631.1, read as the reverse complement.
AGGTGGTGCGAGCTCGCCGTGCGTCACGGAGTGTTCGCACCGCAGCCGAATGGCGAGACCGGTTCGACGCTGAACGCCGCGTTACAGTGGGTCGAGCCACTGGCCCGTTTCCAGCCGCAGCAACCATGCTCGAGCTCCTCCCCGCATTCTGGCCCGCGCTCGTCCTCGCTCTCGCCGTGCAGCGCGTGGGCGCGCAACAGGCCGAGGCTCCCCAGGATCTCGCGTTCGACAACCTCGTCCACGCCGCCGGCTACGAGAACGCCGTACTCGGCACGCTCGGGGCGGTGGTCGAGCGCGGCGACGGGCCGATCGACATGGTGCTGGTCTCGGGCTTCGGCCTCGGCGCCTCGGCCTTCGCGGGCTTCCTGCAGCGCAACGCCGCGCGCTACCACATGTTCGCTGTCACGCTGGCGGGCTTCGAGGGCAGCGCGGCGCCGCCGATGCCGCCGGCGGGCACGAGCTACGGAGCGCAGACCTGGACGCACGGGGCGATCGAGGCCGTGGCGTGGCTGGTGCGCGAACGCGGGCTCGAGCGCCCGGTCCTCGTCGGGCACTTCCTGAATGGCACGCAGGTGGCCACCGGGGTCGCGCTCCGGCATCCCGAGCTCGCGCGCGCGCTCGTCCTGCTGGCCGGCTCGCCCCGCTTCGAGCCGGTCGAGTCCACGGCCTACTGGCCCAGGGACCAGACGCTGGCGCAGAAGATCGCCGTGGTCGACGGCTTCCTCGCGCCGCGCTGGTTCAAGACCGTGACGCAGAAGACCTGGGTGGCAGGCAACTTCGTCGCCGCGGACTACTCCACAGATGCGGCGCTAGGCAAGAAGTGCGCCGACCTCGCCAACGCGCCGCCGCTACCCGTGCTCGTCCGCTACCTGTGCGAGTTCCACGCCTCGGACCTCGGGCCCGAGCTCGCGCGCCTCGCGCAGCCCTTGCTCCTGATCCGGCCGGCCTTCACCGAGGCCGTGCGGGCCGACGCGACGCGTTCGTACCTGGCGAGCTTCTTCGAGGAGCCCTGGCACGGGCTGCTGGAGGGTCGTGCGCACACCGAGATCCGCTCCGTCGAGAACGCGAGCATCCTGGTGATGGACGACCAGTCCGCCGAGGTCGATCTCGCGCTCGCGGGCTTCCTGGAGCGCCACGCTCCTTGACGCCCACGAGCGCGGGCTCAGTCACTCTTGCGCTCGAGCTCGCCGACCAGCCTGACATGGCCCGTTCCGCATGATTGAGCCGGCTGGGTCTCGAGGTCCACGTGCAGGGCCTCTGCCGGGAGCAGTCGGCGGTCAGCCGGAAGTCGCGCGCCGCGCTGACGCACGGCCTCCGGCGGCACGCCCGACGACCGCGTCCCTGCGCGTTGCGCGCCCGCGCGGGCCGAGTCACGATGGCCTCGTGGCGACGCTGATCCTGACGCAGCCCGAGATCCGCGCGCTGCTGCCCATGGACGTCTGCATGGACCTCGTGGGGGAGGCGCTCGCGACGCTGGCGCGCGGCGAGGCGCAGAATCCGCTGCGCCGGGGGATGCGCCTGGCGGACGGTCGCGGCCTGCTCGGCATGATGCCGGGCAGCATGAGCTCGCCGCCGGCGCTCGGCTTGAAGGTGGTGGGCGTTTTTCCGGGCAACCACGGGACCGAGTACGACGCGCACCAGGGCGTGGTCGTCCTGTTCGAGCCGCAGAATGGCGTGCCGCGCGCGATCCTCGACGCGAGCGAGATCACCGCCATCCGCACGGCCGCCGCGAGCGGCGTGGCCACGCGCGCGCTGGCCCGCGAGGACGCCGGGGACCTGGCGCTGCTCGGCTCGGGCGTGCAGGCGCGCATGCACCTGGCGGCGATGCTGGTCGCGCGCAGAGTGAGGCGCGTACGCGTGTTCAGCCCGAGCCGCGCGAACCGCGAGGCGTTCGCGGCACGCGAGTCGGAACGGCACGGCATTCGAGTCGAGGCGTGCGACTCCGCGCGCGCCGCGGTCGAGGGTGCCGACCTCGTCTGCACCGTGACCTCCTCGAAGACGCCCGTGCTCGAGGGGCGCTGGCTCCAGAGCGGTTGCCACGTCAACGCCGCGGGCGCCTGCCTCGCGGACGCGCGCGAGCTCGACACCGAGGCCGTGCGGCGCGCGCGGGTCTTCGTCGACCGGCGCGAGTCGGCGCTGAGCGAGGCCGGGGATCTGTTGATCCCGATGAACGAGGGCGCGCTGGGCGCGGAGCACATCCAGGGCGAGCTGGGCGAGCTCCTGCTCGGCCGCTGCGCGGGACGCCGCACGCAGGCCGAGATCACGCTCTTCGAGTCGCTCGGGCTCGCGGTGGAGGACCTGGCGGCGGCCCACTACCTCGACCGCGTGGGGCGCGAGCGCGGCATGGGAACCCTGGTCGAGCTCGGCGGGCGGCGCGAGTGAAGCCGCTCGAGGCGATCCCGCTGGCGGAGATCCGCGCCGCGCGCGAGCGCATCGCCGGCTCGGTCGTGCGCACTCCGCTGGTGCGCCTGGAGCTCGACGGCGCGCCGGCGGAGCTCTATCTCAAGCTCGAGAACCTGCAGCCGATCGGATCCTTCAAGCTGCGCGGCGCGAGTAACGCCATGGCGTGCGCCGGCCGCGCGCTGCTCGCGCGCGGCGTCTACACCGCGAGCGCCGGGAACATGGCCCAGGGCGTCGCCTGGAACGCGCGGCGTCTGGGCGTCGCGTGCACGGTGGTCGTGCCCGACAGCGCGCCGCGCGCGAAGCTCGAGGCAATCGAGCGGCTCGGCGCGCGGATCGTGTCCGTGCCGTACGAGCGCTGGTGGCAAGTGCTGGTCGAGCACCGCTATCCAGGGCTCGAGGGCGTCTTCATCCACCCGGTCTCTGACGCGGCCGTGATCGCCGGCAACGGCACGATCGGGCTCGAGATCCACGAAGACCTGCCGGACGTGGATGCCGTCGTCGTGCCCTACGGCGGCGGCGGGCTCGCGTGCGGCATCGCCTCGGCGCTGCGCGCGCTGCGCCAAGAGACGCCGGTCTTCGCGGCCGAGGTCGAGACTGCCGCGCCGCTCGCCGCCTCGCTCGCGGCGGGCGCGCCGCGTGCGATCGAGCACCGCGCGAGCTTCGTCGACGGGATCGGCGGCCGGAGCGTGCTGGCCGAGATGTGGCCGCTCGCGTCCACGCTGCTTTGCGGATCCATCGTCGTCGCCCTGGCCGAGATCGCCGCCGCCATCCGCCTGCTCGCGACCCGCGGCCGCATCGTCGCCGAGGGCGCCGGCGCGGCCGCGCTGGCCGCCGCGCTCACCGGCAAGGCGGGCAAGGGCCGCGTCGCTTGCGTCGTTTCCGGAGGGAACATCGACGCCGCGAAGCTGGCGAAGATCCTCGAGGGCGGAGTGCCCTGAAGCGCATGCCTCACCACGGGAGGCGCTGGGCTCACGGCTTGCCGATCCAGCGCGCGCCGTGGAGCTGCTCGAAGTCCGCTCGCGGCGCCTCCTCGTACTCGATCATCGACCAGTTGCCCTGACCGGGGACCGAGACGTTGAGGTCGATGCCGAGCGAGGAAACGACCACTGGTCTGCGGTCGTGCCGGCGAGCTCTTCAGTTCCCGATGGTTTGCGTGAGCGCGTTCGAGAGCCGTGCGTTGCCGCTGCCGCAGACGGCCTGGGCCGTGTACTGGAGACCGACCAGGCCGAGGTCGACGGGCAACACGAAGCCGCCGGGCACGCACTCTCCAACCCAGTGGCACTGTGGCTCTGCTGGATGCAAACCTGGCTCGGGGTATGTACGCTCATGCGTACCGCCGAAGGAGCACAGGCTCTTGCGGCTGCGATCCGACTCTCCTGGCAAGGCTCGCCACGAAGGTTCGGCCCCGACTCCACGAGCCCGGAAGCCAACCGTGGATTCATCTCAGAAGAGAGATCGCGATCGCAAGCAACGCCAGCGCCGTCAGGACAAGGAAGTGCGGCGCAAGGAGCGCGCCGAGCAGAAGATACTGCGGCGCACGACACCTGAGCTGCTGTACGTTCCGCCCGACCTGAACTCGCCAGGCATACAGGTCGAGAACGGGCCCGCGAACGAGCCCGCGCCTGACGTGACTTGAGTCGACCGCTCTGAGGGGGAGCGCTTACCCGTCGCGTCGCTTGTCGCCGCCGCCGCCGCCTCCGTACTTCACGTCCGTCGCTTGCGCTTCGTCCCGCTGCCGCCGCCGGGTCTCCGCGGACCTCCGAAGGTGCGACCGCCCAGCCCGCTGTAGCTCTGGAAGCTGCTGCCCTGCATGCGCGCCGGTATTCGTTCGCGCGCTGGGCCGACCTTGAGCGGCTTGCCCTCGATCTCGACCCCGTTCAGCGTGCGAGTCGCGGCCAGGGCCTCGTCATCCGAACCCAGCTCGACGAACCCGAACCCGCGCGAGCGGTCAGTCTGGGGGCTCCGCAGGATGACCACGCTCTTGACCGGGCTCCCGGCGGCCGTGAACGCCGCGCGCACCATGTTCTCGGTGGTCGAGCTACCGAGGTTGCCCACGTACACGAAAGTGCCCATGACGGATCCTCCATGCGGGTTGAATCGCCAGTGAGGACCGCCCGAGTAGGACGACCGCACGGAACCCCACGGATCCTGTGGGGTGAGCGAGGGAGCAAGAGGCTACTCGCTCGCGCGTCCTGGGCAGCGCGGATTGCGGGGAATCTGCGCGCTCCGCCGATCCGGGGCGCGCCAGGACGGAATCAGCGCTCGATCCGCCCCATCGACGAGCGGAACATGCGCGGCTCCCAGGGTCTTCGCGGCGGGAGCTTGTGATGCCTCCTGTATTCCGTCTCCAGCTCGTCGAGCTCGGCATCGCTCATGACGTGCACGCGCAGGTCCATGCACTCCCGCCACGTCTTCGGATCCTCGTTCTCGGGCCAGTCGAGCTTGTACATCGCTTCCGCGTCGAACGGCCGACCCACCTTCCTCGAGATCCAGTCGCGCCCTTCTCGCTCGCTCAGCCCATCGGTTGATTTCAGCTCCGCGAGAAGCCCCGACCCGAGGAATGTAGAGGTGGGATCCATCGCACAGAAGGGTACTGGATCGAGCGCGCGACTGGCATGGGCGTTCCGGATCTATCTGTCCGGCTGGCCGCCAGGGAACTTCGAGGAGGGCCTCGACTCACTTGGAGCGCTTTCGCAGGCCGAGCCACGACCTGAACTCACTCAGCCGACGCGTTCCAATGGAGTTGTGGCAATTCAGCGGGCGCAAGCGGCCAAGGGCGGGCGACAGCGTCCGTGCTTGGAGGTCGCGGCTCGAATCACTCGACGAACCGGAATTGGCCCTCCACGAACGCTTGCAGTTCTTCCTCTGTGGATTCGTCGAATTGCCCGGCGCGCTTGCGGAGGTTCTCGGCGCTCTCCTCGCGGTCGGCGCGAGTGAGGAAGAGATAGGCAGCACGCCCCTCGTCTCCGACCTTCGAGCGCACCTTCAGGATCCATCGATCCTTCTCGAAGGATGCCGCGATCGAGGCGACCTCGTTCGTGAGCCACTTCGTCAGCTCGCCCGAGAGCGACGACTCCAAGTCTTGCCGGACATGCGGCTCGAGACTCTGCGGCAAGGCCTGGTCCTCGGCCCCCACGATCCTGTTCACGACTCCCTTGTCGGGATCGATCGAGAGGACGAAGCTGCGGAACCCCACGGCGATCGGGCGCTGGAAGGTCCGGCGTAGCACGAGGGACGCGTCGTTGGCTCCCAGGACCCGGATCCCTGGCTGCGCCCGAGGCGCGCTGGTTCGACTGCGGGCGGTTGGAGTTCGTGATCCGGCGGGATCGAACCCTGGGGCAGGCCAGAGCCAGCGTCGGGGGTTGGGGACGCCTTGGCAGCCGCCACGACTCGAGCCCAGCGGGGCTCGGCGTTACTTCGGCTTGGGCGAGGCTTTGGGTTTGGTCTCCGCGTGCCCGACCGGGCGCGGGGGTCGGGGCTTTCAGCTCTTGGCCTTGGGCTTGCCCTTCAGCGCGGCCGCCTTGCCCTTGGTGGGCTTCATTCCCTGCGCGCGACTCTTCAGCAGTTCGCGGCGCGCGGCGGAGCCGAGGCTCGAGTCGGCCGACTTGCTGCCGGACTTGCTTGGCGAGCTGGCCTTGGCCTTGGCGGTGTTCGTTGCAGTCGCCTTTGGCTTCTCGGCGCGCTTGGCCGGCGCCTTGGCGTCTCCGCTCGCTGGGCAACTCGGACTCGCCCACGCGAGCGACCCGGAACCGGTAAACGACAGCGCGAGCACCCCGGCCACGACCAGCGAAAGGATCCGCATTCCCATACCCCCCTGCGGCCTTTTTCGGACAGGGAGAGGATCGATCTGGAGCGCGGTTCGAGGGCGCTTGCTCCGTCCCGATCCGGAACACCCGGCGTCCAGCTCCTGAACGGGCGGTCCGGGAAGCGGCTCGGAGCCGGCCATTCTGGACTCCTGGGGGCCATTCTGGCTCGGCTCGATGCTTGCCAGGCGAGCGCGACGTGGCGGACTTGGTGCGTCCAATGGGAAGATTCGGGCCACGCTGGAGCCGCTCTCCGGGCGCCTACCTCTACCGTTCCTGACCCTGCACGCCCCCCTGCCTTGGGATCCCTCGCCCGTTTGCTGCCGACCAGCCTGCGCGCTCGACTCGCGCTCGCGTTCCTGGCGCTCGTATCCCTGATCCTCTTCGTCGGTGCGGCCTCGTACTCGATCAACCAGCAGGTTCGGACCCGCGTCGCCGGGCTGCGCTCGAGCGGCGTCATCGATCTCTCGCACGTCGATCTCGCCAACGTGGGGCTCGAGTTCGAGGGCTACTGGAACCCGAGCGGCAGCTTCGTCGCCACCGACGTGGAGGTCTTGCCCGGTGTCGCGCGCCCGCGTCTCAGGGGCGTGATCCAGGCCGTCGATCCGGTGGCGAGCACCATCACGCTGTACGGTCGCACCATCCACGTCACCCACGACTCGGAGCTCGGCGAAGTGAACGACGAGCCCGTGCCCATGGAGTTGCTCCCGGCGGGAAGGCGCGTCGAGGTCACGTGCAAGATCGAGGACGGACGCTGGCTCGCGAACAAGGTCTACCTGCAGGAGGTCAAGTCGAGCGACAAGGTCAAGGGCACGGTGACGGCTTCGGAGCTCGATGGCCAGGCGCCCGACTCGGTCGAGATCCACGGCCTGGTGATCCTGGTCGAGCCGGACACGAGCGGCGATCCAGTCAGCGCGCTCGGGCGCATCGAGCGCGCCACGCACATGATCAAGCTGCTGCACGGCTGCGGGGCGGCTGCGCTCGATCTCGCCGGCCGGACTCGGGCGCCCTCGGTCGAGGAGGAGCTGGATGGGGAAGAGCCCGCGGCCGCGGACGAGCCCCTTTCCCCGCCGGGCGAGCGGCTGGCGCAGCTCGCCGAGCAGTTCCTCACGCTGGTCGCGGAGGCCCAGAGCGAGGGCGACGATCCGCTGCACGCCGCGCCGCAGGATTTCCAGCGCTCGCTGGCGCCGCTGGCCAAGCGAACCGGCGCGCTGCGCGAGCACGTGGCGAGCCTGCGCGAGCTGGCCCGGCGCGAGCCAGAGCTCGCCGCCGCGCGCGTCGACGGGGTCTTCGAACCGTTCCTGCGCGAAGAGCTCCTGCCGGCTGCCTACTCCTATCTCAGCCAGGCCGAGGACGATCTCGGCGACCAGTTGCGCGGCGTGCTCGAGCGCACGCAGACCACCACGCGCGTGGCGCTCGTCACCAGCGTCGTGGCCGTGTTCGTCGCCTTCGGGCTCGGCTTCCTGGTGTGGCGCTCGATCCACCGGCCGATCCGCGTGCTGCACGAAGCCGCTTTGCGCCTCGGTCAGGGACACTTCGACACCCGCATCCACGTCGACTCGCACGACGAGATCGGCGTCCTGGCCGAGGCCTTCAACAAGATGGCGGGCGAGCTCACCACCACCACGGTCTCGATGGAGAGCCTGGAGAGCGTGTTCGACTCGATGGCCGCGGCCCTGGTCGTGTTCGATCCCGACGGCAACATCATCAACGTCAACCGCGCCACGCTGGCGCTGGTCGGGCGCGAGCGCTCCGAGCTGATCGGCCAGACCTTCGACATCATGTGCCGCTTCTCGAGCGGCGAGAGCGTGCGACCCGGACCGCCCGCGCGCGAGCCGTCGGGCCTGCCCGCCCTGCGCATCGAGACCGTGGAGAAGGTCTTCGTGCGCAAGGACGGCAGCGAGTTCCCCGTGTCCCTCTCGGGCGCCGAGCTGCGCTCGGGCGGCGGCCCGCTGCAGGGCTACGTGTGCGTGGCTCTGGACCTGACCGAGCAGAAGCGCATCCAGGAGCGCCTGCGCGAGTCGCTGGGCGAGAAGGAGCTGCTCTTGCGCGAGGTGCACCACCGCGTGAAGAACAACATGCAGGTGATCTCGAGCCTGCTGGCCATGCAATCGAGCGACGGCGACCCCGAGGTGGCCAAGAAGCTCGAGGAGAGCCAGAACCGCATCCGCTCGATCGCGCTCATCCACGAGCAGCTCTACCGTTCCACCGAGATCGAGCACATCGACGTGCGCACCTACCTCGAGGTCCTGACCAGCCAGCTGCTGCAGTCGTTCGGCAAGAGCAACGCGGTGCGGCTCGAGCTCGAGGCCGACGACATCGCGCTCGACATCGACCAGTCGATGGCCTGCGGGCTGATCGTGAACGAGCTGGTCACGAACGCCCTCAAGTACGCCTACCCGGCCGAGCGCGGGGGCGTGATCCGCGTCAGCCTGCGCGAGCATCCGGGCGGAGAGCGCGTCCTCACCGTGGCCGACGACGGGCCCGGCCTCGCGGGCGTGCGCTCCGGCGCGCCCGCCACCCTGGGCATGAGCCTGGTCGCCACCCTGGCACGCCAGCTGCGCGGGCGCGTCGAGGTGGATGGCCAGAAGGGCACGGTCGTGCGCGTCTTCTTCGGCAAGAAGAAGCTCGAAGCGGTGAGCGCTTGAGCGCGCGCCGGGTGCTGATCGTCGAGGACGAGATGGTGGTGCAGTTGCACCTCAGCCGCATCGTGGCCGAGCTCGGGCACGAGGTGGTCGGGACGGCCATGAACACGCTCGAGGCGCTGGAGATCGCCGAGCGCGAGTCGCCCGAGCTGGTGCTCATGGACATCCATCTGGCCGACGGCGACGACGGCGTCGAAACAGCCAAGAAGCTCGTACGCGGGCTCGACTGCGCGGTGATCTTCGTGACCGCCTACGCGGACCAGAAGACGCTCGAACGCACCGAGCAGGTCGGCGCCGCCGGTTACCTCGTGAAGCCCTTCACCGCACCGGCAGTGCGCGCGGCCATCTCGACCGCCATGGGCGGCCACCAACGCTTGCAGCACGCGCGCGGCGAGGTGCGCACGCTCGCCACGATCCTGGACAGTCTGGGGGATGCGCTGTTCGTGCTCGACGAGCAGGGCAAGATCACCTTCGCCAACCCGCGCGCTGCCGAGCTGACCGGCTGGCCGCTGCACGAAACCGACGGGCGCGAGCTGCTGGAGGTCGTCGCCATCCCCGTCGACGGCGAGCGCAGGACTGTGCAGGGCCTGCTCGACGAGGCGCGCCGGACGCGCGTCAAGGTGGCTCACTCGAGTCTCTCCATCCGCCAGCGCGGCGGCGCCGAGCGCACGGTCGACCTCGAGATCGAACCCGTGCAGGAGGAAGGGCAGGCCGACAACGGGGGCCTGCTCGTCAACCTGCGCGACCGCTCGCCGCGCGCCGCCCGCGCAGAGACTCCCGCGCGCGCCGAGAAGCGTCCCTTCGGCAAGGGCACGCGCATCCTGGTCTACTCGCACGACACCTTCGGCCTCGGGCACCTGCGGCGCTGTCTGGCCCTGATCCGCACGCTGTGCGCGCGCCAGCCCGAGGCCTCGGCCCTGCTCGTGACCGGCTCGCCGATGGTGCACCGCTACCCGATGCCGAGCGGCGCGGACTACGTGAAGCTGCCGGCCATCAAGAAGGTCGAGTCCGAGCAGTACGAGGCGCGCACGCTGCACATCTCGGGCTCGGCCATCCGCTCGATGCGCAGCAATCTCATCTTGCACACGCTGCGCGACTTCGACCCGAACGTGCTGCTGGTCGACCACTCGCCGACCGGCAGCAAGGGCGAGCTCCTGCCGACGCTCGAGCACCTGGCCGAGCGCGGCGGCTGCACGCGCATCCTCGGCCTGCGCGACATCATCGACGAGCCGCGCGCGGTGATCGAGCTGTGGCGGAGTACAGGCGTCTACGACGTCTTGCGCCAGCACTACGACCACCTGGTCGTGTACGGCAACCGCGCCGTCTACGACCCGGTGCGCGAGTACGAGTTTCCGAGCGACGTGGCCAGGAAGACGCGCTTCGTCGACTACGTCTGCGATCGGACCGCGCCGGCGGGGGACAGCACGGAGCCGGGCGACGGCCGGCCGGTCGTCGCCGTCACGATCGGCGGCGGCGACGGCGGCGGCGAGTCGCTGCTCCTCCCGTTCCTCGAGATGATGCGGCGCTTCCAGGGCGCGATCGATTTCCGGGCCGAGATCCTGACCGGCCCGTTCGTCGCGCCCGAGCTCGCCCAGCGCATGCACGCGCTCGCCGCCGGTCTGCCCGTGACGCTGCGCGACTTCATTCCGTCGACCGCCGCCCTCTTCCGGCGCGCCGAGCTGGTGGTCGCCACCGCTGGCTACAACACCACCACCGACCTCTTCCAGCACGCGCGCCGCGCGATCCTCGTGCCGCGCGTGCTCTACCGCCAGGAACAGCTCATCCGCGCGCGGCGCCTGGCCGAGCTCGGGCTCGTCACCTGTCTCGCGCCTGCCGAGACCACGCCCGAACGTCTGTTCGAGGCGATCCGCGCCGCGCGCCTGGACGAACCCCTGACCCGCGCCCGGGCCGAAGCAAGAGTCTTCCTGGACGGCGCCGAACACTTCGCGGACTTCTGCGGCGGGCTCGAGGTCGACGTGCGCGCGTCCTGAACTCACCCGGGAGGGGGGGGGGGGGGGGGGGCGGCGGGGGGGGGGCATGAGGAGGAGAAGGGGGGCGCGGGGGGGTGTGGGGCAAGAGCCGACGCAGGGGGGGGGGCCGGCGACGCGCACAGGGGGGGGGGGGGGGGGGGGGG
>JANOGB010000630.1:0-2792 GCA_031413955.1 Planctomycetota bacterium | reverse complement strand
CCGTCGTTGTCGTTGTCCGCTCCGTCGGAGCACGCCGTGGGCCCGCCTTCTTGATCGAAGCGACCTGGGCTGGAGTGACCTGGGCTGGAGTGACCTGGACCGGAGTGACCTGGACCGGAGTGACCTGGGCCGGAGTGACCTGGGCCGGAGTGAAGCGGAGCGGGGCAAAACTCGTTCCCCATTGCGCGCGCGGGCTTTCTATACTGCTCGACCTTTTCTGGTTGCTGTCCCAGGCATGCGCGAGCCTGCAAGGCCTGCGCGGGACAGGACACCAGACACGCTCGAGCTCGCGCTCCCCCTCTCCGCAGGCATGACGAACTGGACCCATCTCGACGCCGAGGCCCTCTACAACGTCGCCAAGTGGGGCAGCGGCTACTTCGGCATCAACTCCCAGGGCCGGCTCATCGTCCGCCCGGACGGGCGCGCGGCCAGCGAGCAAGGCGAGATCGATCTCTTCGACCTGATCGGGCAGATCCGCCGGCGCGGGGTCGAGCCGCCGATCCTGCTGCGCTTCAACGGCATCCTGCGCGGGCGCGTGCGCGAGATCCACGGCGCCTTCGACAACGCGCGCGCAGAGTACGGCTACACCGCACCGTACCACTGCGTGTTCCCGATCAAAGTCAACCAGCAGCGCCACCTGGTGGACGTGCTGCTCTCGGAGGGCACGAAGTACGGCATGGGCGTCGAAGTGGGCAGCAAGCCGGAGCTGCTGGCCGTCATGTCCTTCTATGCCGAGAAGGACCGCATCATCATCTGCAACGGCTACAAGGACCGCGAGTACGCCGAGCTGGCCCTGCTCACCAGCCGCCTGGGCACGAAGCCGATCCTGGTGGTCGAGAAGTTCAGCGAGCTCGCCACGATCCTCGAGACCTCGAAGCAGATCGGCATTCGCCCGACCCTGGGCGTGCGCACCAAGCTCTCCGGGCGCGGCGCCGGACGCTGGAAGGACTCCGGCGGCGATCGCTCGAAGTTCGGCCTGACCACGCGCCAGATCGTGGACGTGGTCGAGGAGCTGAAGAAGCACGAGATGTTGGACTGTCTCAAGCTGCTGCACTTCCACCTCGGCAGCCAGATCACGCGCATCCGCTCGATCAAGACCGCCATCGGCGAGGCCGCGCGCACGCTGACCGGGCTGGTCGAGATGGGCGCGCCGATCCAGTACCTCGACGTGGGCGGCGGCCTGGGGATCGACTACGACGGCTCCTCCAGCGACTTCGAGTCCTCGGTCAACTACACGGTGCAGGAGTACGCCAACGACGTCGTCTACCACGTCAAGGAGGTGTGCGCCGAGATGGGCGTGCCGCAACCGATCATCCTGTCGGAGTCCGGCCGCGCCCTGACCGCGCACCACGCCGTGCTCGTGACCGAGGTCATGGGCGTCACGCACTTCGCCACCAACATCCCCACCGCCAAGGCCCAGGAAAGCGACCACGACACGATCAAGAAGATCAGCGACGTGTGCGAGGGCGTGAACACCAAGAACTTCCTGGAGTGCTACCACGACGCGCAGGAGCTGCGCGACGAGGGCATGCTGCTGTTCAGCGTCGGCCAGCTCTCGCTGACCGAGCGCGCGCGCGTCGAGGAGTTCTTCTGGCGCACCTCGGAGAAGATCCTGCGCATCGCGCGCAGCCTGGAGTACGTGCCCGACGACCTCGAGAACCTCGAGCGCGATCTGGCCGACACCTACTTCATGAACTTCTCCGTGTTCCAGTCGCTGCCCGACTCGTGGGCCATCCGCCAGCTCTTCCCGGTGCTGCCGCTGCACCGTCTCACCGAGGAACCCACGCGCAGAGCCGTGCTGGCCGACATCACCTGCGACTCGGATGGAAAAGTCGACCGCTTCATCGACCTGCGCGACGTCAAGCCGACCCTCGAGCTGCACCAGCCCAAGGAGGGCGAGCGCTACTACGTGGGCTTCTTCCTGGTGGGCGCCTACCAGGAGATCCTGGGCGACATGCACAACCTGTTCGGCGACACGCACGTGGTGCACGTCGAGTCGAACGGCGATGGCCGCGCGCACCTGACGCACTTCGTCGAGGGCAACAACGTCGAGGAGGTGCTCTCCTACGTGGAGTACTTCCGCACCGACCTGCTCGACACCCTGCGCCGGCGCATCGAGCAGGCGATCGAGGAGGACCGCATGAGCCTGGAGGAATCCGCGGCGCTCGCCAAGCGCTTCGAGGCCGGGCTGGCGAGCTACACCTACCTGATCACGCCCGACCGCGTCGAGCCGACGCACTAGGCCTTCCAAGATGAAGATCAAGCAGGGCTGCCACGTCGTCTTGCGCTACGAGCTGTTCGACCGCGAGGGCGAGCTGCTCGAGAGCTCCGAGGAGTCCGAGCCGATGGAGTACGTCCACGGCGCCGAGGAAATCGCGCCCGCCATCGAGCGCGCGCTCATGGGCAAGCAAGCTGGCGACAAGGTGCGCGTCACCCTGCCGCCCGAAGACGCCTTCGGCGCCATCGACCCGGGCCTGATCATCTCCGTGCCGCGCTCCGAGATCCCGGCCGAGCTGCCGCTCTCGGTCGGAGAATACCTGCCGGTCGAGCTGGAGGACGCGCCCGAGGACCTGGCCGACGAGGAAGTCGAGTTCCGCATCGTCGAGGTGGGCGAGGACGAAGTCCTGCTCGACGCGAATCACCCGCTGGCGGGCGAGACCGTGACCTTCGCGCTGGAGGTCGTCTCGGTCACGTAGGCTCAACTGGGAGCGCCGGGCTCCAGCCCGGCTCTTCTCTCCCTTCTTCTTTCTTTCTCTCCGACTCGAGCAAACAACCCAGAGCCGGGCTGGAGC
>JANOGB010000629.1:0-5666 GCA_031413955.1 Planctomycetota bacterium | reverse complement strand
GGCTGGAGCCCGGCGCTCCCAGTTGAAGAAGCCGCGCGCGGCGGCGCGCGCGCGTTCCGTCAACTCACGCGCACGGCGCGCAGGCTGACGCCGTGGGCGCTCAGGATCAGTGCGATCGCGCGCCCGTCGTCGAGCTCGAAGGAAAGACGCAGGTCGGAATCGTCGCGGGCAACGAAGTGTCCGTTGCCCTGGTACAGGAGCTCCAGGCGCTCGCCGCTCGGCGGGACGAGCACGAGGTGCTCGTTCGCCTCGGTGATCCCGTAGCTCGTGCAGCCGGCGTAGTATTCGCCGAGGTAAGGCGCGCGCGCCTCGTCGTCGAGCGCGAGGTCGTGCACCACCGCCGGCTGGAGATCGAACACCAACCGCGCCGCGGAACGCTCCAGCTCCTCGACCGGGGCCTCCGAGCCGCGCGCCAACACTACGATGGTCGTGTCCATGGTCGGGTAGTAGGCGAGGTGCACGCGCTGGCCGGCCATGCCGCCGCCGGCGCTCTGGCGCGGCAGCTCCTCGAGCGCCGTCAGGCTCACGCCGCGCGCGCACGCGGCGCGCGAGCCGTCCGCGAGCTCGGCCGCCTCGAGGCGCAGCTCGCGCGAGGCCGCCTTCAGGAGCTTTTCCCCGATGAGCGCGCGCTGGAAGCGCACCAGGTCGAGCACGGTGGAGTGCAGGTCGTCCGCGTCGAACGGTGGCGGCGCGTCCACGAGCTCGGTCTCGCCGCCGCCGAACTCCTGGTCGAGGTGCGCGCTCTCGTGCCGTTCCGAACGCTCGGCGCGCCAGCTCGTGTCCTCCATGCCGGCGGGCGCGAAGACCTCGCATTCCAGGAGCTCCGCGACCTTCTTTCCGGACGCCTGCTCGAGCACGAGCCCGAGCAGGAAGTCGTTCGTGTTGCTGTAGCTCGCGCAGCTCCCCGGCTCCGCATCGAGCGGCGCCGCCGCGAGCCAGGCGCGGATCACCTGCGGGGCGAAGTCCACGGCCGAGAGCTTCTGCGCGGCCAGGAGCTCGCCGTAGGGCGGGATCCCGGAGGTGTGCGTCAGCAGCCGGTCGACGGTGAGCGCGGGATGCTCGGCGTAGAGCCCGGGCACGAACTCGGCCAGCGGCGTCGTGAGTTCGAGCTCGCCGCGCTCCGCCAGGCGTAGGGCGGCGACCGCCAGGAAACTCCCGAGCAGCGGCCCGGCGACGAAAGGCGTGTCCGGCCCGGCCTGGGCAGCGTGCCCCTCGCCCTCGCCCCAGCCGCCCGCGAAGACGAGCTCGCCGCGGGTGTCGATGGCCAGCGCCAGACCGCGCGCTCCGTCCTCGAGCGCGCCGCGCCCGAGGCGTGCGAGCCCGTGGCGGAGATCCTCGCCCGGCGGTTCCTGGGGCAGGAGACCGGCTGCGGCGAGCGTGAAGACCGCGACCCACGACAGGATTCGATGCACGACTTGCTCCCGGATTGGGGACCGCATCCAGCATCGACCCCCGCGCCTGCCTCCCGCTCTGGGCAGGAGTGGGTAGCGCGGCTCCGCGCTCGTCGTAGGCCTTCGAGGCTCGGATCGAGCGGCCGAGACTCGGAGTCCTCGTCCGCCAGCGTCACCAATCCGCTCGGCGCGGGCTGGACAGCCGCGTGCCGCTCGATGGATCATTGACGCCAGATGTCCGCGGACGCTCCCATCCTCGTGGTCACGACCCCCCTCCCCACAGCCGAGCTTGCCGGGCTCCTCGGCGCGCCGTTCCCGGACATGGTGAAGTTCGTCGTAGATGTGGATAGGGGGATCCTGGCGGTCGGGGGGCACCTCCACGCCGATGCCGAGGCGCTTCTTCTCGAGCGCGGCAGCCGTCAGACGTCGCTCTGGGGCGGGAACTACCACCCCGACCTCGATCAGGAGGAATGCCTGGAGTACGAGTCGCTCATCAACATCCGTCCGGGCAGGAATCCCGGTCTCGAGGTGGAAGACGCAGCGCTCCGCGGGCGGATTCGGGAGGTGGTCTTCACGCTGATCGGCCGCGGGCGGCCACGACCGTGACTCAGCACGCTTCCCTCGGCCCCGAGCGCTGGGCGCGCTTCAGTCTGGGCCAGCAGATCTTGCAGATCGGCGCGGAGATGCAGCGGGCCCTGAAGTACCTGAGCCTCGAGCGCTCGCTCGAGCGACGGGCGTGCTACGAGCGCGCGCTGCGGCTCGTGGACTTGACCGTCGAGGTGCACCAACATGCCAGCCTTCGGCGCGAGCTCCTGCGCTGGCGCGGAGTGGTCGCCGGACTCTACCTGCGCGCCGAGCCCGACCCGGGGCTACACCGGCTAGCCCTGCGCGTGCTCCTGCGACTCCACCCCGAGTCGGCCAAGCAGGTCGCCGTCCTCGGCCTCTGATGGGGGACCCCAGCGCGCGAAATGCCGGAGCCCGCAGCGGCGTCAACCCTTCTTCACGTAGGCGGCGTCGAGTGCCTTGGCGATGCGCGTGCGCAGCTCGGCGAGGTGGGCCCTAGAGGCGGGATCGAGCGGCCTGGTTTCGGCGTCCTTCGCCAAGGAATCGATGCGGCGCAGCTCCTGGGCCGCGAGCGTGGTGATCGCGCGCACGGCGGGGCTGGGGGTGTCCTTGACGAGCACGAGGTCGATGAGGCGGCCGGCGTGTTCCCACTGCAGGTTGCGGCGGAAGCTCGAGCACAGCGGGCGCGCGGCGCTGTAGGAGCCGGCGGGAGCGCTCTTGCACTCCTTCCAGATCGCGTAGGTCACGCAGGTCAGCAGCTCGGAGAGCGAGAACGCATCCTCGGAACCGGCGGTGCGGAACTCGTTGTCGTGCACGCGCCGCAGGCGCGTCGGGTTGAGCAGGAGGGAGAGTCCCATGGCCTGCAGTCCGCCCACGAGATCGTGGACCGAGTAGCTCGCGTCCTGGGTCAGCTCGCCCATGCCCTGCGGATCCCACCAGTACTCCTTGCCCATGTGGCGCACGAGCTCGGGCGTCAGACCGAAGGCCTCGTCTTCGAAGACGTTCTTCATCACGAAGCCGAGCGCGCGGCGCTGGTCCACAGCGGACACGTCCTCGATCGGCTGGCGCGCGCCTGGGGTCCCCTTGGCGTCGAGGTTCTCGTAGGAGCCGCCGACCCAGGCCGCGGCGACGAACAGCGTGCGCAGCTGCGTGCCGAGCAGTTGCTCGTAGTGCCGCCGTGCCTCGGCCCAGGACTCGCCGTCCTTGACGAGCTCGTTCGTCAGCTTCGTGCGCAGGTCGGCCACGAGCTTGATGCGCGACTCGCAGAAGTCGAGGTTGTTCGCGCCCACGTCCCAGGTCTGGTTGCGCGGGTCGCTGCCGAAGGACATGGCGATCTGGCTGACGTAGGTGTTTTCCTTCTGGCTCGACTGGGCCAGCGTCTCCTTCAGCTTGTCCGCGGGTCCGTAGCCACAAGCGATGGCCCACAGGTCGTAGGGGCCGAGGTGTGCGTTGATGAAGGGGCCTTGCGCCACGCCCGGCGCCGCGAGGTTCGGCGCGACGTAGTCCATCACCGAGGCGGTGACCGGGCCCTGGTAGTCGGCGCGGCTCATGCCCTCGAGCGAGACCAGGCTCGAGGCTGCCATGTTGTGCTGCAGCCCGAGGCAGTGGCCCACCTCGTGGGCCGAGATGTAGCGGATCATCGGGCCGAGGAATTCCTCGGGCACGCCGTCGAGCAGGGACTCGTTCTCGGTCTCGAGCCGGCCGGCGGCGAAGGCCGCGCCGACCAGCGAGAGGTCGACGGCGAGCTGGTGCCCCATGTGGCACGCGACGGGATGGAAACCGGAGCGCTCGGAGCTCGCGCTCGGAGCCGCGCTCGGGATGGGCCGACCGCCGCCGAACACCGCCGCGAGACGTGCGCGCGGATCCCACAGCGGGTTCGCGTCGTACCAGGCCAGCAGCTCGGGCGGGCTCGAGTCCTCGATCAGACTCTTCGAGAGCGTGCCGAGCATCGAGGCGACCCCGCGCGTCAGGCCCTGGTTCCAGACCACGTCCGCTTCCAGGATCTCGCCCGTCTTCGGGTTCGAGCGGCTCGGTCCGATGGCGTAGCCCGCCTCGCTCATGTTCCAGCGGAAGAAGTTGAAGCGCGCGTCCTCGGGATCCTTGTCCATGTGCGCGCCGGTCGAGGCGTCCTGCTGGTAGACCTCGAGCGCGCCGGTGATGCCGATCTTCTCGAAGGCCTCGTTCCAGAGCTGGATGCCCTCGCGCACCCAGCGGCGGTACTTGATGGGCGTAGTGTGCTCGACGTACCACACGATCGGCTGCTTGGGCGGGCTGAGCGAGAGCTTCGGGTCGGCCTTCTCGACGTTCCAGCGGTTGATGAAGCGCTCCGGCTTGGCGTCGAACTCGCCCGGCGTCGTGTCGGAGTACCAGTCGTAGAAGAAGCCGACGCGGTTGTCGGCTGCGCGCGTGACGTAGCCGGCCGTGCCCTCGAGCTTGCCGATCGAGTACGCGAGACGCATGAGACGCCCGTCGGCCTGCGGCGCCTCGAATTCGATCACCACGTTCTTCGGGAAGGCCTTGGCCTTGGTGAGCGTCGCGAGCGGGACTTGCAGGCTCGTGAGCGACGGACCGTAGCCGCCGGACTCGCCGAACAGCTTCGGCGCCTCGGACGTCGCGAGCTTGCCGAGGTCGATGACCGGCCGCGATCCGTCCTCGAGCGTCAGGATCGGAGTCGTGACCAGCAGGCGCTCGGTGTACAGGTTCGCCACGGCGGCTTTCGCGTGGGCGTCGCCCTCGCTGCGCACGCTGAGGTCGGGCACCACGAAGGCGAGCTGCTTGCCGATGCGGCGCCAGTTGCCGTAATAGGTGGGTCCCATCACGCCGGCCTCGGGGTGACCGCTCGTGACGGTGCACGCGATCATCAGCTCCTGCTCACCGAACGAGCTCGGCAGCACGGCCAAGAGCTTGCCGGCCTTCTTGTCGGTGTACAGGTCGTAGAGCGGCGCCGGCCCGTCGGTGTTCGAGACGACCTTGGTCAGGCCCTCGATGACCTTCTCGAAGGGCGGGAACTCGGGCTCCTTCGCGTCGCTCGCGGGTGCCTGGGCGGCGGCGAGCAGGGAAAGCGCGAAAACGGACAACGCGGACGGGAGCGAACGCTCGGACAAAGCGTGGAGACTCATGGCAGGGACCTCTTCGTTGGGACGATGCGCAGAGGTGCGCAGACGAGAGATCTATCAGACCCGCCGCTTCCTCGGTGTCCGTTCCGCGTAAAGCCCGCGCCCGAACGCAACCGTTGCCGTCAGGCGCTCACGGCTTCGCGACCTGCATCACCGCCATCTCGATCTCGGGGCGCCCGAAGGTGTGGCCGGCGATGGTGAGCACGGGCTCGCCGCTCGCGTCGAAGGCCACCAGGCCGTGCTTGCGGACGGCGAGGTTGTAGCGCGCGATCTCGTCCGCGCGCTTGGCCGTCTCCGTGGCATCGACGATCACGAAGTCGACCTTGTCGCCATAGACCGTGCGTAGCTCGCCGACGGCGGCCACGACTTTCTGGCAGAAGGGTCAGGCGTCGGCGATCTCGTAGTAGCGGATCTCGGGTTTGCCGCTCGCGCGCGGGGCGGTCGGGGCGGCGTGTGCTTGCGGCGCGGCGGGAGGGGGTGCAACCGGAGCGGGTGCGGGTCCGGCGCAGCTCGCGCCGAGGAGCAGGGGAGCGATCCAGTAGGAGCGGTGAGTGCGCATGGCCGAGATCGTAGCTCACCCGGGAGCGGCGGGGGG
>JANOGB010000628.1:0-8313 GCA_031413955.1 Planctomycetota bacterium | reverse complement strand
CCTGAGGTCGGCCGGGAACGCCACGCTCCAGCGTGGCTCCGTTGTCTGGCTGCCTTCTTCTGCTGGCGGGCGGGAGAAGAAGAAGAAGAAGAAGAAGAGAGAACGAAGAGCCGGGCTGGAGCCCGGCGCTCCCGGATGAACGGAGCTCCGGTTTTCCCTGCACTCTGCGGGCAGTTCTCTCCGGAGTGCGCGACCTCGGCGCGGCCTGCGGGATCCGCTGGCTGCGGACGTCGCTGCTCGCAGCGGGCTCGCCCGCGCGCCAGCGCGATCCTCACTGACCCAGCAAGGCCAGCGTCGCGGGCTCGAGCTCGTGGCCGCCGGCGAAGCGCAGGAGCTCGGGCGCGACGCCCGCGGCGCAGAGGCGCGCGATGCCGACGTCCCAGGCGTTGCGATCGATCGCGCTGTCCGCGTCGCCGAGCACGAAGGTCCAGCGCAAGCGCCGCGCGCGCGCGGCGTGCAGCGCGAGGTCCAGATCGAATGGCAGCGGACAACCCCAGAGCGTGACCGCTGAGACAGGAGCGCGGCCGAGCACGGCCCAGCGCGCGGCGGCGGCGCCGCCCTGGGAAAAGCCGAACGCGTGCAACCCGACCGCGCCTGGGAGCGCGCGTTCGGCGTGCACGCGCTCCCAGACGAGGTCCAGGTAGCGCACGGTGTCGCGGATCTCGTCCGCGCGCTCCGCGCGCGTCATCCACGAGGCTCCGACCTCGCCCGTGCCGCGCCTCAGGTAGAAGCGCGAGAGCGCTTCGGGCGCGACGAGCAGGCGCTCGGCTCCCGCCAGGACCGCGAGCGACGCCAGGAACGGCTCGGCGAGCTGGCCATAGCCATGCAAGACGAACCAGACCGCACTGCATCCGCTCCCGCCGGCGCCGCGAACGTGAAAACGCGCGGTGCGCGGGACCTCGATCGTGTGGCGCTCGCTCACCGGTGCCGGCATCGTCTCAGCCGGGAGCGCCAGGCTCCAGCCTGGCTCTTTCTTCTTTTCCGCCCGGAAGAAAAGGAAAGAAGAAGAGCAGAGCCGGGCTGGAGCCCGGCGCTCCCGGCTGAGCGCGGTCTTGTCCGCGTTCCATCCACGCTGGACAATCACGCGCCATGTCCTCCGTGCCCCAGGCCTCGGCCACCCCGCTGCTCGTACGCCGTCCGCGCCCCGACGAGGTGGGCTCCTACTACTTCGGCTACATCGATCTCGTCCCCGAGGGGGACGTACTGGGCGAGCTCGAGCGCGGGCTGGAGCAGACGCGCGCGCTGCTGGCACGCCTGGGCGAGGCTCGCGGCGGGCATCGCTACGCGCCCGGGAAATGGAGCGTGAAAGAGATCGTGGGTCACGTGATCGATGCCGAGCGCGTCTTCGCTTACCGCGCGCTGCGCATCGCGCGCGGCGATGCCACGCCGCTCGCGAGCTTCGAGCAGGACGACTACGTCGCGGCCGCCGGCTCCGATCGGCGCCGCCTCGCCGACCTGCTGGACGAACTGGCGCACCTGCGCGCGGCGAACCTGCTCTTCTTTCGCAGCCTCCAGCCCTCCGACTGGGAGCGGCGCGGCACGGCCTCGGACAAGCCCTTCGTGGCCTGCGCCTTCCCGTTCATCCTGGCCGGGCACGAGACGCACCACCGGCACGTGCTGGCCGAGCGCTATCTGGCGTAGGCGCGAGCGATCCCATGCGTGCGCGCGGCACCGGCCACGTCTTGCTGGCCTTCGACCTCGGCTACGAGATCGACCTCGCCAAGGCCGCCGGGCGCCTGGGCGTCGCACGCAGCCCCGAGGCGTTCCGCCACAAGCGCGGCGCGCCCGAAGAACCCGGAGTGGCGCGCATGCCGCTGCGCTTCACGCGCCCGATCGCGCCGCTCGCGCTGGGTCCGGTGGCGAGCACGAACGAGCTCGAGTTCGCCGTCTATCCGTTCGGCGGCGTGAGCCTCTGCTACACGCTGCCCCTGGATCTCTCGCTCGAGCAGCTGGTCGCGGTGAGCGTGCTGCTGTACGACAACGCCGAGCTGCAGCGCGCCGCGCGGGCCGAAGCCGAGATCTTGTTGGGCACGCTCGGCGACTCGGTGCGCGAACCCGAGCTCGCCCAGGCGGTCGAGGACTACGTCATCTACCGGCTGGAGCCGCTGCCGCTCGCGCTGGACGAGCTCCAGACCGCCGAGCGCGAGCTCCTGGCGCGCATCCTGCGCGCCGAGGCCGGACCGCTCTCGCGCCACGAAGTCGAAAACGCGCTCGACGGTCACATCGCTTACGGGCCGGAGGAGCTCGTGCTGGTGGACTGGTTCGGCGCGCTGCTGGTCGGCACGGACATGGAGGACGAGCGCCGCGTGCTGGAGCTCACCACGGTCGAGCTGGTCGAGCTGCGCTTCCTCGACGGACGCCTGGAGCAGCGCCTGGACGAGGCCTACGGCCTGTTCGCGCGCTCGCGCAAGCCGTTCTTCGGGCTCGCACCGCGCTCCAACGAGATCGAACGCCTGGCGCGCTTCCAGGCCGACAGCGCGATCCTGCACGAGAACTTCGACAACGCCCTGAAGCTGCTGGGCGACGACTACCTGGCGCGGCTCTACGAGCTGTGCTCCGACCGTTTCCACTTCGTGGCCTGGGACTCGGCCATCGAGCGCAAGCTGGCCACGCTCGAGAGCATCTACTCGAAGATCTCCGACCTCGCCGCCCGTCGGCGGGCCGAGCTGCTGGAGTGGATCATCATCGCGCTGTTCGTGGTGGATATCGTGCTGTATTTCTTGCCGCTGCGGCACTGAGGGGCACGAGCTCGACGGAGTCCCCGCGCGCGACGCGGTAGCGATGGACGCATTGCGCAACTGCCGTTGCGACACCGAGATTCAGCTTCGCGATCCCAGCACGAGCAGCAGCGCGTACACGTGGTCGGCGACCTCCTGACAGGCCTGCGTTTCGCCCCCGATGCCCCACAGGTCGGCGTCGATCAGGAAGAGATCGTTGCGCACGCCGCGGGCGGGCAGCGCGTCCTTGAGCATGTCGTAGAGGATTGCATCCGGACCGGTCGCGATCTGGTGACAGCCCTGGCAGCCGACGGAGTAGAGCTCGTTGTCGATGATGCTGATGAAGTCGTCTCTCGCCCCCGCCTCGAGCGCATCGATGGCCTGCTGCATCAGGTCGCGCGTGGTGGCGGCGGCTTCCTCGTAGGCCCCGAAGGCCTCGGCGGGCAGCACGCTCTTCAGGTCCCGGGAATAGCTGGTCAGGTCCGCGAAGACCGCGCCCCATTCCTTGGCCCAGGCTGCGCTCGGGAGCTGGTTCGCCTTGGTTGTGTTGCTGAAGACCGTGAAGCGCCGCGAGTTCTCGCGCATCAGCACGCGCTGGCGATACAGGGCGCGGCGCACGGCGGCCTCGGGAGTCGGGTCGGTCAGCACGGTCTTCCAGGCGGCCTCGCGCTCGACGCGGCTCGCAGCCCGTTCGAGCTCGAGCCGCGCACAGTTCGAGCGCCCGCGCCGGAACTGCTCGCAGAACGAGCGCCAGTTGCCGCTCCTGTCTGCCTGCTTCGGCGGAAACTCGGCCAGCGAGACGGCCTCGACGATCCCGTCCGCCGCCAGACTGATCAGTAGCTCGCCGGGCTCGAGCGCGATCGAGGCCAGGGTCACGGTCTCGGGCGCGTCCGTGCGGCCCGTCTGTTCGGCGCGAAAGGCCCGCGCGGCCTGGATGCGCTCGAGCGGCACGCCCGCCGCGGCGGCGATCTTTTTCGCACGGAGCGGATCGAGTCCGAGCGGCAAGGCTTCGGCCGAGGTCAGGCTCAGGGCGTGCCGTTCGTTCAGCTCGCGCTCGACGTCGAGCTCCGTCCCACGGGGCTCACCGAGGGCGATCAGAGCGAGCAAGCCCGGCAAGGCGAGGCAGGAGGTGGGCGTGGTGGTCAGCATGGCAAGGCTCGGATCGGGACCAGTGGAAGCGTCAATGATGCCCTGCCGGGCCGGGCCGATCCGTAAGAGCTGCGTCCACATCGGCAAGGAATGCCGCGCGGCCGTCAGCGTTTTTCTGCGCTCTCGCCCACGAAGTGGATCGGGTTCGAGAGCGCGATCGGGCCCGAGTCGTCGTGCACCTCGAAGCGCAGGAAGCCCGGGCTCGCGGCTGGGAGGTGGAGATCGTGCCAGCGGCGGAAGTCCGCGCCCTCGGCGGGATACGTGCTCGTGCGCTGCCCCGACTCCACCACGACGATGCGCTCGTTGCCCTTCAATCCGTGCGCGATCAGCTCGACACGCACCTGCGGCTTCCCGGTCTGCACCGTCGCGCCCATGCGCTCACCGTCTTCCGTGACGAGGTCGAGCTCGCCGTCGAAGCGTTCGAGGTCGCCGAAGAAGACGCGGCCCGCGCGCAGGCCGGCGATGAAATGCTCCTTGTCGGGCACGGCGGCATAGATCCAGCTCACGAAGTTGTTGGGCGAGCCGCGCCAGCGGTTGTCCTTGCCGCCGTGCGAGTCGGAGACCCCCGTGCCCACCAGGCGCAAGCCCGCGAGCGCGGCCTGGTCCCAGAGCCACAGGTGGTCGTCGAGCGTGGCGCCGCCGCGGTCGCGATAGCCGACCTCGAGGATGTCCGCGCCCTCGGCGCGGTTCCGCACCAGGATCCTGAGCTGCTCCTCGTTCGTGCGCGGCTTCTCGTTCTCCTCGAAAGTGGTCCCGAAGGGGTGGTTGTAGGAGACCAGGCCGCCGCGGCGGTGCACGTCCGCGACGACGCGCGCGATCACGGCCGCGCGAAAGGCGCGCTCGTCGAAGGCCTCGCTCGCCGTGCCCGAGCCGGCGATCTCGTCGGCGATGGCGTCGTAGTCCGGCAGCACGGGCTCCAGGCAGAACACGTTCAGGTGCCGCGAGCCGTAGGAGACTTCCACGCCTTGCAGCTGCCCGAGGCCGGGATAGAGCTGGCCGACCTCGTCGATGAGCGCGCCCTGCCGCGCGTACATTTCCGGGCCCGCGCGCTGCTGCTCGATGCGGAGATCGTCGAGGTACGCCGCCGCGCGCGCGCCGCGGCGCGCCTGCACGCCGAACGCCAGACGATAGAGCGCGTTGTCCTCGCCCGGGCTGGCCGAAAACCCGCGCACGGCGTCGGCGCTCAAGGGCAGCGCGAGCTCGTTCCAGCGCCCGAGCTCGAGCGCGACCGGCACGAGGTAGACCTGGCCCTCGCGGCGTGCGGGCCCTTGCTCGCCCAGCAGATAGCGCACGAACACGGGCACGATCCCGAGGCCCTCGCGCGGGGCGTGCTCGGAGAGCTGCGCCTCCACCAGGATGCGCGCGTCCGGACCGAGCGCCTCGGGGAAGACCGCGAGGCGCAAGGTCACGCCGGTCGCGAGCGAGCGACGCACGAGGAAGCGCTCGGCACCGAGGGCCAGGAGCTGGGTCTCGAAGGCGTTCTCCTTGCCTTGCAGCGCGAGCAGCAGGCTGTGCTCGCCCTCCGTCACCGGCGCGGTCACGAAACGCGGCTCGGCATCCGGGGGGCTGGTCACGAGTTCGAGGAGCTTCTTGCCGGCGACGTTGCGCTTCAGGCGCGGGGCCCAGCTCTCGTTGCGCCCGAGCGGCTCCGTTGGCCCCTCGAAGCCGAAGCGCGTGACGTGCTGGTAGGTCGTCAGGCGAAAGTCGTGGTCGCTCCACCACAGGACGTCGCAGCCGACGTCCTTGGCTTCAAAGGAGTGTGAGTCGAGCGAGCCCTCGCCCTCGCTGAAGGAGCCGTGCAAGTGGAGCTGCACGGACCAAGCGCGCTCGCTCGTGTCCGCGGGCTCGCCTCGGCAAGCGAAAACCGCCAGCGCGGCCAGCGCGGCCCCGAAAGGCGCGCGCATCCAGCCCTCTCGACTCAGAGATTCTCCATGAGCACGACCTCGTCGGCGATCTCGTCCGTCAGCGCCAGATCGAGGTCACCGTCGCGGTCGGTGTCCAGCAGGATCGCGCACGAAGGGTTGGACGGCGCGTTGATCTGGATCCAGAACGTGAAGCTGCCCGTGCCGCCGTTCCGGTACAGGCGCCAGAAGCCGCCGCCAAAACTCGAGACCGCCCAGTCGAGGTCGCCGTCGCCGTCCAGGTCGCCGAGGTCGGTCGAGACCGTGTGCGCGCCGAGGTTCACGGTCGTGACGGTCGCGAAGTCGCCCGCGCCCGTATTCTTGAGGATGCCGGCCGTGCCGCTGATCGAGTTCGCAGTCGAAGCGTCGAGGTCGCCGTCGCCGTCCACGTCGCCGAGCTGCACGACCCAGGTCAGTCCGCCCGTGCCCCGCGCCGGGCCCGCCGGCGTGAACGTGCCGTTGCCGTTGGAGAGCAGCGTGCGGATGTGGTTGCCGTTCATGCCGGCCACGACGAGGTCCGTGATCCCGTCCTTGTCCATGTCGCCGGCGGCCAGGCCGTACTCCCCGTTCACGCCGCCATCGAAGGAGCTCGGCGCCCCGAAGACGCCCGTGCCGTCGTTGAGCATCAAGCTGAGGCTGTTGCTGGCGCGGTTGCAGTTGACGATGTCGAAGTCGGCATCCCCGTCGACGTCGAGCGTCGCGATGCCGTGCGGCTCGTTGCCGACGGCGAGCGACTGGGGCGCGGCGAACGTGCCGTCGCCGTTGCCGAGCAGGATCCAGACGTCCTGGCTCAGGCTGGCAGCGGCGCACAGGTCGGCGTCGCCGTCGTTGTCGAAGTCGGCCGGTTCGTTCGGGCTGGCCTCGTCGCCGATCGGCTCGGGCGCGAGGAAGCCGCCGTAGTTGCCCGTGCCGTCCGCCAGGTTGAGGAACACGCGCAGATCGGCGCTGACCTCGTTGACCGTGGTCAGATCGGGATAGCCGTCGTGGTTCAGGTCGGTGGCCGAAGCGCCGTAGATGCGCGTCTGCGGGCCGGCCGTGTTCGAGAGCACGTCGTACTGCACGAAGGTCGCGCTGGAGGGCACGACCGCCGTGCCGAACTGGAAGGCATGCCCGGCCGCGCGCAGGCGCGCGGCATCGAGCGCGCGGATCGAGTGCGCCAGGTTCACCCACACGACCTCGCCCGCGGCAAAGATCTCGTCGGGCGTGAAGACGACTTCTTGGCCGCCGTTCAGGAACGAGAAGTGCCCGCGGGCCGGACCGCTCTGGCGCCCGAAGACGCGAAAACTGTCGGCGTCGACCGTGTTCTGCGCCACCGGACGATCGAAGACCACAGTGATCGTGGTCGTCACCGGCGCGACCGAGATCGCGGCCGGGACGGTCTGCACGACGGCCAGCGTGCCGCCAGGACCGGCGAGCCGGGCGCGCTGGGCTGTGCCGAGCGCTGCCGAGAGGAAGACGAACGCGAGGGCGAAGAACGGGCGACCGTGCATGGGACCTCCGGGGGGTAGGAGAGGACGGGCAGCGTCAGCGTACCACCCGCGCGCCAGCGCCGGCTCACTCGCCGGCCACGAGCAGCGCGCGCGTGATGCCCACGCGCTCGAGCTCGGAGGCGACGAGCTGGTAGATGCCCTCGGCGTAGCGCCGGATCTCGTACTGGGCGTCGGGCTTCAGGCGCTGCGCGAGGAAGTGGATCACGCCCTGCAGCGAGACCGTCCAGTAGGCCTGGGTGTAGACGTTCTGTGGCAGGAGGATGCGCGCCAGCTCCTTGGCGACGCCGCGCTCCAGGCGCTCGCGGTACAGGCGGAACATCTGCTCGCACTCGGTGCGCATGCGCTCGCGCTCGGCGGCGTGGTCGAAGTCGGCCGAGAGCTCGACGCTCGCCTGCTTGTTGCCGTGCGGCGGGTTCGCGCGCATCGTCTTGGGCAGATAGAACTCGGGCTGCCACTTGACGTAGCGCCCGGAGATCTCGTTCCAGCTACAGCCCTTGTCGGTGTCGAACAGCACGTCGAAGGCCTCGAGCGAGATCGACTCGCCGCCCGCCTCGTACTCGCGCCAGGTCGAGCCGACCTGGTACTTGAAGGCCTGGCGGAAGACGAACAGCGGCGCCTTCCAGTGAAAGGTGAAGAACGAGTGGCGGTACGGAGACGTGTGCCCGTGCACCCACAGGAAGCGCGCCAGCTTCTTGTCCTCTTCGCCGAGCTCGCGCTTCTCCTTCTGGTAGGAGATACGCGCCGCATTGACGACCTTGAGCGCCGCGTCCGAGCGCATGCGGTCGACCAGCGCGATGAAGCCGATGCCGTCGTCGAGCGTCGGGATCGCGCCCTCGGGACCGTCGAGGGCGCGCGCGGAGGGAGGCTTGGGTTCCGTCATCCCGGAAGTCGTGGACACGGCGGTCATGGGCGGGCTGTGGGCACAACCTTACGAAGTGCCGCAGAACGCGACCAGCGCTCACCCTGGGAGCGCCGGGCTCCAGCCCGGCTCCGTTTCTTTTCTTCTTCCGCTCTCCGAAGTCTCGGAAGAAGCAAGAAGAAGAGCCGGGCTGGAGC
>JANOGB010000627.1:0-5065 GCA_031413955.1 Planctomycetota bacterium | reverse complement strand
CCCTTCAAGCCCATTTCCAGCGTTGCCTCCGCCTTGATGTTCTGCACGCTCTTGACCTCGATGTCCTGCTTGGCGTCCAGCACGATCTTGCCGTTGGTCCCGATCTTAATCCCGTCTTCCTGGATCGCGATGTGCGATTTCCCAACCTTGACCGTCACATTCGTGAGCCCTTCGATGACGATGTTGTCCTGGGTGGACGTGATGTCGACGCCGATGAGCAGTAGCAAGATCGCGACCACGAGGAGCGGGACCCAAGGGCCGAGGGCTCGCACGTCGCGTGCGTACTTGGCGAAGCCGGCGGGGTCGCTCGTCATGGGAGACCCTGCTAGTACGCTCCGCCGCGCTTGACGTGCGTCCGCCAGGCGCGCGTCTCGCGCAGCTCGCTCATGTGCTCGGCGAACGCGGAGAGCTCCTCGGCGCGCGTGTAGAAGTGCGGGCTGACGCGCAGGCCGGCGCCGGGGCGGTAGTCCACCAAAATGTGGCGCTCCTCCAGGGCCTTGACGAAGGCGGGACCGTTCTCCTCGGAGTGCAGCGCGACGGTCAGCGTGCCGCCGCGTTGCGCCGCGTCGGCCGGACTCGGGCTGGTGAAGCCGCGCGCGGAGAGCTTCTTGCGCAGGCCCTCGGTCAGCGCCACCGAATGGCGGCGGATGTTCTCGACGCCGACCTCGAGGACCGTCTCGTAGCCGACCGTGGCCGCGAGCAGCGCCGGCACCGCGGGCGTGCCGTTCAGCAGGCGCCGCGGGCCGTCGGCGTAATGCTGCGCGCCGGTCTCGAACGCGAACGGCGATTCGTGCGCGGCCCAGCCGGTGATGCTCGGCTCGAGCTCCTGCATCAGGCCCGGACGCACGTACAGGTAGGCCGCGCCCGGCCCGCCGCACAGCCACTTGACCGAGCCGCCACAGACCATGTCGACGCCCAGCGCCTGCACGTCGACCGGCACCGTGCCGAGCGACTGGTAGCAATCCAGCAGGACGAGCGCGCCGACTTCCTTCGCGCGCGCGCAGACGGCCTTGGCATCCTGCAGGAACGAAGTCCTGAAGCACGCGTGGCTGATGGGCACTATTTTCGTGGTCTCGTCGATGGCGGCGAGCAAGCGCTCGTCCGACACGCCGACCTCGCTCTCGCCGCGCACGCACTCGATGCGCGCACCGTTCCGCCGCTGCGCTTCCCACACGTACATCACCGAGGGGAACTCCTGCTCGGTGTAGACGACCTTGTTGCGCTTGCCAGAGAAGTCGAGGGCCGAGGCGATGATCGCCTGGATCATCGACACGTTCTGGTGCATCACGACCGAGCCGGGTGGCGCGTTGAGCAGCTTCCCCACCTGCGCCCCGACCGCGACTGGCGCATCCCACCAACCCTCTGCCCACGCGCGCACGCCGCGCTGCGCCCACTGGTCGGCGTAGGCCTGGAGCTTGCCGTACACGCCCTCTGGCATCGCGCCGAGGCTGTGGGTCACGAGGTAAGTCGTGTCTCTCAGGATCGGGAAACGCTCGCGCCAGCGCTGGGGATCGTGCGGTGCCACGCAGCCCATCATACGGAGGTACGGGCTCGAGCGGATGCGGCCGATAGACACCAACGATGCGGAAGCTCCTCGCCGTCGCGGCCCTGGTCGCCGCCAACGTGCACACGGCGGCGCAATCCGGGACGCGGACCACGGCCGGCGCAGAAACCCGTGCTCTGGTAGCTGCGCTCAGCGACGATCCCGTCGAGCGCTGGAGCTTCGGTCCCCTGACCTTCGAGGCCGCGCCCGCGAGCTGGGACCGACACGTGCTCGTCACCGGCCGCGATGCGACCGGACGGCGCGCGCTGGTGGTGCTCGACGCCGCGAGCGGGCGCATGCTCTCGCGCACGCTCTTCTCGTCCCGCGCGCCGCTCGCGCTCTCGGCCGCGGGGGAACGCGTGGCCGTGCGCACCGCCCCGAACCGCGTGGACCTGTTCCGCCTGCGCGGCGAGCGCCTGTTCCAGGAGCGCTCGTTCGTACACGCCGACTCCCTCTCGGCGCCGATCCTCGCGGGCGACGAGCTCACGCTGCGCGAGGGCGACGAGCTCGTGCGCTACGACCTCGACCAGAAGGAGCCCGCCTGGCGCGCGCGCGTGCCGGGTGTCTTCCGCGGGACGCCCACCCTGCGCGGCGCGCACGTGCTCGCAGTCTGGTACGACAAGAACGGAACGGCTCACCTCGCCTGGCTCGAGGGAACGAGCGGTCGCGTACTCGGCGAAGTCGTCCTCGGGCAGCACCGGCACGAGCCGCGCGCCGAGGATCTCGACGCGCTCGAGATCGTCGTCCACGAGCAAGTCGTCTTCGTGGGCCTCCGGCCGGGCCTGGCCGCGTCGAGCGGCCAGGAGCTAGCCTGGGCCCGCATCCCCTTCAAGGGCGCGCGCATCGGGAGCCCGGTCACGCTGCACGCCCTGCTGGCCGCACCGCTCGAGACGCCCACGGGCTGGGTCGCGCCCGAGAGGACGCGCGACGGCGACACGCGCTGGATATTGGTGGAGCGCGCCGAGCAGGAGCGCTTCGTCGAGCTCGCCGCGCCCGAGCACCACGCCTGGCTGTGCGCGAGTTCGGCGCCGGCCGGCCGCGCGGGCGACGTGCTCTATCTCGGGCCCTGCGCCGTCGACGCGCGCACCCTGCGGGTGCTGTGGCGACGCGAGCGCATCCCCGCCTTTCGCCCCGTCCCGGTGCCGGGCGGGCTGCTCGTGGTCGAGGGGGATCGCCTGCGCTGCCTGGGCTCGGAGCTGCAGCCCCGCCCGAGCGCGCAAGCCGGCGAGCGCGTGCGCGAACTCGTGGCTCGGCTCGAACGCGACCTCGGCGAACAGCTCGCCCAGGTCGCCCTGCAAGCGCTGCGGTCCGGCGATGGGCGGCGGGCCGCGATCCTGGCGCGAGAGGCCGAAGCCCTGGGCGCCAACGGGCGCACGCTCGCGCTCCTGCAGAGCGAGGCCGAGCGTCTCGGAGCCGGTCCCGCGCCGGCGAAGGGACGGACGACGACGCTCGTGGCCCAGGAACGCGAGGCGCGCGCGGGCTTGCTCGAAGAGCTGGCCGACGCCGCACGAGGCGCATCCGCTGCACGCGAACGGCATGCGCTCCTGTGCGAGCTCTTCCGGCGCGAGCCCGGACACGCGCAAGGCCTGGAGCTCCTGCGCCAGCTCCTGCCGAAGGGCGCCGCGCTCATCCCCGCAGACGCGCTCGCCTGG
Source organism: Planctomycetota bacterium (assembly GCA_031413955.1). Taxonomy (GTDB): domain Bacteria; phylum Planctomycetota; class UBA1135; order UBA1135; genus JABFRZ01. Next base: position 1,870 of record JANOGB010000627.1, on the reverse strand, counting down.
TGCGAGTTCCTGGAACTCTCCGCGGCACGCCCGCTCGAGCTCGTCGGCCCTCCGGCGTCGGAGGCGCAACCCACGCGCGAGCAGACCTGGCTGGCTGTGCAGCGCGAGAGCTGGCGCGCGGACCTGGTCGGCTACCAGAGCGAACGCCTGCTGGTCATCACCGCCGGCGCGGCTCCGGACGCCGTGGCGCGCACGGTGCGGGCCGGCGAGCTCGTGTGCGACGTGCTCGAGAGCGTTTTTCCTGGCACACCGGGCGCGGCCGGGCGGTTGCAGCTCCTGCTCTATCCGACGCGCGCGGAATACCTCGCGCACTCGGGCTCGGAACTGGGCGGGCTCGAGACCGTGCTGGGTCTCACCTCCGGACACTTCGACGTCACGGCCCAGATCTCGCGCCTCTTCCTGCCGGGCGAGGACACAGACAGCGCGCGCCTCCTCGGCACTTCGACGCACGAGCTCACGCACCACTGGCTGGCCACGCGCTCGGCCTTCGGTCCACCGCGCAGCATGCCCTCGGCCAGCGGCTTCTGGATCGTCGAAGCGATCGCCACTTGGGCCGAGGAGCTGCGCCTGGATCCCGAGCGCGGCACCTGGTCGAGCGCCCCGGAGCGCGCGGCGAGCCTGGACACGCTCGTCAACGCGGGCGCGAAGGATCTGCTCCCCTGGCGTACATTCCTGGCGCTCTCCTTCGAGGACTACTGCAAGCTCGAGACGCGCCCCACGTGCACGCTCAGCCTCGACTGGCAGCTCGGCATGCAAGCACCGCGCAGCCCGATGCAGCTCTTCTACGCGCAGGGCGCGGCGCTGGCGCATTATCTCTACGAGGTCGAGGGCGCGGCGCGGCGCAAGCTGCTCTTGCGCGCGGTCGAGGCCTACTACCGCGGCACGCCGCTCGACGTGGCCGCCGCGCTAGGGGTGACGCCGGAGGAGCTGGGCCGGCAAGTGAACGGGTGGGCGCGCAGCGTGTGGAACAGGGACATCGAGCAGCTTCGCTGAGCCTCAACCGGGAGCGCCGGGCTCCAGCCCGGCTCCGGTTCCTTTCTTCTCTTCGGAGCGGAGGGAAAGAAGAAGAGCCAGAAGCCGGGCTGGAGCCCGGCGCTCCCGGTTGAGCAAGCCATGGATTCCTTCACGGGATTCCGGGATGGACCGAAGGAGTGGCCTGCTTTGCGGCACCCAGGGAGCGAACGTCCCTCGTCTCCTTCGAAGGAACCCGCCATGACCCGTCCGCGCATTGCCGTCGCACTTCTCGTTCTCGCCTCCGCCTTGCCCCTGGCCGCGGCCACGCTCCCGCGTCAGAACCCCTTCGCCGCGCGCCCGAAGCCCGAGCACGCGCTCCTGAAGGAACTCGCCGGCAAGTGGACGGCCTCCTTCGAGATGACCATGCCCGGCGCGCCGCCGATCGCGAGCCGCGGCAGCGAAGTGAACGAGATGATCGGTGAGCTGTGGATCCTCAGCCGCTACGACGACCCCGGCATGATGGGCGGCGCCTTCGCGGGCGCGCAGCTCTTCGGCTACGACCCGGACGAGAAGAAATACATCGCGGCCTGGGCGGACAACCAGACGCCGAACCTGTCCGTGCAGAAGGGCACCTACGACGAGGCGACTCGCACCCTGACGCTGGCCGGAACCAGCAAGGACCCGATGACGGGCGCCGACTCCACCATGCGCACGGTCATGACCTGGGTGGACGACGACCACCGCTCGCAGCAGATGTTCGTGCCCGGCCCGGGCGGCAAGGAGATGGAGATGTTCACCATCGAGTACGAGCGCGTGAAGTAGCGCGGAACCCTGGGACCGCCAGGCTCCAGCCTGGCTCTGCTTCTTCTTCTCTTCTCTGCCTTCTTCTTCCCTCCAGCGGCCCGAGCGGAGAAGA
>JANOGB010000626.1:0-8059 GCA_031413955.1 Planctomycetota bacterium | reverse complement strand
GCTTGGCATTTGCCTGCGCGTGGGGAGGATCGTTGAAGAATTGCTCCGACTCCGTACTCTGCGGAGGCGCGAAACACCAGCGCCGAGTTGATGCCGCCGAAGCCGGCGGCGAGCTTGAGGGCGACGGACGCGCGCGGGAGTGAGCGGGCAGCGGCGAAGAGCGGCAGGCCGAGCTCCGGGTCGGGTTCGCGAAGTCCGAGGTTCGGCGGAGCCTGGGCACGGAGCAACGCTTCGATCGTGATCAAGCTCTCGAGCACTCCCGCTGCTCCGAGCGTGTGTCCGAGCTGGGACTTCGAGCCCGACGCGGCCGGCGGCTCGGAAAAAACGGAACGCAGCGCGCGGCACTCCATGGCGTCGTTGTATTCGGTGCCCGTGCCGTGCAGATGGACGTAGTCCACGCGCGGAGAACCGGCTCGACGCAACGCGCGCTGCAGCGCGAGGGCGAGCCCGGAGCCGTCGCGGCACGGCCCGGTGATGTGGTTGGCATCGTTGCTCGCGCCCCAGGCAGCGAGCTCGACGCCCAGACTCTCACTCGCGCGCGCACTGAGCACGATCGCACCGGCACCCTCGCCCAGGGAGAGGCCGGCGCGCGTGCGATCGAAGGGTCGGCAGGGCCCGGGGTCGAGCGCCAGCAGGCTGCTGAAGCCTCTCAAGATGAATTCGTTCAGGGCATCCGCGCCGACCACGAGCACGCGCTCGAGCGCTCCCGAACGGATCCAGCTCGCGCCGAGCGCGAGCGCGCTCAGGCCCGAGGCGCAGGCGCACGACACCGCCGCGCTGCGTCCGGTGATCCCCAGGAGCTCGGCCACGCGCGCGAGCAGGCGCCACGGGCAGCCGAGCTCGTTCCCCGCCGCCATGCCGCCGCTCAGGTCGGCCTTGGTGGTAGCGAGCACGAGCCCGAGCGACTCGCCGTCCGTCAGTCGGAAGGGCTCGAGGCGTGCCTCGCGCAGGGCTTCGCGCGCGGCCTGGAGCGTCATGGCGAGCACGAGCGGCTCCGCACCTTCGAGACTGGCGCGAACGTCCGCCGGGACCTCCGCCGCCACGGAGGTGAGACACGCGACGCCGGCGAGCCGCTCGAGCGGCCGGATCCCCGTGCGACCCGTGAAGATCCCGGCGAGCAACGCCTCCCGGCCCACGCCGAAGCAGGACACCGCGCCCCGGCCGGCGACGAAGGCCGCGCGCGCGCTCACACCTTCTGCGTACTCGCCTTCCATTCCTCGAGGAACTCCTCGTAGAAACGGGGCCGGCAGTACATCAGCGTTCCCTGCAAGTCGGTGAAGACCTGGATGGTGTGCCCCGTCACGCGCACCCGGCCGTCCTCGCCGGTGATGCGGTAGGAGTAGTGCAGCCGCGCGCCGGGCTCGAAGTGCAAGCGCGTGCGCACGTTCAGGAGCTCGTCGAAACGGCTCGGCAGCAGGAAGTCGAGCTCGAGGTGGACGAGCGGCGCGGCGAAGCCTGCCGCCAGGATCTCGTGGTACCCGAAAACGTACTGCCGTCCGAAGGCGTTGCGGCCCTCCTCGAAGTACGTCAGATAGTGGCCGTGCCAGGTCACCCGCAGCGCGTCGACCTCCTGGAAGCGCACGCGCACCTGGCTGTGGTTCTCGAGGAAGTCCTCGGTGGATTCCGACGGCCGGCGCGCCCTCACGGCCGCTCCTCGGCCGGGAGCTGCTCGATGTAGAACTTGAGGTCGCCCTCGGCCAGGACCTCGCCCCCGGCGCGCGCGACGCCGTGCACGAGCGACACGGGTTCGAGCAGACGCGTGAGCTCGACGTGGTACTCGATGCGCTCGCCGACTCTCGCCTGGCGGTGGAAGACGAGGTGGCTCAGGCCCACCAGCATGCCGCGCGCGACGCGGCTGCCTTCGAGGTGCGCGGCGTGGGCGTGCAGGACGGAAGCCGTCTGGGCCAGGCCTTCGATCAGGACTCCCTCCCACAAGAGACCCTCCGCGCTGACCTCGGGGCCGGGCTCGACCAGACGCTCGGCGACGACCCACTGGTCGCCGATCTCGCGGATGCGGTCCACGCCCAGGATCGGCGCGCGGTGGGTGATGTAGTCGTCGAGCGAGAAGTGCGCGGCGGACGCGGCGAAAGCTGCTCCCGGCACGGGATCCACGCGCCTCTCCGTCACGCGCTCGGCTGAGCCTGCTGTGCGTGGAGCAACGTGCGGACCTTCTCGTAGATGTCGCTCAGCGTCCGGATCTTCTTCACTTCTTCCTCGGGGATCCGGCAGTGGAACGTCTTCTCGAGGGCCACCACGAGGTCGACCCCATCGAGGCTGTCGAGGTCCAGGTCCTTGACCAGCGTGGCATCCGGACGGAGCTTGGCGGGCTCGACCTCGAACTCCTCGACCATGATCCGGTCGATGGACTCTTCGATGTGATCTCGTTCGACGTGCTGGGCCACTTCCGGCGTTCCTCCGTGGCCGGAGACCTTACTGCGGGAGCGGGAATCGGGCAAGCCCGGTTTGCACCTGGTCTACTGCTTGCGCAGTCTCGCGATCGCCGCCTGCGCCTCGCGAGCCTGGGAGGGAAAGGGTGGCGTCGCGGCCAGGGCCGCTTCGAAGTGGGCGAGCGCGGAACTCTCCTGCCCGGCAGCTTCCGCTGCGCGCGCCAGACACAGGAGCACGATCGGATCGGATGGATTCAGAGTCTGAGCGTACGCCAGTCGCTCGAGCTGCCCCTCGTTCAACGCCGCGCCCTCGTCCAGTACGGATGCCAGCGCACGCAAGACTCGACGTTCCTCTTCGAGGCGCTCGAAGGTGCCGTTCGCGAGATCCGCGTCGGCCTCGAGCGAAGCGGCTGCCGGCGTGCCGAAGTCGGCGATCCGGTAGGCATCGTAGGCGCCGAGCTGATGGGGTCCACGCGACACCCACAGGACCCCCGCAGTGACGTCGGCGACGACCGAGTGGGTCGCGATCATCGGGTTGATCGTGGCGCGGTGCCCGAGGCTGCGCTCGACGCCGCCCGGACCCTTGCGATCGCGCAGGATCGCGACCGAGGTTTCCACGTCGAGCGTGCCGCGCTGTCCGGCCAGGAGCTCGGCCAATCTCGCGCGCCGCGCCAGGCTCGTGCCCTCGCGCATGTACTCGCGGTTGCCCGCGTCCTCGGCGAAGTCCGCGCTCTCGAAGTGGTTGGCCTGGATCAGCACGTCCCCGTCCATGGCGCGCACGGCCGCCAGGCCCGGGGCCTTCTCGACCACCACAGCTTCCCCCGCCTCGCCGTCCGCGAGCAGGTACGAATCCGCCACGAACACCGGTGCCTCGCGGATGATCGCGATCGCCTGCGGCAGGTCGCGGGCGTACTGCAGCACCTGGCGCACGACCAGCGACACGGGCTGCCCGATGTTCGAGCGTCGCTCGGAGTGCGCGCCGTTGACCGAGCAGAAGATGCGCTCCTCGTTCATGCCCGTGACGGCGCCGGCCATGCCCGGCCAGCTCACCGAGAGGAAGGCGAGTCCGCGCTCCGGGCGACACAGGACGATCACCTTGTTGCGATCGAAGTGCGCGCCCGCTTCCCAGTCGAAGTTGCGGCCGACCAGCAGCGTGCCCGTCCGCGTGTACGCGCCGCGCGCCGCGAAGGCCGAGCAGCCGAGCACGGGCGCGTCCCACACCCAGTGCGAGATGTCGTGCGCCGCGTGGTAGTTGAGCACGCGGTTGTAGCGCGGCCCCATGTACGGATAGGCGTCCTCTTGGCGCCCGAGGGAGAGGCCCAGGATCTCTTCCTGATACTCGGGTGCGACGTAGTCGGCCAGGTTCCGGTTGTTGACCAGCACGAGGAGCCCGAGCGCGAGGCGACTGACGAGCGCGGGGAAATGTTCCTCGACGGTCTCCATCAGGCTGCGCTCCTGGATCTCGAGGAACTCGGCGGTCAGGTGCGCGTTGGCGTAGCCGATCGCGAACGGCGCGCCCTCCAGGTAGAGCAGCGAGCGACCTTCCTGGCGCTCGAACCACGCCGGCCCGAGGTGGACTCGACCGTCGGCGGAAGCCTGCGCCTTCCAGTCGAGCGCCGGCGGACGCCTGTCGAGCTCGGGCGGCTCGGCGAAGCAGAAGATGCGCACCCAGGCGGCGAAGAGGGCGAGTACGACCAGCGCTCCCCCCAGCGCGAAGAGGACCCGTCGCCGCCAGCGCCGGCCCGAGCTATTCACGGGGCTCACCTGGGAGCGCCGGGCTCCAGCCCGGCTCTTCTTCTTGCTCTCCTTCTGCCTTGGAGAACGGCAGAAGAGGCGAACCAAGAGCCGGGCTGGAGCCCGGCGCTCCCGGTTGAACAGCATCGCGCGGGCCGCGATAGCTCGGTTCGATCGCGGCCATCACGTCGCGGCTGCGCAGCGGTTCCTCGATCGGACGGATCATGGTCAAGAGCACCGCGTCACTGTTGATCTGGTTCAGCCCGCCATGCGTGGATTGCATGTCGATCCAGCGCTCCATGGAGGGCGCGCCCGCGCAGTGGCCGTCCTGGAGCGTGAACATCACGTCGGGCGTGTTCTCGATCAGACCGTGAAAACCATCCCACAGCCGTCGGGGCGCGTCGGGCCATTCGTGATCGACGGTGGCGAGGAGCCAGTCGTGGTCGGACACGAAGCCGTCGCCGTCCACGCGTCCTGCCCTGGCCAGGGACTCCAGCAGGGCGTGATATCCGAGGACGTCGCGCGTGATCGGCGTGTAGCGCAGCCGGCCGCCGCGCTCCTCGATGGCGGCCGAGCCCGCGCGGTTGCGGACCAGGACGCGCTCACCCTCGCGGTAGGTGGCGAGTTGAATCTCCGCGCAGGGCAGGAGCGCGTCCGCGACTTCCGCGGGCCGTCCGGTGTGCGCCGCGAAGTACGTGACCAGGCCATCGATCTCCAGCACGACGTCCACGGCGGGGTCCTCGAGCTCGTCCGTGACGCGGAAGCCCGCGCGCTCGAGCACGGGCCGCATCACGAAATTCTTCGAAGGCATCAGGTTGTGGCCGTGGTCCGAGACGATCGAGATGCGGATGGCGCCGCGACGCTCGTACAGGAGCTGCAGGCAGAGGCGTTCGAGCCCATCCAGGCATTCGTCGAGGCCTGCCTGCCCGTAGCGGCTGAGCATCGCCGACGAGGTCACGAGGTACGCGAGCGTCAAGTGCCGAGCGGAGGCGTCCAGCGCGCGCTCGACTCCGACGAACTCGCTCTCGATCCAGGAGCGCGGCCGCAGGTAGGACATCCCCACACGCATGTAGCTCCCCAGGTGGTAGTCGAGCAGCTCCTGCCAGGCGTGCTCGTAGCCGAAGACGCGCGCGCGGTAGCCCTCGAAAAAGCGCCCCTTCTCGCGGTCGTAGTAGCGCTCCATGCTCCCACCCTGACGCTCGGCGCGCAGGATCTCGGCGAAGATCACCACGCTCATCGAGGGAAAGGGCGGGATGACTTTCTGCGGCGCGTGGAACCAGCTCCAGCCGTCCGTGGCCCAGCGCCGCGCGACCTCGCGGAACGGCAGGGAGTCCACCAGCAGCACGAGGTGCGGCACGTCCTCGGTCGCGTACTCACCGATGCGGTGGCTGTGCTCGAAAACGCCGTTTTCGTCGTCGTCGTAGCACAGGCGCTCGAGTTTCCCGGAGGCGTCCTCGAGCAGGGCGAAGTCCACGACCCCGTTGCCGTCGACGTCGTAGTAGCGCCCCTCTTCGGTCGTGCGCAGCGGCGCGGCCGGGAAGGCGAGCGCGTCGTCCGGTGCCAGCCAGCCGGCCAGGCTGAAGCACCCGGGCGTACTCGCGAGCAGCAGGCCGAGAAGAGGGCGGCAGAACGGTCTCGAGACGGCTCTTCTCACGGCGGCATCAGACCACGGGGTGGGTGGATTCTCGATCCAGAGACGGTTCTCGATAGCATGAGCCCCCTCAGGCCGATCCATTCATGAAGAGGGTCCTCGCGCTCTACTACTCCCAGACCGGCCAGCTCCGCTCGGCCCTGGATTCCTTCCTGTCCGGCCTCGATCCGCGCGAGTTCCAGGTCGAGTTCGCGGCCATCCGTCCCAGGGTCGCCTACCCCTTTCCGTGGAGCTTTTTCCGCTTCCTCGACGTCTTCCCGGAAAGCGTGCTCGGGATCGCGCCCGAGATCGAGGCGCCCGGGTTCGATCCGCGAGCGCACTACGACCTGATCGTGCTCGGTTACACGGTCTGGTACCTGGCGCCGTCGCTCCCGGTGCAGGGCTTCCTGCGCTCGCCCCACGCCCAGGTGCTGGCGGGCAAGCCCGTGATCACGCTCGTCGCTTGCCGCAACATGTGGCACACGGCCTCGGTGCGCATGAAGCGCGAGCTCGCGCGGCTCGGTGCGGAGCACTGCGACAACGTCGCCGTGACCGACTCGGGGCCGGCCTGGACGACATTTGTCACTACCCCGCGCTGGATGCTGACGGGTCGAAAGGACCGCTTCTGGCGCGTCTTCCCGCCGGCCGGCGTCGCGGCCGAGACGATCGACGCCCTGCCGCGCTTCGGCCGGGCTATCGCGGAACGGAGCGCGCTCCTCGCGCGCCGCCCGCCGCGCCCGCTGCTGACTGGCCTCGGCGCGGTCGAGGTCCAGCGCCGCTTCGTCGTGCCGGAGCTCATCGCGCGCGTGATGTTTCCGCCGTGGGCGCGCTTCGTGCGCCTCTTCGGTCCGCCGGGCGCAGCGCTGCGGCGCCTCGCGCTGGCGCTCTTCGCCCTCAATCTGATCCTGACCATCCTCGTGGTCCTGCCCATCTCGATCGTCCTGCGCGCGCTGCTCCATCCCTTCCTGCGCCGCCCCCTGGACGCCTACATTGCGCGGCTGAAGGCGCCTTCCGGCGTCGATGATCCTGCGCCCGGCACCTCCTGATCCACATCATGCCCCAGACCGTTCGTGCGCACATCCTCGGGACCGGAACGCTCCTCCCGAACGATCCCGTCCCCAACGAGCGCATGGAGGCGGTCCTCGGGTGCGTCGGAGGCCGACCCTCGCGCGCCCGGCACAGGATCCTGAAGTCGAGCGGCATCACCTCGCGCCATTACGCCGTCGATCCCGAGACCGGCCGCCCGACGCACACGAACGCCGAACTCACGAGCGGCGCGATCCGGAACATGGCGCGCGCGAGCGGCTTCGATCTCGAGCAAATCGATTGCCTCTCCTGCGGCACGTCTTCGCCGGATCAGCTCATCCCCAACCACGCACTGATGGTGCACGGCGAGCTCGGCAACCCGAGCTGCGAGGTCGTCGCGACCGCGGGCACCTGCCTGGCGGGGCTGACTTCCTTGAAGTACGCCGCCATGAGCGTGGCCGGCGGGTATTCGCGTGCGGCCGTGGCGACGGGCTCGGAGCTTTCCTCCTCCGTGCTACGCGCCACGAACTTCCCTCATCAGGGAGCCGAGCCCGAGGAGCTCGACGAGAAGCTCGCGAAGGATCCGCTGCTCGCCTTCGGCCAGGATTTCCTGCGCTGGATGCTGTCCGACGGCGCGGGAGCGTTCCTGATCGGCCCGCGCGACGCGACGCAGAAGTCGCTGTCGCTCGCGATCGACTGGATCGAGATCGTGTCCTTCGCCAACGAGCTCGAGCCCTGCATGTACTGGGGCGCCGAGAAGAGCGAGAACGGCGCGTTCGTCGGCTGGGGTGCGGCCGCAAGCGTCGAGAACGCGGTCCAGCGCGGCATGCTGAACCTGACGCAGGACACACGCCTGCTCGGGCGCGAGATCACGCGCTACGCCGTGAAGAAGGGCCTCGGCATCGTGCGCGAGCGGCACCCGATGCTGCCGAGCCAGATCGACTGGTTCCTGCCGCACTACTCCTCCGAGTTCTTCCGCCAGCCCGTACTCGACAACCTGCGCGAGATCGACTTCGAGATCCCGTTCGAACGCTGGTTCACGAACCTGCCCACCAAGGGCAACACGGGCTCGGCCTCGATCTACATCATGCTGGACGAGCTCTTCCGCTCGGGCCGCCTCGAGCCAGGCCAGAAGATCCTGTGCTTCGTGCCCGAGAGCGCGCGCTTCTCGGTGGGCTACTTCCAGCTCACGGTCACGGGATGAGGCGCGGGCTCGTTCATCCGGGAGCGCCGGGCTCCAGCCCGGCTCTTTGGTCTTCTGGTTTTCCTCTCTCTTTGCCCT
>JANOGB010000625.1:0-2851 GCA_031413955.1 Planctomycetota bacterium | reverse complement strand
CTGGGCTGGACCGTCGGCCCGTGGCTCGCGCTGGCGCCCCGCTGTGGGTCCGCGCCGCGGCGAGCCTCCTGATCGGTCTGCCGCTCGCATGGATCGCCCTGACGCTCGCGCGCGGCGCCGCGCGCGGTCTGCGGCGCGGGCGCTGGACGCTGCGCGTCGGCGCCGGCGAGCTGTGGTTGCAGCCGCGCTCGTATCACAACGACGCCCCCGGTCGCACGCCGGCGCCCTGGATCCGCATCCCGCTCGCGGACCTGGCCGCGGCCTGCGCCGGGGAACAGCGCGCGCACGTGCCCGACGCCGACGGCGGCCGCACGCACGTCGTGGACCGCTGGCTCGACCTCGAACTCACGCGGCCCGCGCCCGCGGCCCTGGTGGACGCGCTCGCGGCCGAGCGCGCCCAGCGCCCCGGCACGCGCTTCCTCTCCTACCCGCTGGAGCTGCGCGGCGAGCGCGGCCTGCGCGTGTACTGGCTGACCACCGGTCTGACCCTCGCTCCGTCGCGCGAGCGCGTGCTCGAAGCCCTGGCCGGACGCGTGCCCGTGCACGCAGCTCCTGAGGCCGACGTGCTCGACGCCGCGGCCATGCCCCTGGAGCAGGCCGACGCCCTGGCGCGCGAGCTCCACGCCCGTGGGCGCGTCATGGACGCCGTGCGCCTGCTGCGCGCGCGCCACGGTTGGAGCCTCGGTCGCGCGCGCGCCTGGCTGCACGCGGGCGAGACGCGCGTGGCGTAGCCGAAAGCCCCATGCCTGCGCCACGGCTCGCGAGCGAGCGGCGCGACCCGGCCGTCTGCGCCCTGCGCCGAACGGGGTGATCGTCTGAAACCTGGGACCCAGGCGGCGTCCCCATCCGGGCACCTGGGACCCCCGCCTCGCGCGCGCGTCCTGGCCGTCCCAAGCCCCCACCCACCAATGCCGTTAGGCTCCAGGTCGCCCTGAGGGGCCCCATCTTCGTGCCGGCTGGTAGGACCGTCGGGGCTGCGATCTTCCTGGTCGCCTGGGCTCGCGGATCCTGGCGATGCGCCTGAGGAGCACCTCGATCTCACGCAGCGCCCGCCCGTGGCTCGGCGTCATCAGGAGGCGCGCGATGTGGGCGACGGTCGCAAGCACGGCGCCCTTTTGCGAGATCGCTTCGTACGCGGAGCCGGAAGCGGTCGCGGCCGCGCTCATGCACAGGCGAGTCATCGCCAGGAGCAGCACGAGAGCGTGGATCTCCTGCAGCACGCCTGATCGCGACTTCGAGCGGTACAGGCCTTGGCCGATGTACTCGCTCTTGAAGAGCTTGTAGTACTCCTCGATCTCCCAGCGCAGATGGTAGAGCTGCGCCAGGTCCTTGCGGCTCACGTCCGTCCTCCGCAAGGAGCTCAGGAAGTACGCATCGACCCCGCCTGGAGTGCGCAGCTTGACCGCGCGCAGGGACAAGGGCGATTGCGACCCGGGCGAGGACTTGTCGGGCCCGATCGTGACCCGCACGTCGGTGGCCGTTCCGTCCCGTAGCAGGTCGACCACGGCGAAGGTGTTGCACGCGGGCAGGCGGATCACGAAGTCGATGCCACGTGATGAGAGCGCCTGCACGATCTCGTGCGAGGGGAAGCCGCGGTCGAGCAGCAGCAGGTCACCTTCTTGGAGACGGTCCAGCATCTTGAGCAGCTGCTCTCGTTCGCCGCTGGCATAGGGAGCGACCTCGACATCGACCGGTAGCTTCGCGCATACGTCGAAGAGGACCGTGACCAGGGCCTGGGGGCAGTGCGCGTCGTGAGGAGCCCCGAAGGCTCGCCGCAGCTCGTCGCTGCGGCGCAGGTTGAGCTTGGATCCGTCGGCTGCAAAGACCCGGCGGCCGCGCCAGCGCTGCTGGCAGACCGATCGTGGCGCGTGAGCGCCAGAGGCGAGTTCGTGCAGCACGTGCCGGAGCAGGTCGGGAGTGATCTTGGGCCGAGCCTCGCAGAAGGACGGGGCGGAGATCGGCTCTTGACAGGGCAGTGGCAAGCCCTGAGCGCGTGCGTCATCCCAGAAGGCCTCGAGCAGGTGTCGATAGCCACGTCGGTTCGCGTCGCCGACCATGTAGAGCAGGAGCGTGATCACAAGCTCCGGACTGAGCGGACCGCCGCGCGAGAAATCTCGCGGCAGACGGCGCAGTGACTTGTCGCGAGATGCTGGAAAGACGCTTGAAATCAGGCGGAAAAGCCGGCTAACATCAGAGAAGCTGGCACGGAATTTCGTTGGCCGAGGGGGTCATCACTTGCCTCGTTTCTGCGGTTTTCCTGTCGGTGAATCCGAGGTCGCCGCAGTAGCTGTGCGGCGACCTCATCACTAGTTGCTTGCTCGTGCGGAGTTACGCTCGAGCCGACCCTGCATGAGCGAGGTCGATCGCGCTCGAAGCAACAGCAAGTCTCGAGCAGCCTCACCCACTGCCCGAATCCACGGGCAGCTCCTCGATCAGCCCCAAGCAGCGAGCGTTACGGCACCAGCTGGAGCCTAACGGCATTGCCTCCCCTGGGATGCCCGCCCACGGCATGCGCTTCGGCATTCCGGTCGAACCGGGGCCGCCAACGCGGCCCACGCGCAGCGTACTCGTCGCCGACGCCGCGCTGCACCTGCGCCTGATGCTGGGCGCGGAATCCGCCGCCGGTATCCAGGTGCGCGCCATGGCCGCGGGCGATACCTACCTCGTCGGCTATGCGACAACCGATGACGACGGCCGCGCGACGTTCGCCTCGCTCGGCGAAGGGACCTACACGGTGCACGTCGAGCATCCCGGCCTCTTCCGCGGCTCCTTCGAGGCGAGCACGGGTGCGCGGGCGGCCGCGCCGGCGCTCGAGGTTCACCCCCTGGGCGGGCTCGAGCTGCAGTTGAAG
>JANOGB010000624.1:0-6097 GCA_031413955.1 Planctomycetota bacterium | reverse complement strand
TCATCGCCTCGGTCGAACGATTGATGGCGGTGCGCCTGGTCTGACGGAACTAGAACAACACCGACGACACCAAGGTTCCGGCGACGGCAATGCCGATCCAGAAAATATAGGTGGTGATGTCGTGGTCGATGGAAATACGCGACGCCGCCACAGCCGACGCCGCCACGACCACGAGCGTCACGCCCGCCGGCAAGAACGCCCGAACCCTACTCATCCCGCCTTCCCGCCCCAGCTCTTCACCCTGGGAGCGCCGGGCTCCAGCCCGGCTCCGTTTCTTCTCTTCTCTTCTTCTTCCTTCTTTCCCCTTCTTCCCATCCCCTACCCCACGCTCCCCCGCCCCACTCCCCGTGCCGCCGTCAAGCAAACGAGCGTCACCACGAACCCCACCACCGCGAGCGCGCTCGCGAGCGCAAAACTCCCGACCACCCAGCACCAGAAATCCTCACGCTCGAGCTGGAGCCCCATCACCGCCTCCGACCCGTCCCCGAGCAACCGCCGCCCGATGACCAGCGAGGCATACAAGATCGCCGGAATCAACGCCGGAAACGAGATGTTCGCCGCCACGACCGCAATCGCCTTCGAAGCCCCCAGCACGTGCGCGACCGCCAGCGTCAGCGCGATCTGGAACCCCCAGAACGGCGCGATGCCCATGAACAGCCCGAGCGCCACCGAGCTCGCCACCTGTAGCGACGAACCGTGCCCCTCGAGCAGCAGGTTCTTCGCCCCGCTGCGCAAGCGCTCGCGCAGCGCGAGCTGCTGGAACGAGCGCCGGCTGATCAGCGCCAGAAACGGCGTCGGCAGCGCGACCCGCAAGAAAACGAGGTGCGTGTTGAGCCGCGCGATACGCGCGAAGTCCGCGATCGGCCGGAAGTGGGACACGCGCTCGCCCGCCGGCGGATAGAGAACGCGAATCGGCACCGACGCGAGCGGCACCCCGGTCCACGCGGCCTTCACCAGGACCTCGACCTCGAACCCGAAGCCGTCGTTCTTCAGCGCCAGCGCGCGCACGGCTCGCAGCGGATAGGCGCGAAAGCCCGACTGCGTGTCGGCCAGGCGCTGCCCCGTCTCGACGTACGTCCAGAAGTTCGAGAAACGCTGCCCGAAGCGGCTGCCGCGCCCCGCTCCGGCCGCCGCCAGGTCCCGCGCGCCGACGATCAACGCATCGGGCCGCGCGCGCACGGCATCCAGGAGCACGGGCACGTCTTCCGGGTAATGCTGCCCGTCGGAATCGAGCGCGATCGCGTGCGTGTGGCCGAGCTCCTCCGCCAGCCGAAAGCCGGTCTTCAGCGCCGCGCCCTTGCCGAGGTTTCGCGCATGGCGATGGACGACGATGCCCGGGATCGCCGCGAGGATCTCGCTTGTCCGGTCGCGCGAGCCGTCGTCGACGACCAGCACTTCGAGCCCGGTCTCCCGCGCCCGCCCCACCACGTCCCGCAGCGTCCCCCCGTTGTCGTACGTGGGGATGAGGATGCACGCTCGGATGACCGGGTCCGCACTCACACCCGGAATCCTAGCGACCCGGCAAGGTTGGCCTCCTCCCCCGTGGACGCTGGCTTTCTTTTTTTTCGCTCCATGGTGAACTGGAGCGCGGACCCGGGCCGAAAGTAGGGCAGCGATGGCAACACGAACACCGTGCCTGCGTGCAGCGGCCGCAATGCTCCTCGGGATCACCTGCGCGGCGTGTGCTTCGTACTCCGACGTGCGCTTCGCTCCGGCGATCCAGGACACCGAGCTGCGCGGCGAGGCCGACGACGTCCAGGCGCGCATCGTCGTCGCCTGGCGCGGCATCGGAAAGGTGGATGGTCTCTACGAGCTCCGCTTCCGCGTGCGGCTCGAAAACCCCGGGCCCACGGCGTTCACTCTCGTGCCGGCCGACTTCGAGCTCCTCGACGCCGGCCTGTCCTCGTTCGGGTTCGCGGCGACCGAAGACTTGTCCACGGCCGTGGAGCCGGGCGGCTCGGCAACCTTCGACCTCGCGTTTCCCGCGGCCGGCGCGGAGACGCTCGCGGGCTTCGACCTGACCGCGTTGACGTTGCGCACGCGCTTCCAGGGCGGCCGCTGGAGCTGGAGCACCACCTATCAGCGCGCGTTGCCCCCCGACGGCTACTACGGACCGCAGTGGGGTTTCAGCATCGGCTGGGTCTTCGGTTCCTGATCGAAGCGAGCGGGACCGCCGGCGCTCAGGCGCGGGGTGAACCCAGCAGTTCGTCCACCGTGACCGTGCGCAGTCCGCGGGCTTCGATGTCCTGGAGGATTCCGCTGGTGATGGCCAGCAGGCGCTCGCGGGGCTGCCCTCCATCGTGGAGCAGGACGATCCCTCCGGGGCGGAGCTGGTGCAGCACACGCGAGACGACCGCGTCGCGAGCGCGGCCCGACTTGTCGAAGCTGCGCACCTGCCAGCCGATCACGCGCAAGCCGAGAGCCGCGCACGCCGGATGGACGGCGGGATTGCGCAGGCCGACGGGCGGGCGATAGGAACGCGGGCGGCGGCCGGTCGTGGCTTCGAGCGCCTCCTGGCAGGCCGCGATCTCGCGCTGCATTCCGCGCCGCAAGCGGAAGTTGAGCCAGGGGGAATGGGTGTGGGAGTGGTTGCCGAGCTCGTGGCCTTCTGCGTGACAGCGGCGGACGAGCTCGGGATGGGCGAGCACGCGTTCGCCGACGACGAAGAACGTCGCGCGTGCGCCGCGGCTCTGCAGCAGATCGAGCAGGGCTGGCGTGCTGGCCGGGTCGGGCCCGTCGTCGAAGGTGAGCGCGACGGCGTCGCGAGCCGAGCTCGCGAGGAGCGCGCGTCCGAAGTAGGGCGAGCGGATCGAGACCACACCCCAGGTGACGAGCGCGAAGACCAGCAGGACGAGGCTCGTCCAGGCGAAGACGCGCCAGTCGGACGGCAGCATGAAGATCGCGAACGCGGCGCCGATGCTGAGTGGGAGCGTGACGCGGTGGAGCGACAAGGCGTCAGCGCCTCCGCAGCGTGAGTAGCGCAGCGTCTCCGTCGACGGAGGTCCCGAGCACGGCCAAGCTCGTGGGACGGCGCGCGAGTTCGAAGATGTCGGGCTCCACCTCGCCGGCGAGCAGTCCGAGCGCGAGCGCGGTCGTGGTCGCCAGGCTGGAGGGGTGCTGCGCATGGATCGTGACCAGCGCCGGCTCCGCGGAGCGCTTCTCCGTTCCCGCCGCCAGAGAACAATGGAGCAAGGCGTCCGGCGGAGTGGCGCGCAGCTCCTCGCGCGCCCAGGCCAGGGGATCCGCGGGCCGAGCGAGCGCGAGGCTCTCGACCCAGGCCACGGCGGGCTCCGGAAACGCCTCGCGGCCGCCGGCGACGAGCACCGCTCCCCCCTCGCCGGCTGCCTCGCAACCGGCAGCGCGAGCCAGCTCCAGGAAGGTGAGCTGCGGCGCCTCGTCGACGGCGCCCACGACGAGCGGCCCGGCGCTGCGCCGCGCGCACAGCGCCGCCGAGAAGAGCGCGTGCGCGAACGAAATCTCGCCGTGCACGAAGGTGTTGCACTCGCCGCGGGCCGCGAGGTCGAGCGCCACGAACGAGGCGATCGAGTTGTGCACCGAGGACGTGAACGCGCGCGGCTTGGGCGTCGCCTCCTGCGAGCGGATCATGTTGGCAACGAAGCTCTCGGTCTCGGTCAGGCACCCGAGCGCCGTGCCGAAGAACACGCCCATCGATTCGGGCGTGGGGCGTGGGCCGAGCGCGAGCCGGGCGAGCTCGAGCGCGAGGCGCGGAAGGCGTCCGCCGCCGCGCGCCGAGCCGGCAGCCTGCAGCGCGACGCGGCGCCGCTCGGGCAAAGCCTGACTGCCGTCGCCCGCGGCGGCGTAACCGAAGAGCGCGAGCTCCAGCTTCACGCGCGCTCCTCCGCCAGCCGGAAGACGAGCACGGTGTTGTTGCCACCGAAGCCGAAGGAGTTGCTGAGCACGACCCGCGGCCGGGCGGCGACGGATGCGCGCAGCGGCTCGATCGCGCAACCAGGATCCGGCTCCTCCAGGCCCACCGTTCCGGGCAGGAAACCGCGCGTCATGGCGAGCGCGCAGCACACCGCCTCGATCGCTCCGGCGGCGCCGAGCGTGTGCCCGAAGACGCCCTTGACGGACGACACCGGCGGAACGCGAGCGCCGAACAGGCGCGCGAGCGCGCGGCCCTCGGCCGAGTCGTTCTCCTTCGTGCCCGTCCCGTGCGCGTTGACGTAGTCGACCGCACCGGGCTCGAGGCCCGCGTGTGCGAGCGCGCCGCGCATGGCGGCCTCGGCGCCGCGGCCTTCCGGCTCGGGCGCCGTCGCGTGGTACGCGTCGCAGGTGTTGGCAAAGCCGGCGAGGAGCACCGGCGCGTCCGCGCCGCGCGCGCGTGCATCGGCGACGCGCTCCAGGACGCAAAAGGCCGCGCCCTCGCCGAGGCTCATCCCCGCGCGGTTCCGGTCGAAGGGCCGGCAACCCTGCGCGTCCATCGCCAGCAGGGAGGCGAAGCCATTGAGCGTGAGCCGGCACAGCGCGTCGACCCCGCCCGCGACCACGGCGTCGACGGCGCCAGTCTCGAGCAGCTCGCTCGCGGTGGCGAGCGCTTGCGCGCCGGAGGAGCACGCGTTGGAGATCGTGGTGCGCACGCCGCCGAGCGCGAACTCGTCCGCCAGGGCATGGGTCGTGTTCGCGCAGGCGTGGCGCAGCCAGACGCGTTCGTCGAAGGCCTCGCCCGCCAGGCGCGCCGCGACCGCGCGCTCCGTTTCCGGCATGCCGCCGACGCAGATCCCGAGGACCAGACCGATGCGTTCGCGAGCATGGGGCAAACGCGCCGCGTCGAGCGCTTCGCTCAGGGCGACGCGGGCGAGCGCGACCGTGCGCGGCATGCCCTCCGTGTCTCCCATCCCGCCGCCGCGCACCTCGCCGACGCGACAGTTTCCATGGCGCGGCGAGACAAAGCGTTCGAGCCTCACCAGCCCGGAGCGTCCGCTGCGCAGCGCGCGCGCGGTCTCGTCGATCCCCACGCCGGCGGCGGACAGGATCCCGAGGCCTGTGATCGCGACCTCGGTCATCCGCGTGCCATCTCGATCAGGCGCGGTGGCTCTGCACGAAGTCCGCCAGCGAGCGCACGCTGGAGAAAGCCGCCTTGGCGGTCGCCATGTCGGTCAGGCGGATCCCGTAGTGGCGCTCCAGCATCACGACCAGCTCGACCGCGTCGATCGAATCCAGGCCGATGCCCTCGCCGAACAGCGCGTCGTCGGCGCCGATCTGCTCGGGGTCGACGTCCTCCAGCTCCAGATCCGTCACGATGTGGCGCTTCAACTCGTCGACGAGCAAGTCCGTGCTGGCTTGGTTCTGGTTCATGGGTTCGCTCCTCCCCGGGAACGCCAGGCTCCAGCCTGGCTCTGAGAAGAAGGGCCGGGCTGGAGCCCGGCGCTCCCGGGGAAGCAGGCGCGCAAGTGGTCGATCAGGAAGGGAACGGGATCCGGGACATGAAAGAGCTCGGCTACCGCCGGCCACGAGCTCGCACCAGGATCCCCGGGTTCGAGCACGAGCGCAACGAGCTCCGCGCGGGATTCGATCTCGAGCGCGCGGCTCGCGTCCGCGGCGAGCCAGTCGCCGAGGAACAGGACGCAGCGGGAGGCCTCGCCGCGCGCGACGAGCTCGGCGGCTTCGCGGATCGCGCGCCCCGCCTCGCCGGGCGGCGTCGAGAGCGAGAGCGTCGGCCCGCGCAGGCCGTAGCGGATCGCCACCGCGCCGAGGCACGTGCTCGAGAGAGTGTAGGGAAAGAGGCCGGCCGCGGTGCCGTCGGCCGAGCCGAGGCTCTGCTCGAAGCGCCAATCGGAGTCGAGACAGCCGTGGGAGCTCACGAAGAGGAGCGCGGTGTCGTCGTCGGGCGGAGGGACGCGCGCCGCGAGGCCCGCGCTCTCGGCGGCGATGCACAGCACCTTGCTGAGCCGGTCCAGGTGTCGGAAATCGGGGAAGGGCGTGGGGAAGAGGCTTTTCCAGCGCAGCTTGTCCGCGAGCGGATCGAGGCCGAGGTCGCTCCAGCGCTTCGACACGCCGCTCGTGCCGACGAACCCGATGCGGTCCACGGCTCCGCCGGCGGTGATGCGGAGTACGGAGTCGGAGCAATTCTTCA
>JANOGB010000623.1:0-34732 GCA_031413955.1 Planctomycetota bacterium | reverse complement strand
GTGCTCGACCCGGTCACGAGATAGCGGGTCGAGGCCTCGCTCTTCGGGATCAGGAAGTACACGACGCCGGCGAGCGGCAGAACGGCGAGGAGGAGAGCGGACTTCTTCATGATCGAGGTTTTCTCGGTGCGTGGGGCCCCGGCAAGTCAAGCGACGTGCCAGACCACACTACAAGTCGGAAGGGTGGGCTCGGCGCTACCATGTGATGGCATCCGGAAAGCATTTCCAGGAACTGGATCTGGCGTAGCGAGAACTGGATTGAACGGGTTAGCGACCCTGAGCCTGGCCCCAGACAGAATGCGAAATCGAAGCAAGACCCTCCGGGGTCGAAGGCAGGGCCGCGGCGCCACCATCAGGGATGAGCGCTCATCCAGTCCGCGAAGCGCCGCGCGATCTCGGCCGGCGTCTCCGCAGGTCGGGGGAGCTTGCGGTTGGCGCGCGGCAGGGTACGCACGTGCAAGAAGACAGGCCCGCGGCGGGCTCCGGCGACGGCCGTCGTTAGCTCCACGGCGCTCGCGACGCGGCGCACGTCGGCGTAGCCGCAGCACAGCGCCGCCCCGGCCAGATCCACCGCCGGAGCGACCGTGGCCTGGGCTCCCGTCGAATCGTGCACCCCGTTGTCGAGCAGGACGTGCACGAGGTTCAGGGGCGCTTCATGGCCCACGACGGCGGCCGCGCCGAGGTGCATGAGCATCGCGCCGTCGCCCTCCAGGACGATCACGCGGCGTTGCGGCTGCGCCAGGGCCAGGCCCAGG
This sequence comes from Planctomycetota bacterium, assembly GCA_031413955.1. Taxonomy (GTDB): domain Bacteria; phylum Planctomycetota; class UBA1135; order UBA1135; genus JABFRZ01. The sequence continues at coordinate 33,977 of JANOGB010000623.1, read as the reverse complement.
CCGAAGCTCGAGGCGCAGCCCATCGAGCCCACCATGTAGAGCTGGTTCGGCCGGTCGCCGGTGGCGTACAGCGCACGTCCGGTGAAGCCCGTGGTGGCGACGAGGACGTCCGAGCCGGCCGTACCGGCGACGACCGCGCGCAGCGCCGCGTCCGGATCGAGGGAATCGCCGAGCGCGCCCTGCACGCGCCCCTCGATGCGCCTCTCCCGCGTGCGGTGCTTGCCCGTCGCCGCGGCCTCGACCGAGCCCTTCTGCAGGATGAAGGCGTAGGGCAAGCCCGTCGTGGCCATGTGTGCACGCGCGCGGCCGAGCGCCGCCTCCAGCGCCGCCGGCTCGGCCGGAAAGCGCTCCCAGGGGATGCGCATCAGCTCCAGCAGGTCAGGCGTGATCGCCCCCATCACCTCGTGCTGGGGCTCGTCGTGCTCACCGCCCGGCTCGCCGCGCCAGGTCGTGATCACCAGGACGGGCAAGCGGAACGGGTAAGTCAGGGAGGTCAGCGGATTGACCGCGTTCCCCAGCCCGGAGTTCTGGAACATCACCACCGCGTCGCGCCCGCCGAGCCGCGACCCGGCCGCGATCGCCACGGCCTCGCCCTCGTTGGCGGCGCCGACGTAGCGGATGTCGCGCGAATCGATGACGGTGTCGATCAGCGGGGTCAGATAGGAGCAGGGCACACCCGTGAAGAGCTCGAACCCGGCCTGGTGGACGAGGCGGACGACGTCGTTCGCACGGATCATGGGCGCGGATTGTGGCGGGTGGACCGGAGCGGGGCGAGCCCGTGGCTGGCACGGGCTTCGCGCACCTGGGCCAGGCGAGACTACAGTTTGTTCATCGCGCTCGTCGCCGAACCGCTCCCCGCACCCCTGCCATGAAGTCCCCTGCCGTGAAGTCCTTCAGCCTGTGGTGCGCCCGCTCGTCGCGCGCGGAAACCTGGCGTTGAAGATCTTCCTCCTGTGGCGCGCCAAGGCGCAGGCGGCGCCCGTGCTCGAGCCGGAGCGAATCACGCCGCGCCTGGCGAGCCTCTTCGAGCCCGTGCTCGCACCGGGAGTCGTGGCGAACACGCGCACGGCGGGTCCGACGCACCTCGCCTGGCTGGAGCTCCCCGTCAAGGGCTTCCGGGCACCCTTCTTCGAGGAGGATGAGAGCGGCTGGGCCTTCGCGCCCGACTATCCATTGAACGCGCGGCGCCTCTTGCGCGCGCACGGACTCGAGCCGGGGGACACGCCGCTGCTCGCGTTCACGCGCGAGCTCGAGGCCCGGCGCGAAGCCTACCTGCGCGAGCTCATCCCCCCGGCGGCCTTGATCTGGTCGCGCGCGGGCAGCGCCGAGGTGCGCGTCCAGAACGACGGCCTGGGCCAGGCGCCGCTCTACGAATACGAGGACGAGAACCTGTGGGCGCTGACGAACCGTCTGTGCGCGTTGCGCGCGCTGGACGTGAGGCTCGAACCGGTGGCGCTCGACTGGGCCGCGCGCTTCACCACGCACTGGTTCCCGCTGCACTCGAGCGGCTTCGAGCGCGCGCGCCTGTTGCCGGGCGGCACCGAGCTCCGCCTGACGCGCTCCGGCATCGTGCGCAACCGCTTCGATCCGGTCGGCGAGTGGGTCAACCCGCCGGCGCGCGCGCGCGAGGACTGCCTGGAGCTCGGCCGCCACGCGCTCCTGAACCACATCTCCGACGCGATGGAGCTGTGGGAGAAGCCCACCGTGGGTCTCTCTGGCGGCTGGGACAGCCGTTGCGTGGCTTCCTGCCTGCGCGTGCTCGGCGCCAACTTCGAGCTGCGCGTGCGCGGCCAGGAGACGCACTTCGACGTGCTGATCTCGGCCGAGCTCGCGCGCATGGCCGGGCTCCCGCACCGCATCAAGAGCGAGGGCGGGGTGCCGCCCGGCACGCCCGAGGGCCTGCGCGCGAGCCTGGCCAAAGCGCTGCTCTGGCAGGCCGGCAACTACACCACGCTCAAGCACAAGAACTTCCTCGCCAAGGAGAAGAAGGATCGGCTCGACGGCGGCGTGGTCAACGTGATGGGCCAGCACGCCGGCATCGGAAAAGCCGACTTCGCCAAGCAGATCCGCGCCCACGAGCACCCGAGCGCGCGTTACGAGGAGCTCCTGCTCGCCAGCCTGATGGCCGATGCCCCGCCGATCCTGCGCCCGGACCTGCGCGAGCGCGTGCGCGAGGAGCTGCGCCGCTCGTACCGCGCCGCGCTCGACTACGGGCTCGCGAGCCGCGGCCCGCTGCACTTCTTCTTCCTGAACGAGTACACGCGCCGCTGGGGTTCGGCCACGGTCTCGGGCCAGACCGGCTTCGTGGTCACGCCCTTCCTCACGCCCGATTTCATCCGCGCCTGCTACGCCTTCCCGGAAGAGGAGCTGCCCACCAAGCCCATGCACCGCTACATCACCGGCCTGCACGCGCCGGAGTGGGCCGCCTACCCCTACACCGACCAGGCCACCGAGGACGACCTGCGCTCGGGGCTCATCCCTCTGGTCGCGGTCCCGCGCGAAGAGGGCGGCGAGGGCGAAGCGAGCGAGAAGGACGTCCCGCGTTGGCGACAGACGGGCCGCCACCGCAAGTTCCACTACAAGTACTTCTGGAAGGACGTGGGCAAGCCGCTGCTCGACGAAGCCTTCGACCAGGGCGGCTTCTGGACCCAGCTCTTCGAACCCGACCAGGCGCGCGCCGAGTGGAACACGTTCAAGAGCGGCGCGGACGTGATCGTGATCGCGCACGTCCTGCCGCAGGTGCTGGCGGGCGAGCTGCCGTAGCCTTCATCCGGGAGCGCCGGGCTCCAGCCCGGCTCTTCTCTTCTTCCCTCTTCTTCTCTTCTTCCGCCCTCGCCGATGACCGCGAGGTCATGGAGAACCGGAAGAAACGGAGCCGGGCTGGAGCCCGGCGCTCGCGGATGAAAGAACGGCGTCCCCCGCGAGCAGGGCTGCGCGTGCGCGGAGCTCTTCGGCGGACAGAGCGCGCGCCCACAGCCGGACCGAATCGAGGACGCCGGAGAAGGTCTCTTCCTGCTCGAACCAGCTGCCCACGACGAGCTCGAGCGTGGGCTCGATGGCGATGTCCCCCCGCACCGAGGTCTGAGCGACGTCCCGGCCGTCGAGCACGAGCCGGGCGGAACCCTGTGCTCCATCCAGGACCAGTGCAACGTGATGCCAGGTACCAGGCGCGAAGGACCCGCCGCTGAAGCGCTGAGCTTTCTCCGCTCCCGCGCTGGTCACGCGCGCCTCGAGCGCCCAGCCTTTCACGGTCACGGCGAAGACGTCCGAGTGCGAGACCAGGTTCTTCACCGTCCCTTCGCCGTACGGGTTTTGCCAGTCGGCCAGGTTCACGAAGAACTCGAGGGTCATGGAGTCCGCGAGCTCCAACCGCTCGAGGCCGACCAACCTCACGGACGCGCCCGAGTCGTCGAAGTGCGCCGCACGCCCCTCGATCCCGGGTGTGAAGGTGATCCCGCCGGGCGAGACCTCGAGACCGAGCTCGGCCACCGCGTACGGCCGGCACGAGTCCTCGAACCCGAGCTCCAGCACAGGCCCCTGCGTCACGCGCGGCCGAGCCTCGTGGCATGCGGGCAGGAATACGAGGAAGAGCGCCGAGACCCGCGGAGTGTTCATGGCCGTCCTATCGGACCGCCGTCCGGCGAACCTGGGCAGGGCCCTCATTTCGGCAACGACGGTCAGACTCGGCCAGACTCTTGTAGCGTCTTCTCGAGTCGCTCGGAGATGTCGAGATGGCCAGCCCACTTGCGCAAGTACGACGAATCCAGCGCTCCGCAGACGAGGAGCAGGTCCTCGATGTCGACCTGATCCTTCATCCGATAGGCGAGGAGCTTGAAGAGCAGCAGATCCTCGACCGAGACGATGGACATCTGTCGCCCTTCCACCTCCGTCGACACGCGGCGATCGAACGCGGAACGCACGAACGGAGTGCTGGCGAGGAAGATGTCCACGTTCCACACGCTGCCCGAATCGAAGCATCCGATGGCCAGCTTGCGCATGCCGGCGAGGGTGTCGGCGTATCCCGACAGGAAGTGGTTCGCAACGCTGAAACCAGCTTCGTCGAAGGTTCGGAGCAACCGGACCAGTTCCTCGCCTTCGACGGCCACCGCGAAGTCGACGTCGTAGGTCGGGCGAGGCAGCGCCCAATGGCGGATGGCGAAGCCGCCCATGACCGCGCACTCGACACCCGCGCGCTGGAAGACATCGAGCGTCCGATGCAGAACCCGGAAAACGGGATGGTCGGTCACTTCAAGCCGGCGACGATCGCCTCGTTCGAGAGGCGGTGGTGTCTCCGCGCCACTTCGAGCCGCCGCTCGCGCTCCACTGGGGTCATGACGAGCAGGGCTCTCCAAGCGAACTCCATCAGCTCCGCCGTGATCTTCCACCGCTCCTGCGGCGTCATGCGGCGGTAGGCCTCGATCTGTTCCTTCGACTGCACGAGCCAAGTCTACCCCAGGGGTCGGGAGCTCTCGATCTGCCGGGCAGCCTCCAGCGCGAAGCGGGCCTTCGCGCTGGCGCCCCGCTCGAGTCGGCGCAGGGTCGAGCCGGCGCGGCAGACGAGCTCCGCGGCGGTGAAGGCTGCTAGGCGCGTCATCGACGGTGGAGTGCCGCCGGCGGAGCGGTAGCCTTCGAGCAGAGCAGCGCTGGCCGCCGCGAGATCCACGCGCTCGTGCTCGACGATCCAGTCGGCGGCCCAGCAGGCGAGGTCGAAGGCCGGATCTCCGGCGCCGAGCAGGTCGAGATCCATCAGGATCCAGCGGCCGTCAGCGCGCCGCACGACCTGGTCGGGGTGGAAGTCGCCATGGCAGAAGACGAGTCGTTCGGCCTCCGGGTGCGGCCCTGCGCGCGGAAGACGTGCAAGTACGGCGTCGACGGCGAAGAGCTCGTCGAGGTCCGTGGACAGCCCGGTCGAGATCTTGCGCAACCCCGGCGGAGGCGCGAGCGCGTGCAGGCGCGCGAGCTCGACTCCGGCCTCGCGCGCGTGCGCGAAGGTGTCCGGCGCGGAGCTCTCGAGCTCGAGCCACGGCTCCAGCAGGAACCCCTGGCGCAGGTTCGTGGCGGCGATCGGCGGGGCGAGCTCGCGCCCGCCAGCGGCCTCCAGGGCCGTGCGCGCTTCGATCACGCGCGCGGCCTCGGCCGCGGGCAGCGCGCGCGCGGCCAGCGCCAGCTTGGGCCGCTCCTCGCTGCGCAGGCGCAGGTCGAGGCGGTAGACGGCGCGCCGCTCGGGCTTGTAGCGCAGCAGCGTGTAGGCCGTCTTGCGCTTCTTGACCGTGCCGGAAGGGGCGATACCCGCGCGCGTCACGAAGCTGCCGAGCTTCTTGCGATCGAGCAAGACCGGCAGCCCGCGCAGGACGCGGTCGGCCGGCGGGACCCACAGTGAGAGCGAGCGCTCGGCGAGCAGCGCGCGTGGCTTCAGGCGCACGCACAGCTCCTCCAGGTGCTCCTCGTTGCGCGGCCGAAAAGTCAGCGTGCGCTCCTTGCCGTCGACGTAGCGCTTCGCCACCACCGCCTCCTCGGCGCCGTCCGCGAAGCGCAGCGTGTACACCGAGGTGATCGAGACGCCCGGCTTCCAGCGCGCGTAGTCCCAGCGTCCGCTGGTGGGTGCGGGCGCGTCGGGCCGCAGGAGGTGAGCGCGGGCGAGCTCCAGCAGCTCGTCCACGCCGGGCGGGCGCAGGTGCGCTTCACCCGCGAGCGCCGGCAGCTCGGGATCGCGCTCTCGATCTCGCAGACCCATCGTGCAGGCAGTCTACGCCGGGCGAGATCCCTGGCAGGCCGTTGAGAGCCGTCGCGAGGTAAAGCGTGCTTCGACGGGGCCAAGGAACGCTGGCGCGGCCCCACGGGTTCTCGCTGACTGTGGCGATCGAGCTGGCCCGATTGAGCAAGGGGTTCGGGTTCCTTTGCGCCAACTGCCGTTGTTCTCCGGAACCCACCACAAAGGGCGCAAAGCACGCGAAGGAAGGAAAACGCGCCAAGCGGAGATTCGTGGGAGTCGGAGCTCAGGCGGTCAGGGCCGTTGCTTCTCCGCCGAGGACGGCGAGCCCGCGAACGGCGTGCGCGAGGTCGAGGACGGCGCGACGGCCGGGAAAGGGCACCGACTGGCGCGCGGCGGAATCCTCCCCTAGCGCCGCCAGGCACGCCTCCACGCGCGCCGGAGTTCCGAGGTCCGTCCAGCCGCAGGGCGGCACGACCTCGAGCCGCAAACGCCGCGCAGTCTGCTCGAGGATGTCGCGCGAGAAGTCGCGTGTCTCGAGCTCGGCATAGAGCGCGTCGAGCTCTGCCGCTCGCGCGCTCGCCTCCGCGGAGAAGACCTGGCCGAGGCTCCGTACCAGCTCGGGTAGGCGCTCCTCGAAGAAGCGCACCAGCGTCGAGCCCTTGACCGCGAACAGGAAGCTGTTCCACAGCGCGCCCGACGCGAACAGCTCGTTCACCACGCTTGCGGCCGGCTTCTCGACGAAGCGCTCGACCGGCCGCAGTAGCCGGTCGCTATTCGCCGGTACGATCCAGCCGTAGCCGGTCTCGGGCGCGTCGGGCGTGATGCCGAGCAGCGTCAGCACGCCCGGGTTCTCGTCGAGCATCTCGAGCGCGAGGCGCAGCGACGCCTCGATCACGTATTCCCTGCCGACGAAGTGGTCCGAGGGCAGGAAGGCGAGGCGCGCCTCGGGGTCGCGCTCCAGCACCGACAGCGCCGGCAGGAGGATTCCCGCGGCCGTGCCCCTGTTCCTCGGTTGCACGACAATGTTCTCGGGTGCGAGGCCGCTGACCTCCGACTCGAAGAAGCGGCGGTGCTCTTCGGCCACGACCACGACGATGCGCTTACGGGGCGCGATGCGAGCCGCGCGCGCCACGGCGTCGCTCAGCAAGGACCGGCCACCGCGTAGCGAACAGTACTGCTTGGGCGTGGCGACTCCGCCGTGGGTGGTCAGCTGGCGCAGGCGCGTGCCCTCACCGGCGGCGAGGACGACGGCCCAGTTCTGGTTCGTGGACGTCATGGGGACTCCTGAAGATCTAGAGGCTTGCTGCTCTGGAAAGGCAATGCTTCGATGCGCTCTTCGGGTCCGCGTTTCAGGAAGCCTCGGCGGAGTGACTAAGGGCTCGCGCAAGAATTAGTTGGACGTTTCGGCGAGCCATCGCCGTCGATGGCAAGGCGCGCCGACGCAGGCAACCTGCATGGTTTCCGAGGAGGCGCAACGCCGCCAGCGACGGCGAGGGCCGGCGAAACGTCCAACTTATTCTTGCGCGGGCCCTAACTGGCGAGATCGACCCGGTACAGCTCGGAATCCGCCGTGACGTAGAGTGTCCTGCCCTCCGCACCGAAGGCGCAGTTCGCGGTGAGCTGGCCGAAGAAGAGCGTGCCGAGGTGCTCGCCAGTCGGCGTGAGGACGTAGATGCCTTCGGGACCGGAGGCGAATAGGTGGCCGCTCTTCGCGACCTTCAGGCCGTCGGGGAAGCCCTTGCGGGTCGTGGTGAAGGGCTTGGCGTCGAAGAGCACGCGGCCGGAACCGATGGTGCCGTCGGCGCAGAGGTCGTAGGCCATCCAGAGCGGGCGCGTGGGGCTGTTGTTCGCGACGTAGAGCGTGCGCTCGTCGGGCGAGAGTCCGATGCCGTTCGGGCCCTCGAGATCCCTGGTGAGGAGCGTGAGCTCGCCGGTCGCGCTCAGGCGAAAGACGCCGCTGAAGGGGAGCTCCTTCGCGGGATCGTCGTAGGTCCCGGGCAGCCCGAAGGGCGGATCGGTGAAGTAGAGGTCGCCGGCGCGCGAGTAGACGAGGTCGTTGGGCGAGTTGAGGCACTTGCCCTCATAGCGATCGACGAGCACGGTGCGCGTGCCGTCGGGCTCGAGGCGGCTGATGCGGCGCTCACCGTGCTGGCAGAAGACGGTGCGGCCCTCCGCATCGAAGGTGATGCCGTTCGAGCCAGGCTCGCGCCCGGTGAAAGGAGCCGCGCGCTCGTAGCCGGAGTTCTCGAGCACGATGCGCGTGCCGTTCTTCGCGCTCCAGGCATGCATGTGATTGGTCTCGACGTCCGAGAAGAAGAGCTCGCCCGTGGCGGCGTTCCAGGCCGGCCCTTCGGCCCAGCCGAAGCCGTCGGCGATCTTCTCGAGCTTCGCGCCGGGCGGGACGAGCGCGTCGAGGCGCGGGTCCAGGCGTTCGATCTTGGGCAGGACGTCGGCAGCTTCGGACTTCGCGCAGCCGAGGAACACGCCTGCGAAGAGGAGATGGAGCAGGAAGCGCATGTTCACTGCTTTCGCTCGAAGGCGCCCGGCGCCGCGTCCGAGCCGCTCAAGAGCAGGCGATAGAGCCCGCTGCGTGCGGTGAGGTAGAGCGTGCGCCCATCGGCGTCGCCCCAGGCGAAGTTGGCGGCGAGCTCGGGCCCGACCAGCATGCCGAGGTGCTTGCCCATGCTCGAAAGTACCCACGTTCCGCCCGGACCGGAGACGAACAGGTTGCCGGCGCGATCGATCTTGATCCCGTCGAGCGCTTCCGAACCGGCCCCATCCTTCATGTCGAAGAACACCATGCCGTTCGCGAGCGTGCCGTCGGGCAGCGATTCGTAGCGCATCACGACCTTCTTCTGCTCGTCCCAGTTGGTGACGTAGAGGAACTTTTCGTCGGGCGAGAAGGCCACCCCGTTCGGGCCGGTGAGGTCGGTGCTGACGAGCTTCAGCTCGCCCTTGATCAGGCAAAAGACGCCGGTGACGTCGAGCTCGCGGCGCGGATCGGCGTGGAACTCCGGCAGGCCGAAGGGCGGATCGGTGAAGTAGAGCGCGCCGTCGGAGCGGTAGACGACGTCGTTCGGGCTGTTGAGGCGCTTGCCCTGATAGCGGTCGGCGAGCACCGTGAGCGAGCCGTTCTTCTCCAGGCGCGTCACGCGCCGGTTGCCGTGCTCGCAGATCGTCAGGCGCCCTTCCGCGTCGAGCGCGAGGCCGTTCGAACCCGGCTGGCCGTATGCGCCGATATCCGTGCCCTTGTAGCCGCTCTTGGTGCGGTACACGCTCAGTGCGCCGTCGACCAGGCCCGGCGTGAAGCGGTGGATCACGTTCTCGTTCGGGTCGCTGAAGAGCAGATGCCCGCCGGTCTTCGCGTCCGCGACCCACACCGGTCCTTCGGTGAAGCTGAAGCCCTTCGCCACGCGCTCGAGCTTCGCGTCGCGACCGACGATCGCATCGAGCGTGGGATCCAGGCGCTGTACCTCGAACGCCACGGGCTCGCTCGTCTCCAGACGCTCGGGCCGGTAGAAGTCGAGCGTGGCCGAGCGCACCCAGATGAAGTTGGCCGGCGGATCCGACAGCGGCGCGTTGGCGCCAAACACGGCGAGCTGAATGGTCTGGCCTGGCTGCGCGTCACGCGCGATCACGACGCGGTTGGGCGCGTTCCAGCCGGCGGCCAGTGCCCCGCCGCGCGTGCCGAGGATCTGCGGCAGCTCGCCGTCGACCCAGATCTCCGCGTAGTCGTCGATCACGATCTCGAACACGACCGTCGAGCCCGTGGTGGGAAAGCTCCCGACCTTCTCGGGGATCGTGACGCGCACGCGGTACCACTCGAAGCACAGCTTGCCCGTCGCGCGGCGCTCCTCGAGCGCCTCGGGCGCGATCGCTTCCCACTTCGAGTCGTCGAAGTCGCGCACGCCAGCCTCGATGTCGATGTCCTTGGTCCTGTTCGGCGTGCCCGAAGGCCGCTTGTCCGGCCCCGGGTTCTTGTGGTCGACCTCGATGACGTGGGCCTGGGCGGCGCGCCAGGTGCCCTTCACGAGCGCAGCCCCCTCCGTGCTCGCGAGGTCGATGATTGCGTCGGCGACATGCTTTGGAGTGGCGGGCGTCGGGGCCTGGACGGCGAGGGCGAGCGCGGACAGCGAAACGAGGATCGACATGAGGGTGTGCGAAAAGGCGCGGCCCCGCTCGAGGTGGAGGGCTTCGAGACGGGGCCGCGAGGGAGAGGGGAAGAGAGAGAAAAGGAAGCGCTGACGGAGAGAGCTAACGCGTGGTCTTCACCACGTAGTAGTCGAAGGCTCCGGGCACCGCCTGGAACCAGTGCGGCGTACCGGCCGGAACCACGATCACGTCACCCGGCGCGAGCTGGCGCGTCTCGCCGCCTTCGATGCGCGTGCCGCGGACCTCGTCGGTCGCGGTCACCTTGCCGTCGACGAGCTTGCCGCCCGTGACGAGCGTGGCCGAGCCCTTGAGTACGTACAGGATGTCCGTGTCCTTCTCGTGGACCTCGGCCATGCCCGGGCCATCCCGGTGGCTGGCGTGGACCTTGAACCCGGGCGTCTCCAGCAGCGGCGCGCCCTTTTGGAACGCGGCGCTGACGGCTTCTTTCTGTATGTAGGTGACGGCCTTCGGAGCGATGTCGCCCTCGACGGCCTTGGCCGCGAAATTGGCCATTTCGTCGTCCTGATCGGCGCTCATCGCGCCGGAGACGCCGACCGCGCCAACGATGTCGCCGCCCACCACGATCGGCACGCCGCCCTTGAGCGGCGTGAAGTCCGGGAGCGCCGTCATCGACACGCGGCCCTTCTGCACCACGAGCTCCTCGAAGAAGCTGGTCGGCTTCTTGAACAGCGCCGCGGTGCGGGCCTTTCCGATCGAGATGCTGGAGCCCATCGCGAATGTGCCGTCGATGCGGTGCAAGAGCAGCAGGTTGCCCCCGTCGTCGACGATCGCGATCGCGCCGCCGGCGCCTTTGGACTTGGCAAACTCCTCGGCCGCGGCCACCACGGCCTTGGCGCCGTCGAGCGTGAGAACTCTCTTGGAAACGGTCTGGGCCGCCGCCGGGCTCGCGACGAGCGCGAGCCCGAAAACGGCCACGATGCGCTGGAGCTTGTTCATGGCTCTAGAGCACCGGCTTGTCGAACGAGGCCTCGCCCAGCAGGACTTCCGCGAAGGCGCACCAGATCTGCACCTTGCTGACATCCTTCACGAAGGACGGGATGACGAGCGTCTTGTTGAGCTTGTCGCCCTTGATCTTCAGGCGATTCAGCAGATAGACGTTGCCCATCGAGTCGACGAGCTGCCACATCGGCGCCGGTGTCTCGGGCACGACGAAGTCCTCCGAGAGCACGAGCACCGACTTGCCGCCCTCGAGCGTGTGCGTGACGAAGCCCTTGTTGGCCTTGGCGCCCGCGAACATCGAGGACTTGTGGCCGAACTGCATCCCGGCCTCGAGCGCGTGAGCGCAGACGAGATCGGTCTCGCCCAGCAGCACCTCGGCGAAGGCACACCAGATCTGCACCTTGGCGACGTCGTGGACGTAGCGCGGCACCGTGATCGTCTTGTTGAGCTTGTCGCCCTTGATCTCGAGGAGATTGAGCAGGTAGGCGTTGCCGCGCGAGTCGACGACTTGCCAGTGCGGCGCGGGGGTTTCCGGAACCACGAAATCGTCGGACAGCGTCAGCACCAGGCCATTGCTGTCGTGCTTGCACGACACGGTGCCGGCGTTGACCTTCGCGCCGTGGAAGACGGGGCTCCTGGAGGCTCTGAGGTCTTGGGTCGCCATGGTCGTGCTGGAGAGCCCGACGACGGCGACGAGGGAGGCGGCGAGTGCACGCGCGCCAGGGAGTTCGAATGAGAGCATTGAGGTGGGTGGGGTCGAGGGTTGGCAGGAGACCGAGCGAGGCCTTGTCCCCCCCTCGGCACGCGCTTGGATGCCCGACTTCTGCGCGGGTTTCCGGGGCGCGTGAAGAGAAACGCCTCCACAGGGCCTGCATCAGAGGAAGCGCGCTTCGCACGGCGCACTCTTCTCTCTCGAGGACCCTGACCATGCCGAGTGATTCGTCGAGCACGATGACCAGGACTGCCGCGGTCGTGAGCTGGATCTGCCAGCTCGCGGCCGCGGTGATCCTGCTCCAGACCCTGTTCTTCAAGTTCACGGGAGCAGAGGAGTCGCGCTTCATCTTCTCCACTTTGGGCGTCGAGCCCTGGGGCAGGATCGCCTCGGGCGTCGTCGAGCTCGTCGCGGCGGCCTTGCTGCTCTATCCGCGCACCGCCGCCCTGGGTGGCGCGCTGGCGATGGGCGTGATGGCCGGCGCCATCCTCGCGCACCTCGTATTCCTCGGGATCTCGGTCAAGGGCGACGGCGGCCTGCTCTTCGCGCTGGCCGTGGCCGTCTTCCTGTGTGCCGCGCTGGTCGTCTACCTGCGCCGTGTCGAGCTCCCGATCTTCGGCTGCAAGTTGGCCTAGGGCGCGCGCCCCAATGAAGCTCCTCTCTCACCTCGTCGCCACCTTCGATCTGCCATGGAACTCCACTACGACGTCATCCTCATCGGTACCGGTGCCGGCGGCGGGACGCTGGCCCGCAAGCTGGCACCGAGCGGCAAGCGCATCCTGATCCTCGAGCGCGGCGGGTACGTGCCGCGCGAGAAGGAGAACTGGAACACGCGTGCGGTCAACGTCGAAGGTCGCTACAACACGAAGGAGACCTGGCTCGACAAGCACGGCAAGGCCCTCCACCCGCACACGAACTACAACGTCGGCGGCAACACCAAGTTCTACGGCGCGGCGCTCTTCCGGCTGCGGGCCGAGGACTTCGGCGACCTGCGCCACCATGGCGGCGTCTCGCCCGCCTGGCCGATCTCCTACGACGAGCTCGAGCCCTACTACTCGCAGGCCGAAGCGCTCTACCACGTGCACGGCGAGCGCGGGCAGGACCCCACCGAGCCGCGCGCCAGCGCGCCTTATCCGCACCCGCCCGTCTCGCACGAGCCGCGCATCCAGAAGCTGTCGGACGACATGGTGCGTCTCGGACACCAGCCGTTCCACGTGCCACTCGGCGTCATGCTGGACGAGAAGAACCGCCCGCACAGCGCCTGCATCCGCTGCGCGACTTGCGACGGGCACCCGTGCCTCGTCAACGCCAAGGCCGATGCGCAGACCTGCGGCGTCGACCCGGCGCTCGCGCACCCGAACGTCACGCTGCTGACCGACGCGATGGTGACGCGCTTGGAGACTGACGCGAGCGGGCGCTCGATCACGAAGGTGCACGTCGAGCGTTGCGGCCTGAAGGAGGCCTACTCGGCCGACCTGGTGGTGGTCGCGGCCGGCGCGATCAACTCCGCGGCCTTGCTCCTGCGCTCGGCCAGCGACAAGCACCCGCGCGGTCTCGCCAACGGCTCGGACGTCGTCGGCCGGCACTACATGGGGCACCTGAACTCGGTGATGCTCGCGATCTCGCGCGAGCCGAACCCATCGGTCTTCCAGAAGACGCTGGCGCTCAACGACTTCTACTTCCGCTCCGACGACTGGGATTTCCCGCTCGGGCACATCTCGTTCGTGGGCAAGACGGACGCGGACACGCTCTCGGCCGGTGCACCCAAGATCGTGCCGGGCATGACGCTCGAGTTGATGGCCAAGCACTCGCTCGACTTCTGGTTGACGTCCGAGGACCTGCCCGATCCCGACAACCGCGTGACGGTGAATCGCGAGGGCCAGATCGTCCTCAGCTACGCGCCCAACAACGAGCAGGGCCACGAGCGACTGCACAAGAAGCTCAAGGGCATGCTCAAGCAGCTCGACTGCCATGAGCACCTGATTCCGCTGCAGCTCTTCGTCGGGCAGCGCATCCCGCTGGCCGGCGTCGCGCACCAGAACGGCACCATCCGCTTCGGCGACGATCCGCACAGCTCGGCCCTCGACAAGAACTGCAAGGCGCACGAGCTCGACAATTTGTACGTGGTCGACGCGAGCTTCTTTCCCTCCTCGGGCGCGGTGAATCCGGCCCTGACGATCATGGCCAACGCCCTGCGCGTCGGCGATCACCTGCTGGAGCGCCTCCAGTGAGACGCGCCTCCCCCCTGGGACTGCCTGGCTTTAGCCTGGCTCTTCTCTTCTTCTTCCCAGGCCGCCTCCTCGCGGCGCTCGTCGCGCCCGCCCTGCTGGCCTGCTCCGCCCTCGCCCAGGCCCCTGTCCTGGGCGTCGAGAGCGTCGGGTTGACGGTCTCGGACCTCGACCGCTCGGTGGCCTTCTTCCGCGACGTTCTGTCCTTCGAGCTCGTGGCCGAGGCCGAGCACCAGGGCGCCGCGCACGAAGAGCTCGAGGGCGTCTTCGGCCTGCACACGCGCGTGGCGCGCCTGAGGCTCGGCGACGAGCTGCTGGAGCTGACCCAGTACCTGGCGCCCGAGGGCCGGCCGATCCCGCTCGATTCGCGCAGCAACGACCGCTGGTTCCAGCATGTCGCGCTGATCGTCAGCGACATGCCGCGGGCCTACGCCGTGCTGCGTGAAAACGGCGTGCGCTTCGCCTCCAGTGCGCCGCAAAGGCTGCCGGACTGGAACCCGAACGCGGGCGGCATCCAGGCTTTCTACTTCAAGGACGAGGACGGACACGTGCTCGAGATCCTCGCCTTCCCGCCGGGGAAGGGCGCCGCCAAATGGCATGCCCTCGCGCAGACGGGCCGGTTGTTCCTGGGCATCGACCACACTGCGATCGTGGTCGCGGACACCGAGCGCAGCCTCGCTTTCTACCGCGACGTGCTCGGCCTCACGGTCGCCGGCGCGAGCGAGAACTACGGCACCGAGCAGGAGCACTTGAACAACGTCTTCGGCGCGCACCTGCGCATCACCGCGCTGCGCGGCGCGAGCGGGCCCGGCATCGAGTTCCTCGAGTACCTGGCGCCCTCCGACGGCCGTCCCTATCCGCTCGACGCGCGCGCGAACGACCTCGCGCACTGGGAGACGCGCCTGGCGGTGAGCGCGCTCGACGCCCTCGAGCCGCGCTTGCGCGCGGGCGGCGCGCACTTCGTCTCCAGCCGGATGGTCGAGCTCGAGGGCGGCCAACAAGCTTTACTCGTGCGCGATCCGGACGGCCACGCCATCGAGTTCCATCGCACCGATTCCCAGAGCAGCGCACAGGCCCAGTAGGAACTGACTGGTCGACCGCGCGGGCGGACCGCTCGGTGGCCGCGGCGGGCCGCGAGCGCGGATGAGCGAGCGCGTGTTCGGACTCGACTGGATCGTGCCGCGGATCCAGGCCGTGCGCGCACGCGTCCCCGTTCGGCGCTCCGCCCTGATCGTGATCACCGGCATCGACGCGAGTACCACGACCTCGACCTGATCCTGCTCGAGGGCATCCTTCTTGCTGAAGCGCGAGCACCGGTTCCGGCCCGAGCACCCAGCTCAGCCCGAATCTCCCGCTAGGCCTCCCGGCTGGCCGCTACTTCGGCGGTAGCGGCGCGTTCAGCACCTTCCAGGCGCCGTCGGCCTTCTCTTTCAGCCCTTTCTCGTCCTGCAGCCACTTGGCGCGCGTGTCCGCGTACCAGGCCTTGAAGAATAGATGGAGCTTGCCGTCGGTGATGAGGAACGACTTGGGATCGATCTCGACCTTGTCCCGCTCTGCCATCGCGTAGGCGCACCATCCACCGTATTGCGGCTCGTACTTGGCCGGAGTCGCGCGAAAGTGCCTCTGGTTCGACTCGCTCGCGAAGCAGTAGCGCGCGCCCTCGTGCTCGAGCGTGAGCGTCACGAGCCCCTTCTTCGGCTTGCCTCCACCCTCGGGGAAGTAGGCCACGGGATCGTAGCCCTGGAGGGCTAGCTTGTCCTTGCCGAGGTTGAAGTGCGAGACGTCACGGGGCTTCTTCGGCGGCTCCTCCTGGAGCGCGCGAAGCCGCGGCGGCAGGCTCGCGAGGACGAGCACGGTGAGGACCAGGAACAGCTGGCGGCGGGTCGAGGATCGGGCATCGATCACGGAAGCTCCTATGAGGTCGGGTGCGCCGCTCGGATGCACGGGAGCGTTCGTCGTTTCACGTCTTTCGACGGTGTCAAGGACATGCTGGTAGTCGGGGCACCAGGACCAGCTTGCCGGGCGTGCGCCGCTCGCCCAGGGCGCGATGGGCTTCGGTCGCGTCCGCCCGAGCTGGCGTGCGCCTTCGAGCAGGCGCACGCGGCTGGAAGCGGCGTCCATCGCCTGCGCGCGAGCAGGTCTCATTGCGTCAGACGTCCGGCTGGAGTCGCTCCTCGGACTGGTTCGATGTCCGGCCGGCGAAACGAGTTACGGGATCTGTGCCCGCTTGCTCCATGCACTCCGGCGGGCTCAGGGAAACGCGACCAGAACGCGCGCATCGAAGGCAAGGGAAGTCAGGGTGCGTCATCCGCGCAGCCGTGCTCCTCGCCCAAACCCCCCAGAGGCATACAAGCATGAAGATCGAACCGAAAGAGCAGTTTGCAGACCCGACGACTCGACGAAGGAACGGCCCGCCGCCGAAGCCTACTGAACGCGCCCGATTCTCGTGGCGGGTGGCTGCTGTTTTGGCCGCCGCCGTGTCGCTCGGCGGAGCGGCGTTCGCCCAGAACAGCCCGCGCGAGCTTCGCCGCTTCATCGACCAGCAGGTGGGCGGGATCGAGAAGCTGATGGTGCCCGCCGAGAACGTGGACCTGCCGCAGCCGAAGCTACCGAACGGAGACCCGGACCCGTTCTTCCAGACGACGGAGCCGAAGCGCTTCCTCGGCAAGATGCTGTTCCACGACCCGGTCCGCATGGTCAGGATCGTGCCGGAGTTCGGCGGGATACCGGAGACGGCGGCGAGCGCCTCGTGCGCATCCTGTCACCTCGGTGAGGCAGCTTCGAAGGCGGGCACGCTCATCAACTTCGCGGTGGGCGGCGAGGGAGTCGGCTACACCGACGCCGATGGCGACTTCATTCCGCGCCGGAGGGCCAGGACGGACATCCTTCCGAGGCTGCGGTCGACACCGCTGTTTCCGGGGGACGCGCTGGTGGACGAACTGCCCACGCTGACGGACGTCTACGAGAACGCCATCGGCAACCCTGCGCTCGGGCAGCTCCCCGGGGTGGGAGCTCTGCTGAGGACCGGGCGACTCGATGCGGTTGACAGCGTCGGGCGCCTGGCGCCCAGCATGATCGGTTTTGCGTTCAACAACCGGCTGCTCCTGGACGGCTTCGGAGGCGAGCCCGACGCGACGGACGGTGGCCTCAACCCGTTCGGGCATCCCGCGCAGGAGAACCTCACGCTCCTGCTGCAAGACGCACACCGGTTGCTGAGCTTGCTGCCGCCCCAACCTCCGGGAGGAGAGACCCAGCCCATGGTGCTGCAGGGGATTCCAGCGTTCGTGAAGCTCTTCCAGGATGCATTCCCGGAGGAGGCCGCTAGTGGCGACATGGACGTGCTGATCAACGACGTCACGGTGCTACGGGCGACAGCGACCTTCCTGCGCACCGTGGTCACCCGCAACACGCCCTGGGATCGGTTCCTGGCGGGGGACGACGGTGCCCTGACGTCCTCTCAGCGGCGCGGCGCCCGGCTGTTCTTCACCGAGGCCGAGGGCGGCGCGGGCGGCGCGGGATGCTTCTCGTGCCACAGCGGTCCGATGCTCAACAAGCAGCGGGACGATCCCGATATCACGGGCGTGGGCGAGTTCGTCGAGGAGAACTTCCACAACCTCGGCCTAGCCGATCACCCGCTGCAGGCCCTGAACCGCTTCGTGAGGGGCGACCCCACCTTCCGCGACGAAGGCCGCAAGGACATCACGGGCCACGAGGAAGACGCCTTCCAGTTCCGGACGCTGACGCTGCGACAGCTCAGGGACGCCAGGAACTTCATGCACAATGGCTCGTTCACGCGCATCCGGGACGTGGTGGAGTACTTCAACGAAGGCGTGCCGCAGGACAGGGGAGCGGCCGACGCGGGCTCGCTCTCGCCGCGCTTCACCCATCCCCGTGGCCCCGGCTCGGAGCGCGGCCTGGGGCTCAGCGACGACGACGTGGAGGACCTCTACTACTTCCTCAAGAACGCCCTCTACGATCCCGCCTTCGTCCACTTCGATCCCTCGTCGACGACGGACACCTTCGATCCGAACGAGCGCGACCTCACCTTCTCGGTCCACCGTCCGGACCTCGCGGCCCTGGGCGCCGTCGATGGGCGCATGCCCAGCGGGCTCCCTCGCGTCAACAACGATCCCCTGTCCCGGCGCGACATGGGGCTCGAGTTCCTGGACGTGACCGCGCAGGTCGACATCCGGCTGATCGATTCCGACACCGACCGCGGCGGCCGGGAGCAAGAGGACGAGTATCGGATCACGAACAACAGTTCGTCGGTCGTGGACACGCACCTCCTCGTGGTCGCCAAGGGTCTCTCCGACGAGGTCCGGATGACGAACGCCAGCGGAACCTCGAAGGTGGGCGAGCCCTACCTCCGCGAGTTCCTGCGCGACGGCCTGCTGCTCCCCGGCCGGAGCCTGAGAGTGACGCTCTGCTTCGAGAAGGCGCGCAACTCTCCGCCGGCGAGCTACGAGCTCATGCTCCTATCCGGTCAGGGCAATCCGTGAGCTCCACGCTCCACTGATCGATCTGTGCCTTCCGTGCGGGCCCGGGATCTCGCTCTCGAGCGGGGTCTCGGGCCCGCCCGCTTCCCCCCCGGGTGAGGTCGAGATCGTCACGCCGCCGGCGACATTCGGGCTCGCGCTCGAGACCGAGGGCTTCAAGCTGACGAAGCTCGGTCCGTTCGAGCCTGACAGGATGCCGAAGGGAACTCGTCGCGCACCTGAGAGCGCTTCCTGGCGCGCGAAACGGAGCGGCGCCCGCCTCATCCAAGCGGCCACGGGGCTGCCGCCCCGACCTCACACCCACGCTCACTCGAATCCATGAAGCTCGCCTCCACTCTCGCTCTCCTCGCGCTCGCTCTTGCCACCGAGGGCTGCAACACCTGTCGCGCCCCTTCCGGCTCGGGCCTCACGGCCGGCGAGGCGCGCTACTTCGTCAACACCGACGGCTATGGCGTGGCGCTCGAAGGCCACGACGCGGTGACCTTCTTCAGCGAGAACCGTCCGGTGCAGGGCTCGAAACGCTGGCAGACGCGTTTCGGCGGCGCGACGTACTGGTTCGCCTCGGAGGGGAACCTGAAGACCTTCGAGGCCGACCCGAAGAAGTACGAGCCCGCCTTCGGCGGCTACTGCGGCTACGCGGCCTCGATCGACCGCGTCTCGCCGGTGGACGTGAACTACTTCCAGATCCTCGACGGCCGCCTCGTCCTGCAGCACAACCAGAAGGCGCTCGACAAGTGGAACGAGGACGTGCCCGCGAACAGGAAGAAGGCCGACGCCAACTGGCCCGGGCTGTTGGCGAAGAACGCGCGCGGCGAACAGGTGCTGGTCAACGTGGACGACGACGGCCTCGCTCTCGAGGGCCACGACCCGGTCGCCTACTTCACCGATCACCGTCCGATCCCGGGCAAGCCGGAGTTCCAGTCGAACTACAACGGCGCGACCTACCGCTTCGCCTCGATGGAGCACCGCGTGGACTTCGAGAACGCGCCCGAGACCTACGTGCCGGCCTACGGCGGCTACTGCGGCTACGCGGCCTCCATAAACAAGGTTTCGAGCGTGAACGTCCACATCTTCCAGATGGTCGACGGGCGCCTCGTGTTGCAGCACACGCCCAAGGCGTACCGCCTGTTCAACGAGGACCTGCAGGGGAACCTGGAGCGCGCCGACCAGAACTGGCCCGGGCTCGTCGCCTGCAAGGGCAGATAGCACCCGGCTCCTCGGGCACCACACCGCGGCAGGCTCGCGCCGCGGCGCTCTCGTTGGTCTCGCCGGGATGAGAACTCGGGCGACACCGGCGTCGTACGGCCGAAGAACCAGGAAAACCGCCGCCCTCCGACGCGGAGAAGGGACGACCGACGGACGCAGCGTCTCGATCATCGACCGAGAGCCTCAGCCTCGACCACGGACGAACCATGCCA
The DNA here is from genome assembly GCA_031413955.1 of Planctomycetota bacterium. Taxonomy (GTDB): domain Bacteria; phylum Planctomycetota; class UBA1135; order UBA1135; genus JABFRZ01. The sequence goes on along the minus strand of JANOGB010000623.1, from coordinate 14,298 downwards.
GCACGGATCCGGACAGCAGCCAACCGATCGTCAGGCTCGCGACCTGAACCAGCGCGTGGTTCCATTGAAAGCGGTGCCAATTGGAGTCGGGGACGCGGCACGGGGAAGGCGCAGGGCTCCTCCGCGCGCTGCCGCGCGGCGTGTTCCGCGCGGCGCGCGGGCCCGCGCCGTCCTCAGGTCCTCTTCTTGCCCTTGCCCCCAGCCTGGAGGATCGCCAAGACGAGCGCGTCGGGGATCGGTTCGGCCGGCAGCTTGCCCGGGTCGAGGTAGGCGAGCGCGCTCATCATCATCGTCTCGCGGTAGGACTGCAGGTAGTTCCGGCAGTCGGCGCAGATCGCGAGGTGACGCTCGAAGATCGCCTTGCGCTCGGGCGGCAGGGCGTCGTCGATGTAGTCGTTCAGAAACGCGGCGAACTCGCGGCAAGAGAGCTCCTTGGCGCGCGCCATCAGGACGCCGCACTCGGCGCAGCTCGCGGCGTGGGCTTCGACGCGCGCCATCGTCGCGGCAGGCAGCTTGCCGAGGAAGTGGTCGTGCAGCAGGGTGAGGAACTCGGTGCAGTTCATGGATTCGGTTTCGCGAAGCGCGGTTCGAGAAGGCTGCGCAGCGCCTGGCGCGCCCGGTGCACGCGGATCTTGGCGGCATTGACGGTGGTCCCGAGGTGCTTGGCCAGCTCGTCGTTCTCGTAGCCCTCGATGTCGCGCAAGAGCAGTGCCGTGCGGTACATCGCCGGCAGCTGGTCGATGCACTGGCGCACGAAGAACTGCGTCTCCTGGCGCATGATCCCGTCCTCGGGCAGCTCACCGAACGAGCGCTGCGGCGTGGCGTGCGAGCCGAAGCCGACGAACTTCGGCAAGAGCTTGTCGACCTCGTCCTCGAGCTGCGCCTCGCCCTTGCGTTCCAGCGTGCGCAGCTTCATCAGCGCGGCGTTGACAGCGATGCGGTGCAGCCAGGTCGAGAGCTGCGACTTGCCCTCGAAGCGCTGGATGGCCTTGAAGGCCGAGAGAAAGGTCTCCTGGACGACGTCGTTGGCATCTTCTTCGTTGCGCAGGTAGCGCACAGCCACGGCCTTTACGCGAGCCACGTGGGCGCAGACGAACTGCTCGTAGGCCCGCGCTTCGCCTGCCTGCAGCGCCGCAAGCAGCTCGGCCTCGATGCCTGCCTCGCTGAGCGCGCCTGCTCCGGCGAGTGAAGCCGACGAATCGGATCCAACGGGCCCCCTGGCGCTCATGTCCCAGAAGATACCCCGCCATCTGCGTTCATGCGAGAGGAGCACGGCGCGACTCGCGTTGCCATTCGCGGAAGAAGAACTGGAAGGGGAGGTGCACGCGCGCAGCCCATGATTGCTCCTCGTGACGGCCATCGGGGAAGGCGAGGTAGCAGAGATCGCGGCCCTCGCGCCAGCCGCGCAGGCGCAAGGCCGCCGCCATGCTGCGCGTGGCCTCGTAGTTGTCCCGCGGCCAGCCCGAGTCGAGGTACACGCGCAGTGCGCGCTTCTTCTCGGCCAGCACGCGTTCGAGCAGGTCGTCCTTGTAGCCGAAGGTCGCCGACATCGCGCCGACCTGGCCGAAGACGTCGGGCCGGTTCCAGCCGGCGTGCAGCGACACGACACCGCCCAGGGACGAGCCCATCACCGCCGTGTGCCGGGGCGCGGTGAGCGTGCGGTAGTGGGCGTCGACCCAGGGCTTGAGCTCCTGCGCCAGGAAGCGCGTGTAGACCTCGTAGCCGGGGAGCGTGTATTCGCTCAGCCGATCGCGCGGATAGATCCCGATCACGATCACCTGGCGGATCAGGCACATCGCGTCGAGGGCTCCCAGCGTCTCGGCCACGCGCCAGTGCTTGCCCTGCGGCGCGTGCTCGGGGAAGAACAGGTTCTGTCCGTCCTGCATGTAGAGCACGGGAAAGTGTTGCAGCGTGTTCTCGTCGTAGCCCGTCGGCAGGAACACGCGCAGGTCGTAGCCGCGTGCGTCGAAGGTCGAGGGCACGTTGTGCGCCGTGCACACGTAACAGCTCGCGTCCGGGGCGAAGTACGGATGGACGTCGGTGACGTCGTCGCCCGTTCGCAGGGCGAGCATGTTGTCGCCCTGGGACCAGAGCGTGCGCCCGTCCTGCTCCAGGACGGGCTTGAAGTGGCGAAAGGCCGCGGCCCCGCCGGCACGAGGGTCACCATCACCGTCGAGCTCGAAGTCGAAGCGCGTTCGCGCTCGATCGACTCGCAGCGGGCGCAGATTGCGCTCCCAGTCCGGGGCCGCGCGCAGGCAAAGCTCGCCCGCGGCCAGTGGATAGTGCACGCGCACGCGCAGGCCCCGGGGGCCACTCCGGCGCGCTGCAGTACGCGGCGGGGACGCCGGGGCCGGGCTGGGAGTGGGAGTTCTCATGGTTCACCTTCGGGCGGCGACGTAGACTTCGATGCAGGCGTGGTCAGCGCGTTTCAGGATCCGCTCCCGATCGTGGACAGGATCGTCAGGATCAGCTCGGGCGGGAGCTCGTCCGCGAGTTCGTCGCCCGCGAGCACGGCCCAACGACCGAGCTCGATCGTCTTCTGGTACGCGCCGAGGTAGTTCAGGCAGTCCGGGCAGGTCGCCAGGTGAGTCTCGAAGGCCTTGCTGCACGCGGAGATGAGCCTGCCCTCGATGTAGTCATCCAGGAACGCCACGAAGGCGAGGCAGGAGAGCCTGTCGACGCCCCGCGCCCGGGCGCACTCCGGACAGTCCGCCGCGTGGGCCCCGTTCGCGGACGGAGAGCTGAGGTCCTGGTCTCCCGGATGCGTGGACATGGCGTGAGCCCGTGTCGGATGCCGCCAGGCGTCGTGGGTTTCGGAGACGGACACCCTCCGGCGGAAACTCTCGCCGCCCGCGCTCATCAAAAAGGCGCACACGCCTGACCGCCCCCACTCGACACCTGATCCAACATGAAAGCCGTCTCCGTCTTCCCTGCGAGCCGCACCGTCCGCCTGACCGACGAACCCGTGCCCGAGCTGCGCTCGAGCACGGACGTCAAGTTGCGCATGCTCGAGGTCGGCATCTGCGGCACGGACAAGGAGATCGCTGCTTGCCAGTACGGCACGCCGCCCCACGGCCACGAGAACCTGGTGATCGGGCACGAGTCCCTGGGCGAGGTCGTGGAGCTCGGCAAGGCTGACTAGGGTCTGAGGACGGGCGACCTGGTCGTGCAGATGGTGCGCCGGCCATGCCGGCGCGAGTCCTGCCTCGCCTGCCGCTCCGAGCGCCAGGATTACTGCTACTCGGGCGAGTTCGTGGAGCGCGGCATCAAAGAAATGAGCGGCTTCATGACCGAGTACGTGGTCGACGATGCGCGCTACATGGTCAAGGTACCGAAGGCCCTGCGCGCAGTGGCCGTGCTGGTCGAACCGCTGACGATCGCCGAGAAGGCGCTCGCCCAGGTGGCCGTGATCCAGCAGCGCCTGCCCTGGGCCTGCCCGCTGCAACGCGGTGCGGAGCGTCACACCTGTCACAAGGCGGTCGTGATCGGTGCCGGCCCGGTCGGGTTGCTCGGCGCGATGGCCCTCGCCAACACGGGCTTCCAGGTGACGATGTACTCGAAGACGCCCGCGCCCAACGACCGCGCGGCCCTGATCGAGGCGATCGGCGCGCGCTATGTGTCGTCCGAGACGACCGGCGTCGAAGAGCTGGCCGAGCTCGTGGGCGGCATCGACCTCGTCTACGAGGCCGTGGGCGCCTCGCAAATCGCCTTCGACGTCTTGCGTGTGCTCGGCACGAACGGGATCTTCGTCTTCACCGGCGTTCCGGCCCGCAGGGGTCCGATCCAGATCGACAGTGACCTGCTCATGCGCAACATCGTGCTGAAAAACCAGGTCGTGGTCGGCAGCGTCAACGCCGGGCGCGAGGACTTCGAGAGCGCCATCCGCGACCTCGGGGCCTTTCGGAAGCGCTGGCCCGAGGCCGTGCACGCGCTGATCAGCGGGCGCTATCCGCTGAGCGAGGCGCAGAGCCTGCTCACCGGGCGCCGCGATGGCATCAAGAACGTGCTGTTGATGTCCGCGGGAGAAGTCGCTTGATCCAGGACGAGCGGCTGCACGACCCCGCGCTCGAGTGGCTCGAGGCCGACGGCCTGGGCGGCTTCGCCATGGGCACGGCGAGCGGCATCCGCACGCGTCGTTATCACGGCATCCTGTGCGCCGCGCGCACGCCGCCGACGGGGCGCGTGATGCTGGTCAACGCGGTCGAAGCCTGGGTCGACCTCGGCGCGGGTCCGCGCGCGCTCTGCTCGCACAGGTATCTGCCTCTGGTGACGCACCCCGACGGGGCGCGGCGCCTGCTCTCGTTCACGCACGAGCCGATGCCCACCTGGGTGTTCGAGCTCGAGGACGGGGCGCGCATCGTGCACCAGCTCTTCGTGCCGCGCGGCTCGGCCGAGGTCGTGCTCACCTGGCGCCTGGAGGGCGCGCCGCGCTCGGCGCGCTTGACTCTTCGGCCCCTGCTCTCGGTGCGCGACGTGCACGGCCTGCGCCGCGCGAGCGGCGAACTCCTGCTCGCGAGTCGGGTCGAGGGCAACTCCGTGCGCTGGCAGCCGGACCCTGCGCTGCCCGCCGTGATCGCGCGCTCGAGCGGTGTTTTCCAGCCGGAGCCACTCTGGTACCGGGACTTCCTCTACGAAGAAGAGCGAGCCCGCGGCTACGACCACGTCGAGGACCTGGCTTCGCCTGGGTCCTTCGAACACGACCTCGGGAATGGCGTTGCGTGCCTGATCCTCGCCGCCGCAGTCGCGGGCCCTTCCTCTGCCATGCTGCCGTCGGACGCGCCGATAGCGGAGCTCGCGCACGAGCTGCGCGAGCGCGAGCTTGCGCGCCGCTCGGCCCTCGCGCCACTCGAGCGCGCGGCCGAGGCCTACCTGGTGAAGCGCGGCGAGGGCAAGTCGCTCATCGCGGGCTATCCCTGGTTCAGCGACTGGGGCCGCGACACCTTTCTCGCGCTGCGCGGGCTCTTGCTTGCGCGCGGCAAGGACGGTGAAGCAGCCGAGATCCTGCTGGCCTGGGCCGAGCACGTCTCGCGCGGCATGCTGCCCAATCGCTTCCCCGACGAGGGCGAGGCGGAGTTCAACTCGGTCGACGCTTCGCTGTGGTTCGTGGTGGCGGTCGAGGAGACGCTCGCGGCCGCGAAGGAGCTCGCACGCGCGCAGCGCAGCGTGCTCGAGAACGCGGCGCTCGCCGTCCTCGAAGGCTACACGAGCGGGACGCGCTTCGGCATTCGCGCCGACACGGACGGCCTGCTCGCCTGCGGCGAGCCCGGCCTGCAGCTGACATGGATGGATGCCAAGATCGGCGGCGAGGTCATGACCCCGCGCATCGGCAAGCCGGTCGAGGTGCAAGCGCTGTGGATCCAGGCGCTCTCCTTCGGCGCGCGCTTCGAAGAGCGCTTCCGAGCCTTGTTCGAAAAGGCGAGTACAGCCTTCGAAGCCCGTTTCTGGAACGAGAGCGCGGGCTACCTGAACGACGTCGTCGATTGCGATCATGTGCGCGGCACGGCCGACGCGACCCTGCGGCCGAATCAGGTCCTCGCCATCGGTGGACTCGCGCGTACGCTCGTCGGCCCGGAGCGCGCGCGGCGCGTGGTCGACGTGCTCGAACAAGAACTATGGACGCCGCTCGGACTGCGCACCCTGCCACGCGGAGATCCCCACTACCACGGCCACTACGAGGGCAGTCCGCTGGAGCGCGATCGTGCCTACCACCAGGGCACGGTCTGGCCATGGCTGCTCGGGCCGTTCGTCGAAGCCTGGGTGCGTGTGCAGGGTTCGAGCCCCGAGGCCAAGCGCGTCGCGCATGAGCGCTTCCTCGCGCCGCTCTTCGCGCATCTCGCAGATGCGGGTCTCGGGCACGTCAGCGAGGTGGCGGACGGCGGCGCGCCGCACACGCCCGGCGGCTGTCCTTTTCAGGCCTGGTCGCTGGGTGAACTCCTGCGGCTCGAACGTGTAGTGCTGGCGCCAGTTGCCGGCTCGAGCGCGCCGTCCAAACGCGCGCCTTCCAAGAAGAGCTGAGCGTCATGTTCGCGGCGTTACGCCAGCACTGGCCCGAGGCCCTGATCGAAGCCGCGTTGCTCGGCTTCTTCATGCTCTCGGCCAGTTCCTTCGGCGTCCTGCTGGAGCACCCGGGATCCCCGCTGCGCGCCGCACTCGCCGATCCCTTCGTGCGTCGCGCCCTGATGGGCTGCGCCATGGGACTGACCGCGATCGCGCTGATCTACTCGCCGCTCGGCAAGCGCTCGGGCGCCCACATGAACCCGTCGGTGACACTGACATTCCTGCGTCTCGGAAAAGTGCGCGCGAGCGATGCATGGCTCTACGTCGCGGCCCAGTTCCTGGGTGGCGCGGCGGGCATGGGCGTGGCCAGATCGATCTTCGGGCACCTGCTCGCCGATCCGGGCGTCAACTACGTGGTCACGCTGGGCGCTCACGGGCCGGCCGTGGCCTTCGCGGCCGAGTTCGCGATCTCGTTCGTGCTGATGGCCGTCGTCCTGCGCGTGTCGAGCACGCCGAGGTGGGAGCGCTTCACCGGCCTGTGCGCGGGCGTGCTGATCGCGCTCTACATCACCTTCGAGGCGCCGCTCTCGGGCATGAGCATGAACCCGGCGCGCAGCTTCGGCTCGGCCCTGAGCGCGGGCGTGTGGACGAACTTCTGGGTCTACCTGCTGGCGCCGCTCGCGGGCATGAGCTCGGCCGCGTTCGTCACCTGCCGCCTTTGGAACTCGGCGCCCGTACACTGCGCCAAGCTCCACCACGACAATCCGTACCGCTGCATCTTCTGCGGCGCCAACTCCTGATCGCTCGCCCAATGACGAACTCGACGAACACGAAGCAGAGCGTCGAGGCCCGCCGCCTGGCGGAGGATGCCGCGCGCGCGAAGAACTGGAAGCGCTGGGGCCCGTACCTCTCGGAGCGCCAGTGGGGCACGGTGCGCGAGGACTACTCGCCGGATGGCGCGGCCTGGGAGCACTTCCCGCACGAGCACGCCCGCAGCCGCGCCTATCGCTGGGGCGAGGACGGATTGTTCGGGATCACCGACCGCCAGTGCCGGCTGTGCTTCGCGCTGGCGCTGTGGAACGGGAAGGACCCGATCCTGAAGGAGCGCTTGTTCGGTCTCACGGGCCCGCAGGGGAACCACGGCGAGGACGTGAAGGAGCTCTACTACTACCTCGACGCCACGCCGACCTATTCCTACGCCAAGGCGCTCTACAAGTACCCGCAGCGCGAGTTCCCCTACCAGGCGCTGGTGCAGGAGAACGGGCGGCGCGACAAGCACCAGGGCGAGTACGAGCTCGTCGACACGGGCGCCTTCGACGAGAGCCGCTACTTCGACGTCCAGGTCGAATACGCCAAGGCCGGTCCGGAGGAGATGCTGATCCGCATCACGGCTTCCAACCGCGGGCCCGAGCCGGCGGAGCTGCACCTCTTGCCGACGCTGTGGTTCCGCAACCACTGGAGCTGGGGGCGCTCGAGCGAGGAGCACGGACCGAAGCCCTCGATCCGCGAAGCCGCCCGCAACCCCGGTTCGATCCAGCTCCAGGCCGAGCACCACGAGCTCGGCGGCTACGTGCTCGGCATCGAATCCCCTGCCGGGCTGGAAGGAGCCGAGAACGGCCCCGAGCTGCTCTTCACCGACAACGAGACCAACGTCGAGCGCCTATGGGGCTCGCCGAACCCATCGGCCTACGTCAAGGACGCCTTCCACGAGCGCGTCATCGCCGGCCAGGTCGAGGCCGTGAACCCCGAGCGCGTGGGCACGAAGGCCGCGGCACACTTCCGCCTGCGGCTCGGCGCGGGGCAGAGCACCACCTTGCGCCTGCGGCTCGCCGCCGGCGCCACGCCGGCCAAGATGTCGTTCGGGCGCGACTTCGACGAGCTCTTCCGCACGCGCCTAGCGGAAGCCGACGAGTTCTACGCCGAGCGCACGTCCGCCGCGCTCGCGGCCGAGGAGCGCGCCGTCTCGCGCCAGGCCTATGCCGGGCTGCTGTGGTCGAAGCAGTTCTACCACTACGTCGTGCCGCACTGGATCGAGGGCGACCCGGCCCACCCGCCGCCGCCCGAGCAGCGCAAGAGCGGCCGCAACGCCGACTGGACGCACCTCTACAACCGCGACGTGATCTCGATCCCGGACAAGTGGGAGTATCCATGGTACGCGGCCTGGGACCTCGCCTTCCACATGCTGCCCTTCGCGCGCATCGATCCCGAGTTCGCCAAGGGGCAACTCGAGCTCTTCCTGCGCGAGTGGTACATGCACCCGAACGGCCAGATCCCGGCCTACGAGTGGGCGCTCTCGGACGTGAACCCGCCCGTGCACGCCTGGGCCGCGTGGCGCGTCTACAAGAAGTCCGGCAAGAGCGGCGCGCGCGACATCGCCTTCCTGAAGAAGGTCTTCCACAAGCTGCTCTTGAACTTCAACTGGTGGGTCAACCGCAAGGACAAGAGCGGCAAGCACATCTTCGCCGGCGGCTTCCTCGGACTCGACAACATCGGTGTCTTCGACCGCTCGGCGCCGCTGCCCTCGGGCGGCTACCTCGACCAGGCCGACGGCACGGCATGGATGGCGTTCTTCTGCGGCACGATGCTGTCGATGGCGCTCGAGCTCGCCAGGTTCGACCCGGCCTACGAGGACCTGGCCTCGAAGTTCTTCGAGCACTACGTGTCGATCGTCGACGCGATGAACACGCTCGGCGGCACCGGACTGTGGGACGAGCAGGACGGCTTCTACTACGACGAGATGCACCTCGGCGAGAAGACCATCCCGCTGCGCGTGCGCTCACTGGTCGGGATGATCCCGCTGATCGCGGTGGAGATCATCGAGAAGGAGACCATCGAGCAGTTGAGCGGCTTCAAGAAGCGCGCCCAGTGGTTCGTCCAGAACCGCAGCGACCTGGCGCGGCACATCGGTTACCTCGAGGGCCGGAGCTGCCACGACCACTACCTGCTCTCGATCCCCTCGCGCGAGCGCCTCGAGCGCGTGCTGCGCTACCTGCTCGACGAGAACGAGTTCCTCTCGCCCTTCGGCATCCGCTCGCTCTCGCGCGTGCACGAGAAGCAGCCCTACGTGCTCACGCTCGAAGGCCGCGAGTACCGCGTCGACTACACGCCGGCCGAGGGCAACAGCGCGCTCTTCGGCGGCAACTCCAACTGGCGCGGCCCGATCTGGTTCCCGATCAACTTCCTGCTGATCGAAGCGCTCGAGCGCTACGCCCACTTCTACGGCGACAGCCTGGAGGTCGAGTGCCCGACCGGCTCGGGCCGCAAGATGCCGCTCGACCAGGTCGCACGCGAGCTCTCCACGCGCCTCGCGCGGCTCTTCCTGCCCGACGCGAGTGGCTCCCGTCCGTGCCACGGCGGCGACCCGCGCTACCGCGACGATCCGCACTGGAAGGACCTCGTGCTGTTCCACGAGTACTTCCACGCCGAGACCGGGCGCGGCGTGGGCGCGTCGCACCAGACAGGCTGGACGGCGCTGGTTGCAACCCTGCTCGACGGCCTGGCGGCGGACCGCGCTGCGCCCGCGGCGCGCGAGCGCCCGCGGATGGGCCAGCCGCTCGGTCGCACCTGAGTCTGTCCTCCCCGGCAGCATCCAGCGATCCGGGCGAGTCTGAAGCGGCTGTCGACACGTTCGTGAACGACCGTGTCGCCGGCGGAACGCCGGGAATCTCGCGAGCCTGGAGCGAGCATTGGGATGCGCTAATCCGGCGCGCAGGAAAGTGACCAGTCGAACATGAGGGGTTAGTAACCCCCGGGCGCGGGTTCCTCGCGCCATCGCTCTCGGGTCCCAGTTCCAAAAGGAGATTATCAATGTCCCTTTCCCTGTACTCGACTCGGCTCGCCATCCTCCTCTTCCTCGTCTCGAGCCCCGCGGCCGTGTCTGCGGCGCCGAGGGTTCCGCAGCGGGCGCAAGCGGTCGCTGCGCCGGGCGAAACGTCTGCCGTGCCGATCGCGCTGCGGTCGCGCTCCTTCAATCCCCTGCGGGTGGCATTGCTGCGCTGGTGGGATGTGAACGAGGCGCGCCAGAACGTGCCCATCGAGGGCGGCCCCGCGGTGCTGGCTTTCGACGGGCAGAACATGTGGGTCGGCCGGAATGACGCGACTCTGACCGCGGTCCGGGCCCACGACATGACGGTCCTGCAGAGCTACGCGCACGTCGACTACGCGAATCCGAAAAGCCTCGCCTTCGATGGCAGGGTCCTGTGGGTGACGAGCGGAACGGACCCCATCGTCTTCCGAGTGCGTGCCACGGACGGAGTGATCCTCTCGGGCACCAATCCCGGCGTCACGCCCGTCGGCATCGCCTTCGATGGCAAGGACATGTGGGTCGCCGCCCGCGGGAGCAACTGGGTCATGCGCCTGCAGGGCTCGAACGGTCACTTCGTGGATAGCTATTCCGTGCTCGGGCCCGAGTACCTGGCCTACGACGGCGAGAACATGTGGGTCACCAGACGGGCCGACGGGCACGTCACCAAGCTGCGCGGGAGCGACGGCGTGAACCTCGGGACCTTCCCGGTCGGCTCCCTGCCGGAGCGGCTCGCGTTCGACGGGTCCCACATGTGGGTGGTGAACTCCGGCAGCAACGACGTCACGCGCATCCGGATAAGCGATGGAGCCGCGCTCGGCACGTTCCCCGTGGGCACGGATCCGCACGGCATCTGCTTCGACGGCGTCAACCTGTGGGTCACGAACTCCGGCAGCGACGACGTGACGCTCCTGCGGGCGGCCGACGGAGCCAACCTGGGAACCTTCCCGGTCGGTGACTCGCCGCAGGACATCGCCTTCGACGGCGCGAACCTGTGGGTCACGAACCGCGACAGCAACACGGTCAGGAAGCTCTAGGCCGAGCGCAGGATCCCGCACCTCGAACCAGCGCAGGCCGGGGCGTCTTTTCGGCGCTCCGCCTGCCTGGAGCCTTCTCTGTCGCAGCACGATCTGCTCCACCCCCGCTTCACGGCTCGGGCCTCCGCCCGCGCGCCAGGCTGCGGATGCGCTTCGCGAACGGGCGTCCGTGCTGGAACAGCGACCAGTCGAGCAGGCCGAGTGGCGTGGGCCGAAAAAACTGGACGAGCTCGCGCGCACGGGTCGCGCTCGTCCAGCGCAACTTCCATGGCTCGGCGTCACCCAGGAGCTCGTACGAGCGCAGACCCTCGCGAAAGGCGCGCGCGAGCATCTCCTCGCGCAGGAGTTTTCCGGGCCCGAGCTCGCGGTAGGCCGGGTCGTATCCGGTCTTCACCAAGTAGTGCACGCCCGCGTGCTCCAGGCAGAAGTCGAAGGCCAGGGGCCGGCCGTCGAGGCGCAAGAAAGCGAGGCGCAACCAGCCGTGCGCGGCCGCCCAGCGCGCGACCTCGGTGTAGAAGCGGCGCTCCAGCGGGCGCGAGCGGATCGCCGTCCCGCGCGCTCCCTTCCAGCCCGACGCTTCCACTCCGAATCCTTGCTCGAGGAGCTCGTCGAACCCCGCTCCCGACGAGACCTCGAAGCTCACCTTGCCGCGCGCGCTCAGGAGACGCCGCGCGCGCCGCAGATCGTCGCGCAAATTCTTGCTCAGGCGGTGCTGGTACGCCTCCCAGTCTCCGTCGATGGGCACGTGGGGGGAACGCTGCAACGTGCGCTGGATCACACGGTAGCCCTGCGCCAGCGCTTCTTCCTGCGCGAGCTCGGCCTGCTCCGGGGCGAGGAAGGCCAGCGACAGGCGGCGCGGTCGGTCCGCGAGCAAGGATGCGACGAGCCGGCGCGCGTCCACGGCGGATTCCGCGAGCAGGCCGAACTCCGGAGAGTGCCAGTTGGTCGGAGACGCGAGCGTCCCGCCTTCCCGCTGAACGGGCAGGAGCGCGCACAGGCGCTCGTCCTGTGGCCGGCGCTCGCTGCGGATCTCGAGTCGTCCCCTTCCGAAGGCGTTCCACCAGGCCGCGATCCACCCGGGGCGCAGGAAGGGAGCGGCTTGCACGCGCTCGGCTAGCTCTTCCCACGCGGGCGCGGCGGCCTCGAGGTCGGCGCTCGCGAGTGCAGCGATCATCCTCGACGGATCACTTTCCCGAAGGCCCTGCGCCCGCGACGCGCCGCGAACTTCAGGCGGCGGGAGAAATCGAGGACGGGCAGCAGCCAGTCGCGCTCGGAGGCCGCGCTCTTCACGAGATTCTCGAGGCGGCGCCGGGAGTCGAGCAGGGCTCGCAGCGCAGGCGAGGACCAGGCGCGCAGATCCTGCGCGTGCTCGACGCCGTTGGACATGCTCAGCTTGTAGGGCTCCGCCCCGCGCATCCAGTCGAACTCGGTCGCGCTCGCATCGGCGAGCGCGCGCTCCACGGCCGCATTGTTGGCGACACGACCCGCGCCGTAACGGCCCCAGACGGGAGCCAGGCGGCAGTTCCACATGCGGTAGGCGCCGCCGTCCAGGAAGCACACCACGTAGGCCGCGAGCTCGCCGCGCAGGCGCAGGGTGGTGAGCTCGACCTCGCCGCGCGCGGCGTGCTCCAGGATCACGCGCGAGAAGAAAGACAGGGCGTTCGAGCGGTCCAGCAGACTGCTGCCCCGGAGCCCGACGTCGCGCCGCAGGCACACGTCCACGACCTCGGGCATGGCCGCGGCAACGGCCTCGTGCTCGCGCAGGTGTGCGAGCACCGGGGAAAAACCCTCGCCGCGCATGCGATTCAGCATGCGGCGCACCTGCTGGTGGTGGTTCTTGCTGACGTAGGAGCGCAGGGCGCGGCCTGCGCCGAAGCGCAAGGTCGGTGAGGCATCTCCCACGCTCAGTTCCGCGCAGGGAAGCTCGGCGGCGATCCTCGTCGCGACCGGATCACCGGGAGGAAGGTGGCGCAAGGTCAAACGCCACGGTCCCGGCGCGGCGCGCAGCTCATCGACCACGGCTCGCGCCAGCCGCTCCGCGGCCGCGGGCTCCCTCGCCGGCAGGCGGATCTGGTCGCTGAGCCCGGCTCCGAGCGCGACGAACTCGGTGACCATGCGCTGTTTCCGGCGCGCGAGCAGCACGGCTCCCGAGAGTTCACGCTCGCCGCGCTCCGCGAGCAGCGCGAGGGGCTCGTACCCCGGATGGCAGCGCACCCAGGTGGCGAGCCAGGGACGGCGCGCGGTCACCGGCGCGCGCGTGGCCGCGTGCAGCTCGTCCAGCCGCGGACCGAGCCGGTCGAGGACATCTCCACCGATCAGGATCCGGGTTTCCATTTCCAGTGCGGCTCGAGGTGGCCGGAGAGGATAGCGAGTCCGGTGCCGACCCGAGCGTGTCCGGAGAATGGACGGCGGCGCGTGCGCGCTCAGAACGCTCGATCGCGGTAACGCTCGCGCAGATAGAGGCCAAGCTCGCGCAGGAAACGCTCGGGCTGCGCGCGGATGCGTTCCTGTTCGGCCTCGAGGCCGAGACGCTCCGTGTACTGCTGCGCGCAGTCGCGCAGCAGTCGCAGTTGCTTGGAACCCGGCAAGGAGGGCAGGCGATCGCCGAGGTACTCGATCAAGTCGAGATCCTCCGGCCGGAGCTTGGCGAGCACTTCCGTGCCGAAGAAGAAGTGGCGCTCGGTGAGCCCGGCGTAGCTCGGGCCGATGGCGCCGAGCCAATCCAGCTTGCGGCGGCGCGCGTCGGGTGGCTCCTCCCACACGACCAGCGTGCCCGCGAGAACGTCACCGATGCGGCGCTTGCCGGGGCTGAGGGCGGGGATCAGCCACAGGAGCGGGATTTGATCGACCAGCCGCGCCAGGTTGCGCAGCACGGCGGCTGAGACCGTCAGGCCCTGGCCGCCCGCCATCACCGTGCGTAGCTTCAGCTTGCGCTTGCCGGGCGTGCGGCCCTCGCCGCGGATCTCCCACCAGGCTGGCGCGAGCGTGCTGATCAGGAACCACACCACGATCGCCGCCGCGATCGCGAACCCGACCGTGTCGCCGTCGCGCGAGAGCCCGCCCAGTGCGCCGGCCAGGATCGCGAAGAGCACGATGCCGATGAAGACGAGCAGCAAGATCAACTGATCGAGCAGGGCCGCGACCAGGCGCGAGCCGAACGGTGCGAGCTGGAGCTCGATGACCGTTTGCTCTGGCGTCTCGAGCGCCAGGGTCTCGCCTTCGCTCTCCCAGGGGAAGGGTTCGCGCGCTGCCATCGCGTCATTCTGCCGGGAACGCCGCGCCGCGCTGTTCGACGAACTCGTACGTCTCGGCGCGCAGGTCTGGATGACCGGCGCCGATCCGCAAGCCTTCACAGCTGTCGGTTCACGCGCCCAGATTTTTGAGGTCGAAGCGGGCCGCGTTGCCCAGAAAAGCTGAGTCAAACTCACGTTCGAATCAACCCTTTCCAGTCTTGCCGAATCA
>JANOGB010000622.1:0-10108 GCA_031413955.1 Planctomycetota bacterium | reverse complement strand
GGCATGGCCTTCTTGACCGAGGCCACGATGATGTCGCCCAGGCCCGCGCAACGGCGCTTGGTGCCGCCCAGCACCTTGATGCACATCACACGCATGGCCCCGGTGTTGTCGGCCACGTCGAGCATCGTCTGCATCTGGATCACGGCTGGTCCTCCTGCGCCGGCTTCTTGGCCGTGATCTCCTGCATGATCTCGGCGGTGGCATCCGTGATCTCTCCGCCCTCGAGTTGCGTGCGGGTGATCACGCGCAGGAGGCGCCAGCGCTTGCGCTTGGAGAGCGGTCGCGTGGAGGCGATCTCGACCGAGTCCCCGACGCGTGCGCTGCTCTCCTCGTCGTGCGCCAAGTAGCGCTTACGCTTGCGCAGGTACTTGCCGTACTTCGGGTGCTTGAAGGTGCGCTCGACCTCGACCGTGATCGTCTTGGCCGTCTTGGCGCTGGTGACGCGGCCGATCATGACTCGGCGCGCATGGCGTGCTGTGGCGCTCATTTCGAGGTCTTGGGCGGAGTCTTGGACTGCCGGAAGCGTTCATGGCGCACGGTGTGGACGCGGGCGATGGTGCGTTTGAGCACTCGCATCCGGGCCGGGTTCGCGCTCCCGGCCGTGCGCGCCTTGAAGCGGAGGTCGAACAGCTCCTTCTTCATCTTACCGAGCTCGTAGGAGAGCTCGCTGTCCGTCTTGCTCTTGACCTCTTCGATTTTCACTGTGCTCGTCCTCACGTGGTAGGCAGGCGACGGATCATCTTGACCTTGATCGGGACCTTGTGCGCGGCGCGCTTGAAGGCCAGCTTGGCCTTGTCCTCGCCCACTCCACCGATCTCGAACAGCACGGTCCCGGGCTTGACGCAGGCAGTCCAGTACTCGACGTCGCCCTTGCCTCCGCCCATGCGCGTCTCGGCCGGCTTGCCCGACACGGACTTGTGCGGGAAGACGCGGATGTAGACCTTGGCCTGGCCGCCGGAGGCCCGGTTGGCAGCGACGCGCGCGGCCTCGAGCTGGCGCCCGGTGATCCAACCCCAGTCGAGCGACTGCAGGCCGAAGTCCCCGAAGGAGACGGTGTTGCCGCGTGTGGCCATGCCTTGCAGGCGGCCGCGGTGTTGTTTGCGGTACTTGGTCCGCTTGGGCATCATCGGCATGGGCTGCTCCTAGCTCTGGACACGGCGTTCGCTGGGTTGGCGGCGCGGGCGGGAGCGAGTGCCCTCGCCCTGGCTGCGCCAATCGACCTTCTCGCCGGGCTCCAGGTCGCCCTTGTAGATCCACACCTTGATGCCGATCACGCCCCAGGTGGTGTAGGCCTCGGCCGTGCCGTAGTCGACGTTCGCGCGCAAGGTCGAGAGCGGCACCTGGCCCTCGCGCTCCTTGGCCTGGCGCGACATCTCGGAACCGCCGACGCGGCCGTTGATCTCTACCTTCACGCCCTTGGCGCCGGCCTGCATGGTGGTCTGGATCGCCTTCTTCATGGCGCGGCGGAAGGCCATGCGCTTCTCCAGCGCCTCGGCCACGACCTCGGCCACCAACGTCGACTCGAGCTCGGGACGCTTGATCTCGCGCACCGTGAGGTGACAGGTCATCCCGGTGATCTCCTGGAGGCTCTTCTTGAGCTGGTCCACGCGCACGCCCTTGCGTCCGACCAGCACGCCCGGACGGGCCGTGTGGACGATGATGTTGACCGCCTCGCCCGTGCGTTCGATCTCGATGCGCGGGACGCCGGCCGACTTGAACTCGGTGTAGATGTACTTGCGGATCCGATGGTCCTCGACCAGCAGGCGGCCGAAGTCCTTCTTGTTGGCGTACCAGCGCGAGCGCCAGGGCTCGATGACCGATATGCGAAAGCCGGTGGGGTGAACCTTCTGTCCCATGTGTGTCCAGTGTTCCTTGCGCTACTCCGCGCGCTGCGCCACGACGATGGTCAGGTGACTGGTGCGCTTGCGAATCGGCATGGCCCGGCCCTGGGGACCTGGACGCCAACGCAAGCGGTGCTGCTGCAGCGGACCATCGTCGGCACGGGCATCCGTGACGACCAGCTTGTTGACGTCGACATCCTCGTCGTGGCTGGCGTTGGCCACGGCCGATTTCAGGACCTTCAGGTAGAACACCGCGGCGCGCCGCGGCGAGAACTGCAGGAGCTCGATGGCCTCGTTGACCTCCCGGCCGCGGATCAGGTCCGCGGCCAAGCGAGCCTTGCGCGCGGGGATGCGCGCGAACCGGTGGCGTGCGATGAAGGCGCTCATCCTGCGGGCTCCTCACCCTTCCGCTCGACTTCCTTCTTGTTGGTGTGGCCGCGGAAGATGCGCGTCGGCGAAAACTCGCCGAGCTTGTGGCCAACCATGTCCTCGGTGACGAAGACCTTCGTGTGCTGGCGCCCGTTGTGCACCAGGAACGCGAGGCCGATGAACTCGGGCGTGATCGTCGAACGACGCGACCAGGTCTTGATCGGGGTCGACTTGCCCTCGCCGCGCGTGATCCGCTTCTGCAGCTTGAGATCGACGAACGGCCCCTTCTTGACGCTACGACCCATAGTGCTTGCCCGGTTTCCTGCGACGCAGGATGAAGCGGTTGGAGGGATGGCGCGGGCGCCTGGTCTTGCCGCCCTTGGCCAGGACGCCGGTGGCCGAGCACGGATGGCGCCCACCCTTGGTGCGGCCCTCGCCCCCGCCGTGCGGGTGGTCGACGGGATTCATGGTGGTGCCGCGCACGTACGGGCGCCAGCCGCGGTGGCGGTTGCGCCCAGCCTTGCCGACGCTGACGTTCTGGTGGTCGCTGTTGCCGAGCCGCCCGATCGTGGCCTTGCACTCGACGTGGACCTTGCGCAGCTCGCCCGAGGGCATGGCCACGATGCAGTAGTCGCCCTCGCGCGCCTGGAGCTGCGCATAGGAGCCGGCCGTGCGGCAGATCTGTGCGCCGCGGCCGGGTCGCAGCTCGACGTTGTGGATCATCAACCCGGTCGGGATCTGGCCTAGTTTGAGAGCGTTGCCGGTCAACGGGTCGGCGCCGGTCCCTGACAGGATCGTCTGCCCGACCTTGAGGTCCTGGGGCGCGATGATGTAGCGCTTCTCACCGTCCTGGTAGGCCACCAGAGCGATGTTGGCCGAGCGGTTGGGATCGTACTCGACCGTCTGCACGCGCCCGGGGATGCCGTCCTTGTCGCGCTTGAAGTCGATGCGCCGGTAGTGACGCTTGTTGCCACCCCCGCGGTGCCGGGCCGTGATGCGCCCGACGTTGTTGCGGCCACCGCTCTTGCGCACGGGCTCGAGCAAGGAGTGCTCGGGTTTGCGCGCGGTGATCTCCTTGTAGTCGAGCACGGTGCCGTGACGGCGGCCCGCGGAGGTCGGCTTGTAGGTCTTGATACCCATGGCTGAGTCGCGTCTCTAGAGGACGTCGATGGTCTGACCTTCCTGGAGCACGACCATGGCCTTCTTCCAATCCTGTGTGCGCCCGATCGAGCGGCCACGGATCTTCCACTTGCCCTTGACGGTCAGCGTGTTGACGCTCTTCACCTTCACCTCGAAGAGACGCTCGACGGCCTGGCGGATCTCGACCTTGTTGGCGTCGCGCGGCACGCGGAAGGTGTAGGCGTTGCGCCGGGCCGAATCGTCCGTGGCCTTCTCGGTGACGAGCGGGCGCTGGATGAGGTGATAGCTTCGATCCAGGGTGGTCATTCCGTACCTCCTGCGCGTCCGACGCGCCGCGTGAGCTTTTCCAGCGCGCCCGACTGCGCGATCACGAGGCCGCCGGCAACGAGGTCGTGGGCGCAGATCTCGTCTGCCACGCGCACGGCCACGCCTGGGAAATTGCGGAACGACTTCCACAACGCCTCGTCGTACTTCTCGAGCACGATCAGAGCGCGGCGCGGCCGGCCCAGGTCGGCGAGGATCTTGCGTGCCGCCTTGGCAGAGGGAGTCGCGAATGCGCCCAGATCGGCGATCACCACCTCGCCGTCGTGCAGCTTGCCGAACAGGGCCGTGCGCGTGGCCACGCGCCGAGCCTTGGTGGGCATGTGGTAGCTCCAGTCGCGCGTCTTCGGGCCGAAGAGCGTGCCGCCGCCGCGCCAGATGGGCGACTTGCGGTCGCCCGCGCGCGCGCGGCCGGTGTGCTTCTGCTTCCAAGGGTGCTTGTTTGAACCCACCACCACTTCAACGCCCCGCGAGTAGTCATTTCCAAAACGCTGGTTCGCCTGGTGCATGACCAGCGCGTCCTTGAGCGTGCGATAGAGCACTCGCGCCTTGCCCAGCTTGTCGTGCAGCGGCTGCTCGTCGATCTCCACCTGGCCGATGCTGCCCCCTTTGTAGCTCTTGACCTGCATGGCGCTTCCCTACTTCTTCTCCTTCTTGGCGGCCTTGAGCTTGTCCTTGCCGCCGCCACCCGGAACCGCCTGAGGGACCTTCTTGACGCCCGTCTTGGCCGTCTGGACCTCGAGGTAGCCACCGTTCGGGCCCGGCACCGCGCCCTTCAGGAACAGCAGGTTGCGCTTCTCGTCGACGCGCACGATCTCGAGGTTCTTGGTCGTCTGGCGCTCGTGACCGTAGTGCCCGGACATGCGTTTGCCGGCCGCGGTCTTGCCGATGCGTTTGCTGGCGATCGAGCCGGGCTGGCGCACGTTCATCGAGCCGTGCGTCTCGGGGCCGCGCTGGAAGCCGTGGCGCCGGATCGTGCCGGAGAACCCGCGGCCCTTGGTGGTGCCGATGACGTCCACAAGATCACCGGCGTTGAAGATGGTGACCGAGATCGTGTCCCCGGGCTTGAGCGCGGCCGGCGCCTTCAGGCGCTCTTCGCGCAGCCGATGCTTGGGAGCGCAGCCGACCTTGGCGAAATGCCCCCGCAGGGGTTGGGTGGTGCGCTTCTCGGTTGTATCGGCGTAGCCGAGTTGGACGGCGTCGTAGCCGTCCTTGTCCTGCGTGCGCACCTGGGTGACCGTGCACGGACCCGCGACGACGACGGTCACTCCGATGAGTGTGCCGTCTTCGTGGAAGACGTGGGTCATGCCCTGTTTGCGTCCTAGGATCAGCGTCATGAGTCCTCGAGAACGTTGGTCACCCGCCGGTTCGACCAGGGTCAACGCCCGTTCGAGGAGGGAGCGAAGACCGACGCCTGGCCACGCGGCACGAGGGGGTGAGGAAGGAGTTGTGAAGAGCTGGCCGGAAGGAGTTCCCTCCGGCTCGGGCGGTGGTCGCGCGTCGCACGACCGATCCCACGCGCCCCCGGACGGATCCGAGCGCGCGCTCTAGGCTTCAGGCCTTGATGCGGATGTCCACGCCCGCTGGCATGTTGAGGCTGCTCAGAGCGTCGACCGTCTGGCCGGTGGGCTCGGAGATGTAGATGAGGCGCTTGTGCGTGCGAATCTCGAACTGCTCGCGCGACTTCTTGTCGATGAACGGCGAACGGAGCACGGTGTAGCGCTCGATCCGGGTCGGCAGCGGGATCGGACCCGCCACGCGCGCGCCTGTCCTCTTCGCCGTCTCGACGATCTCGACGGCGGATTGGTCCAGGGCCTCGTGGTCGTAGGCCTCCATGCGGATTTGGATCTTCGAGTCGCTCATTGCGGTCTGCCCCGGGCACGCGACGGCCGCCCCGGACGGGGATGCTCAGCGCTGCAAAGGGGCGGGGAAGATATCCACTGGCCGGGGGTGGGTCAATGACCAACCCTCCTCCGGGCCGACGGGCTCAGCTCCAGGTCAGGCCGCGCGCGCCGAGATCGTCCTCGGGGACGCGGGCGAAGCCAGCCGGCATGAGGCCGAAGCTTGCGCGGCCCTGGGACAGCGAACGGACGGTGGTCGCGTATCCGAACACGTGGAAAAGGGGCACGCTGCCCTCGACTCGCCGCCAATCGCCTTCGGCCGTGAGGTCACGGATCTCGGCATGCTTGGCGTTGAGGTCGCCGATGATGGCGCTCATGGCCTCGGCCGGAGCGCCGATCTCGAAGGCCATCAGCGGCTCGAGCAGCGCCACCTCGGCCCCGGCCAGGGCCGTGCGCAGGGCCTGACTCGCGGCCTGGACGAAGCCGGCCTCGGCGTCCAGCTCGGGGCGCGACTCGCCGCCCTCCATGCGGATACGCACACCCCCGAGGGGGTAACCGAAGCGCGGCCCGAGCTGGGCCTCGAGCACGAGCGCCTCTTCCAGGGCCGCACGGAACTCGCGCGGGACAGGGCAGGCAGGATCCCATTCGATGCTCACGCCGCCGGTGCCCGGGCCGGCGTTGCCCTGCAGGGGGTGCAGCGCGAGCGTCACCGCGCCGAAGAGACGCATGCCGCCCAGCACGCGGTCGACCCGGCCCGCGCCGCGGGCGGGCGCGAGCAGCGCTTCGCGGTAGGCCACGCGCGGCTGGCCGACGCGCACGCCCAGGTGGAAGTCGCTCTGCAGGCGGTGCTCCTTGATCTCGAGGTGCAGCTCGCCCATCCCGGCGATGAGCCACTGGCCCGTCTCCTCGTCCTCGCGCACGGTGAAGGTCGGATCCTCGAAGGCCAAGCGCTCGAGGGCGGCGTGCAGCTTCGCTCGGTCGGCGCTCGACTGTGGCTCGACCACGCGCGTCAGGACGGGCTCGGGAAAGACGGGGCGCTCGAGCAGGATCGGCTCGTCGTGCTCGCACAGGGTGTCGCCCGTGACGCTGTGCTTGCAGCCCGTGAGGGCCACGATCTCGCCCGGGAACGCCGCGAGGAGCGGAGTGCGCTGGTCGGCGTGCATGCGCAGGACACGCGCGATGCGCTCCGCGCGCTTGACGCGCGGATTGAAGAGCTTCATGCCCGGGCGCAGCACTCCGGAGTAGACTCGCACGAAGAGCAGATCCTCGCTGGCATCCGCGATGAGCTTGAAGCACAGCGCGCAAGGCGGGCCCTGCGGGTCGGGACGGCGTTCGAGGATCGCGCCGGTGAGCGCGTGCACCCCGTGCACGGTCGCCACCTCCGCGGGTGAAGGCAGGTAATCCACCACCGCGTCGAGGAGCGGCTGGATGCCGATGTTGCGTAGCGCCGCGCCGCACAGGACGGGCACCAGGGTTCCGGCCAGGACGCGCGCGCGTAGGGCCGCCACGAGCAAGGCGAGTTCCGGCTCGCGCTCCTCGAGCAGCGCGGAGAGGACAGGCTCGCTGTCTTCGGACAGCACGTCCAGGAGCTCCGCGTGCAGGACCGCGACCTCGTCCTGGATCTCGCTCGGGACCGGAATCGTGCGCGGCTTCCGGCCCAGATCTTCTTCCGGGAACTCCATGGCCTGCAGAGTGAGCAGATCGACCACGGCCCGCTGAGCCCGCCCGTCCACGAACGGGTACTGCACTGGCATGGCACGGACGCCCAGGCGCTTCTTCAGGTCGGCCACGCAGCGCAGGAAATCCGCGCCCGGCCGGTCGAGCTGGTTGACGAACGCGAGTGCGCGCACGGAGTGGCGCTTCATCTGGCGCCAGACCGTCTCGGTCTGGGCCTGCACGCCGGCCACGCCGTTGACCACCAGCACGGCGCCGTCGAGCACGCGCATGCAGCGCTCGACCTCGACCGTGAAGTCGACGTGGCCCGGGGTGTCGATCAGATGGATCGCATGGCCGCGCCAGGGCACGGTCGTGGCCGCGGCGGTGATGGTGATGCCGCGGGCGCGCTCTTCCTCGAGGTAGTCCAGCGTGGCCGTGCCCTCGTGGACCTCGCCCATGCGGCGCTCGACGCCGCCGTAGAAGAGGATGCGCTCCGAGACCGACGTCTTGCCCGCGTCGATGTGGGCGACGATGCCCAGATTGCGCATCCGCGCGAGCGGGGGGCAGCTTGCTGGCATGCCCCTTTAATACGGCATCGGGGGGCCCACGGGCGAGGCGCCGCGCGGCAGGAGCAGCTCGATCCGCTCGCGATTTGCTGCCAGGAAGGCGTCGCGCCAGTGGTAGGCCCGCAGGAACTCCAGGCGCGGGCGGCCGAGCACGAGCGTGGCCGCAAACAGGGCCTCGATCGATGCCAGGCCACGCGCCGGGTCAATGTGGGTCTTGCTCTTGCGCGGATACGCGCTGACAAAGGCCGGCAGGCGGCGCGGGTGGAGCACTCCGTCGACCCGAGCGAGCAGACTGGGCAGGCGCCGCCAGGCGCAGTCGATCAACAGCAGGTCTCGCCCGCGATCGGCCGGGCCGAGCTCCTCCCCGTCGGGGTGCAGCAGCACCCGCTCGCCCGCGTCGAGCCGGCGCTCCGGGTGGTAAGGGACGAAACGCACCCCCGCCAGGCCGCGCAGGGGCGTGAGCGAGCACTTGGCCGGCGGCTCGCGCGGATCGCGCAGGATGAGTACTTCCACGGAGTTCCCTCGCACGGAGTCCCTTGAACGGTCCCTTAAACGACGCGGCCCGCGTGGAGCGGGCCGCGAAGAGAACCCACTCGCTCTATCTGGCGTAGTGAGCGTAGGCCTTGTTGGCTTCGGCCATCTTGTGGACCTGCTCCTTCCACGCGACCGAGGACCCGGTACCGTTGAAAGCATCCACCAGCTCCTCGGACAGGCGCAAGGCCATGCGCTTACCCTTCTTCTTGCGAGCGTTGTCGACCAGCCAGCGGATGGCCAGCGATTGCTGGCGTGCCTTCTTGACCTCGCGCGGCACCTGGTAGTTGGCGCCGCCGACGCGCTTCGAGCGCACCTCGACGGCCGGCTTCACGTTCTCGATCGCCTTGGTGAAGATCTCGGACTGGTCCAGGACGTCGGGTAGCTTCTTCGAGGCCATGTCGAGGGCCTCGTAGAAGATCTTCTGCGCGATGGTCTTCTTCCCGCTGAGCATCAGCTTGTCGATGATCTTCGTCGCAAGCAGCGACTTGAACTTCGGATCGGGCAGGAGCAGCGGGGCGGTGGACGTGTAGTTGCGCGGCATATCTCTTTGGCTCTCGCCCTATTTCTTCGGGCGCTTGGCGCCGTACTTCGAACGTGAGTTGTGGCGCGCGTCGACGCCCGACGCGTCCAGGGTGCCGCGCAGGATGTGGTAGCGCACGCCCGGCAGGTCACGCACGCGGCCGCCGCGGATCAGGACGATCGAGTGCTCCTGCAGGTTGTGCCCCTCGCCGGGGATGTAAGCCGTGATCTCCTTGCCAGTGGAAAGCCGCACGCGCGCCACCTTGCGCAAGGCCGAGTTCGGCTTCTTCGGTGTCTGGGTCTTGACCTGCAGGCAGACGCCGCGCTTCTGGGGGCAGGACTCGAGCACGGGCGACTTTGAGCGCCGGCGCTTCGGCGAGCGGCCTTTGCGCACGAGCTGATTGATGGTGGGCATCGTTCTCCGAAAATGAGGGGCGGGGATTCTATGTCGCAGAGGGCTGGGCGGGCTAGTGGGCTGTAGCAGCAGATTCGGTAGCAGAGTTCGGCCTCATTCGCCGTTGGGCAAGGCGCGAAGACGACCGCGTATCCACGGGGCTACGCCGAGGAGGAGCAACGCAGCCCTGCGGTGAAGGAGGCCGGAAGCGAATCTGCTGGTACAGCCCACTAGTCCTCGCTGCGGGTCCCGGAGCCCATGGCGGCGTCGAAGGGGTCGACGGGGGGCTGGTCCTGCTCGGGGCGCTCGGCCGGAACGAGCTCGTCGGTCTTCGCCCGCGGCGGGAGCTCCTTGCCGGCCTCGGTCCCGGTGCGGGCGAGGTAGGCCGAGTCGCGCGAGACGAGCGGGTCGATGTCGCCACTGATCAGGGCCTCCATCTGCGCGTCCATGGCAGCCACGGTCAGGCTGCTCGTCTTGCCGATCTCGCCGAAGTCGATGTTCTTCTTGACGCGCGTCTTGTAGTGGTCGCGGAAGCCCGTACCGGTCGGGACCATGTGCCCGAGGATCACGTTCTCTTTGAGGCCGACCAGGTGGTCCTTGCGGCCGGCGATGGCGGCCTCGGTCAGGACCTTGGTGGTCTCCTGGAAGCTCGCGGCCGAGATGAACGACTCGGACGAGAGCGAAGCCTTGGTCACGCCCAGCAGCAGCGTCTGGCCCGTGGCGGGCTTCTTGCGGTCCTTGCGCAGGCGCTCGTTCTCGCGCCGGAAGCGGAACTTGTCCACCACGGCGCCCGGCAGGAACTCGCTGTCGCCCGGGTCGACCACCTGCACCTTGCGCATCATCTGCCCGATGATGATCTCGACGTGCTTGTCGTCGATCGTGACGCCCTGCGAGCGGTAGACGTTCTGGATCTCGCGCAGGAGGTAA
>JANOGB010000621.1:0-10067 GCA_031413955.1 Planctomycetota bacterium | reverse complement strand
TCAACCGGGAGCGCCGGGCTCCAGCCCGGCTCTTCTTCTTGGCTTGTTTCCGTTCTCCGAGGGGGAGAATGGAGAAGGAAGAAAAAGAGCCGGGCTGGAGCCCGGCGCTCCCAGGTGAGCCCAGGCCGTGGTCCAGTCCATGGTGAAGCGCGCGTTGATCTCGCTCAGCGGGTTCAGCGCCTCGCCGTGTTCCGTGCGGTGGCGAAAAGCGTCGATCCCGAACGGACCGAAGTAGCCTGCTTCCGCCAGAGCGACGCCGGCGGCCGCCACTGCCTCCTCGAGCCGTGCATCGTCCTCGTGCGACACCGCGCCGCACTCGGCCCGTTCCGTGCGCATCCATGAGCCCGTCTTCGTCGTCTCCTGGAAGCACGGGGGCGAGATCACCACTTCGCCGCGGGCCGTGACGCAGGCCGAGCGCGTGTACTCGCGCGTCACATACACCCAGGGCTCGATCACCAGCGCTCCGCGGCGCAGGCTCGCCACGAGCCAGGCGAGCTCGGCCGCGGTGGGGCGCCCCGCGGCGATGCGGCGCCGTCCGCGACCGGCGGCGCCGAAGGTGCGGCGCACGAGCCAGCCGTCCGCGGCCGGGCGCGCGAGCGCGGCGAGCGCTGCGTCGAGCGTGGGGGCGACGAGCTTCTCGAAGCTCGCGCGCGCGAGCGGCGCGCGCACGGCGGCGGCGAAGGGCCGCGCGTTGACGGTGCGCAAGACGTCGAACGAGGGCGCAGCGAGCGACCGAGCACCCGCGGCCTCCAGCCGCGCGAGCGCGCACGGCGTCGGACACCAGGCCAGGCCCTCGAGCCCGCGGACGCGCTCGCGTTCCTCGGGCGCGAGCTCGTCCTCGCCCAGGACGATGTCGCCCGGCGCCACCAGGTTCCCGAAGAGTCGCCGGCGCTCGCGGGCCACGATCTCGCGCAAGCGCTCCGTCGGCGCGTAGCCGCGCCCGGCCTCGAGCTCGTGCTCGGCATCCAGGTTCAGGACCCAGACGCGCGGCGGCGACGCGGACGTCATCGTTCGCTGCTCGCGGTGGCCGCCGGCTCGGCCTCGAGCCGAGCCAGGAACTCCTCGTCGAATCCAGCCTGCAGCCGTGCCCCTCGATTGAGCGGCCGGCCGCGCAGGATGGCCGGCGTCAGCGGCACGGGCAGCGTTGCGCGCCAGCGCTCGTACTCGAGCGGCGCGCCCGTCCAGTGCTCGAACCAGCGCCGCGCAAAGGCCACGTGCGCGATCTCGTCGTGCTCGATGCGCTCCAGGATGCGCGCGCCTTCCTCGTCGCCCGCGGCCCGGAACTGGGCCGCGAAGCGCGCGCTGTGCTCCAGGTTGGCGCCCTCGAGCCCGAGCCCGAGCAACGCCACGAACGTGAGCGCATCGGGTACAGCACCCACGCGCTCCCAGAACCAATCGCGCACGGGAAACGCGCCGACCGCGAAGCCGAGCCGGCCCAGATGTGCTCGGTAGAGCGCGAGATGCCCGAGCTCCTCCTGACACAGCCGCACGAGTCCCGCGCGGAACTCCCGCGGCGTCCCGGGAAAGGCCAGGACGGCCCACGCGAACAGCTCCGCCGCCTGCAGCTCGTGGTGCAGGAAGGTGTGCACGAGGTGCGCTCGCACGCCTGGGCTCCGGAGCGCAGCGGGCCGTGGAGTACGCGCGGCGCGCTCGATGCGCTCGAGCTCCGGCGGGCGCCCCGGCGAACCCAGGCGTCGTACCGGCGGAGTCTCTTCCCAGTGTGCGCCGTCCTCGACGCTCGGAACGGATCGCGGCGCGAGCTTCTGGTCGAGCTTGCGCGCCGTCACGAACTCCCAGCACCAACCCTCGACCGTGTGCGCCAGCGGGGCCGAGAGAAGCGCTTCAGGGTTGGTCACGCGTCACTCCCCGCGCGAGTATCGTCCAAGGCCTCGGCCGACCGAGGCCACCCTCACCTGGTCTTCTGGACCGCGGGCGGCAGGTGAGCCGCCGTGTGGGCGGCATACTTCAGGGCGGTCAGGACCTGGTCGCGCGTGATCCCGAGGGCATCCTGGACCTCTTCGTAGCTCTCGCCCGAGCCCAGCGCTCCCACGACGGTGGCCACGTCGAGGCGCGTGCCGGAGAGGCAGGGTTTGCCGAGGCGAACGAGCGGGTCCATCGAGATGCCGGGGTAGATGTCCATGCTGCGGGCGAGTCTACCCTCCCGCCTGCTCGGGAAGGTCACGAATCTCTGCCTGACGGACCAGTCCACGCGCCTCTCCCGGGGACTCGCGCTCGAGGGTCAGCGCGGGGG
The DNA here is from genome assembly GCA_031413955.1 of Planctomycetota bacterium. Taxonomy (GTDB): domain Bacteria; phylum Planctomycetota; class UBA1135; order UBA1135; genus JABFRZ01. Next base: position 7,816 of record JANOGB010000621.1, on the reverse strand, counting down.
GCTGAGCAGCCTCGAAGGCGTCGATTCGGCCACGAAGAAGAGCGCGTCGAACTCGGCGGCCAGGCGGGAAGCCTGCACGTCGGCGCCCTGCGCGGGCCAGGCCTCGTCGAAGGTGCCGCCCACGAATCGCAGGGGGTGCGGGCTGTCGAGCCAGGCGCGTACGGGGCCGTCGGTGGGGGCGGAGGAGAGGTCGATCAGCGCGCGCTCGAACCCGGCGGCCAGGAACGCCGCTTCGCGCGCGCCGGGGCCCGGCTCGCCGACCGTGAAGGCGCGCAGGCCCTGGCCGTAGGCATGGAAGCTGCCGCGCGCGAAGGCGCTGCCGATCACGACCATCGCGAGGTTCTCGTCCTTCACCGACCTGGCATCCGCGCTCAGCGCCCGGCCGATGCTCTCGAGCGTGCCATGGCCCTCGACCTCGCCCAGTCCCGCGCGCGAGACGTGGCCGTTGTGCGCGGACAAGACCAGACGCGCGGCCGGACCTCCCTGACGCAGGATCCAGCGCGCGTTGTCGGCCATGCAACGGTCGCGCCACGAGGTCGCGTCGTTGCCCGGCTTCGAGCGCTGGCGGTAGGTCTGCGTCAGGATCGCGACGTGCTGGCGGTGGAGGGCCCACTCGTGCTCGCTCGAGTGCTCGACGAAGGTGTCGCGAAGCTCGTCGAAGAGCGCCAGCAAACCCTCGAGGTCGCCCTCGTCGACCGCCGAGCCGCTGCCCAGTCGATCGATCACGGGCGCGACGCTCTCGGCCACGTCCGGCTCGACGCGCGCGAGGTATTCGTTCAAGCGCCGCGCGGTGAGCGTCGGCTGGCCGAGATCGAGGCCGTGGAAGCGCACCTTGCGCGCGTGCGCCGCGTCGGCGTTCCAAGCGCGCATCCAGGCGAGCAGATCGCGGTACTCCTCGGTGCGCCACAGGCCCGAGAGCGCCTTCACGGCGGAATCGAGGTCGCCCCGGCCGTGCTCGACATAGTCGTTGACTGCCAGCGCCTGGGTCCAGTCCGTCTCCATCGCGAAGTCGCTGAAGCCGAGCTCGCCCACCAGGAACTCCAGCGCGCGCTGCTTGAAAGCGAAGAACTCGTGCGAGCCGTGCGTGGCCTCGCCCAGCGCGACGATGCGCGCGTCGCCGACGATCTCGCGCAGCGGCGCCAGGTCATCGAGCTTGCTGCCCGGCTCGAGCGTGGCGATCGCCCGGGCAGCGCTCGCGAGCCAGCGCATGACCTCCGGCGGTGCTGCCGGAGTTCCCACGGGAGCGACGGCAGGTGCCGGGTTGCCCGAAGGCTCCTGGGGCGGGAAGAGCAGCACCATCCCGAGCGCGAGCGCGCCGGTCGCAGGGGTTCTCATGCTGTCCAGGCTAGTCGAGCAGCGTGGGAGCGCGTTGCAAGCAGTCTGTGAGACCTCGGGCGGCCAGAGCAGATGCAACCGCCTTGCGTCTGGAACCCGAGTTGCGCGCGCGCTCGATTCGCTCCGGTCGAAGTGGGGGTAGGTTCTCCTCGCCTGGAAATCCCCCCGACCCAGCGCGCATCGGGCGGCCCCAACCCCGAGTCTCCCCAAAGAGTTCCATGTCGATCCTCCTCGCCGCACTCTCGCTCCTGCCGACCCAGAAACCCGCTGCGGCCAGACCCGGACCGCTCGCCTTCGTGGGCGTCCACGTCTTGCCGATGACCGAGGAGCACGTGCTGCGCGACCAGACGGTCCTGGTGGAGGACGGCCGCATCGCGCGCCTCGGACCGGTGGGGGAGATCGAGCTCCCCGCGGGCGTCACGCGCATCGAGGGCCGCGGCCGCTTCCTGATCCCGGGCCTGGTGGACTCCCACGTGCACTGCCTGGACGAGGGCGACCTCTTCGTCTACCTCGCGAACGGCGTCACGACCGTGCGCAATCTCAAGGGCTTGCCCTGGCACCTCGAGCTGCGCGAGCGCATCGCGAGCGGGGAAATCCTCGGGCCGCGCTTCCTGACTTCAGGTCCGTTCGTCAACGAGCCACGCGTGCGCACGGTCGAGGACGTGCAGCTCGCGGTGGCCGAGCAGCTCGAGGCCGGCTACGACTGCATCAAGATCCACGGCGACCTCACGCTCGCAGCCTACGAGGCGTTGCTCGAGGAGGCGGCCATGGCCGGGATCCCGGTCATCGGTCACGCGCCGCGCAACCTGCCGATCGAGCGCGTGCTCGAGAAGCGTGGCCAGATCGAGATCTCGCACGCCGAGGAGTACCTCTACACGTACTTCGACCGGCTGCCGGGCGGGGTGAGCGCGGAGGCGATCGAGAAGATCGCCAAGGCCACCGCCGAGGCGGGCATCGCCGTCACGCCCAATCTGGTCGCCTACCGCTTGATCGTGCGCCAGATCGAGGACCTCGAGCGCGAGCTCGCGCAGCCCGAGCTGGCCTGGGTCGCACCGCCCGGCGGCCGGAGCTGGAAGCCCGACCTCAACCGCTACGCCCACGACTTCGCGCCAGACGACGCCGCGCCGATGGCCGAGCGCTATGCATTGCTCGAGCGCTTCACGAAAGCACTGCAAGCCGCCGGCGTGCGCCTGCTGGCGGGCTCCGACGCCATGAATCCCGTCGCCGTGCCGGGCTTCTCGTTGCACCAGGAGCTCGAGCTCCTGGTCGCGGCCGGCTTGACCCCGTATCAGGCGTTGCGCACGGCCACGGCCAGCGCAGGCGAGTTCCTTGGCGATGGTGCCGGTCGCGTGGCCGCGGGCGCGCCGGCCGACCTCGTGCTGCTCGCCGAGAATCCGCTCGAATCCATCCTCCGCTCGCGCGCGATCGAGGGCGTGCTCGTGCGTGGCCGCTGGCTCTCGAAGGATGCGCTCGAGTCCGGGATGAAGGAGCTCGCCAGCGACTATGCGCGCGAGGAGTCCTTCATGAGCCGCTTCACGCGCGACGGTTTCGATGCCTCGCTCGCATACATGCACGAACTCCGGGCCAAGGATCCAGAGGCCTTCGTCTTCCGTTCCGAGGGCATCGAGAGCCTCGCGCTCCTGTTCAGCCTGATGGGCAACCACTCCGCCGCGCGTGAGACAGCTGAGCTGGCGGTCGAAGAGTTCCCGACGCGCTGGACGGCCTGGACGCGTCTGGCCGAGGCGTGCCTCGCGCTAGAGGACGAAGCCGCCGCTCGTACCGCTCTCGAGCGCGCCCTCACGCTCCATCCGGGAGACCCACGCCTCCAGCACGCGTTGCAAGCGGCTGCCGGAGACTGACGCCCGTCCCCCGGGAGTACTCCTGAGGAAGCGGCCTCGGAGCCTGGCCGCCGCGAGCCGGCGTCAAGACCCCGAGGCCTTCTTCCTCAGGGTGGCTTGGGAAGCTCCCCCGGGCGTCCGCGCCGATCTCTCTGGCCGAAGATGGCGCTTCCGCGTCCGGTGCGCGAACCTTTGGGTCTGTGCAGCGAGGACGATGAGCGAGCCCACAGGTCATGGTGATTCCGGCGGGGGTCGTGGCCCTCCAGGATTGTGGCGCGACGGTGAGCCGGATCTCGGGCTGGCCGGTGCTGGGCTGCAGGGCGCGGTGGCGAACGCTTCGCTCGACGACATCGTCGTCTCCGTACTCGAGGCGGCTCCGAGCGAGCGCGACGAGCTCCTCGCCCGGCTCGAGCAGGAGAACGCCGAGCGCGCGCGGCACGTGCGCTCGCGCCTGAACGCGCTCGGCGAGCTCGGGATGGCGCTCGACGCACCGGCCCGTGCCGGCGGTCTGCCGGCGCGCTTCGGCGCGTTCCAGCGGCAGGAGCGCATCGGCGGCGGCGGCATGGGCGAGGTGTTCCTGGCGCGCGACGAGCGCAGCGGCGAGCTCGCGGCGCTCAAACTCGTGCGGCCCGATCACCTGTGGTTCGAGGCCGCGCGCGCACGTTTTCGGCGCGAGATCGAGGCCACGGCGCAGCTCTCGCACCCGGGCATCGTGCGCGTGCTCGAGGTGGGTGAGGAGCGCGGGGTTCCGTGGCTGGCCATGGAATGGGTCGGCGGAGCTTCGCTGGAAGAGGTGCTCGAGCGGCTGCGCGGCGTCCCGCCCGAGACCCTGGGCGCGCGCGATTTCGAGCAGGCCGTGCGGGCGGCGAGCGCCGAGCGCAGGCATCCCGAGCCGGCGCGCGGAGGCGCCTTCCCGGGAGCGAGTTACGTGGAGGTCGTGACGCGCGTGGTCACGCGCGTGGCGACGGCGCTCGCGCACGCTCACGCTTCGGGCGTGCTGCACCGCGACGTCAAACCCTCCAACCTCCTCGTCACGCCCGCCGGGCGCGTGCTGCTCGCGGACTTCGGTCTGGCGCTGCCGCGCGGCGCGGACCGCATGACGCGTACGGGCAACTGGCTCGGCTCGCTGCCGTACGCCGCGCCGGAACAGATCGAGGGCAGTCCGCGCGCCCTCGATCCGCGCGCCGACGTCTATTCGCTGGGAGCGACGCTGTACGAGCTCGTCACGCTGCGCACGCCGTTCCTCGGCGGGCCGGAAAGCGTGGTGCGCCGGCGCATCGCGACCGGCGACCTGGAAGCGCCGCGGCGCCTCAACCCTGCGCTGGGCCGCGACGTCGAGAAGATCTGCCTCTCCGCGCTCGACCCCGACCCGCGCCGGCGTCCACCTGGCGGGCGCGAGACGGCCGAGCACCTGGAGCGCGCGCTCGCCGGCCTACCCGTGCGCGTGCACACCACGCCGCCCTGGCTGCGGGTGCAACGCTGGACGCGGCGCCGCCCGCGGCTCGCCCTCGCCTTGACGGCGGCGGCGCTGGTCGTGCTCGGATCGATCGCGCTCGCCCTGCGCGAGAAGGCCCTGGCCGCGCGCCTCACGCGCCTCGCCGATGCGGAGCTCGTGCGCGGGTTACAGGCCGAGGCGCGTGCTTTCTGGCCGGCCGCGCCGCAGCAGCTCGGGGAGATGACGGCCTGGCTCGCGCGCGCCGAGCAGCTGCTCGCGCGCGACGCCGAGCACCGGCGCTCTTTCGACGAGCTGACGCTGCACGCGCAGCCCTATTCGTCCGCGGATCGCGAGCGCGACCAGGCCGCGACACGTGCGGAGCTCGCCACGCTGGCGCACGAGCTCGAGGGCCTCGCGGCCTACGTGGGCAAGGGCGATCGCTCGGCCCCGCCGGCCCCGCCCGCTCCCCAAGAGGTGCGCGAGCGCGAGACGTCGATCCGTGCGCTACTTGCCGGGCAACCGGAGCAGCTGGTCGAGGTGCTGCGCGAGCGCGTCGCTGCGTTGCGTGCCCGCATGCAGCGTGACGCGACGCTCTGGCGCACGGACATGCAGCAGCTTGCCGATTTCGAGCGCATTCTCGATCGTTCGGCCGAGAAGCTGCGCGAGCGGGCAACCTTCCGTTTCGCCGATCCGCTCGACGCCTGGCGGCACGACGCGCTGCGCCGCTTGCTCGCGGACCTCGAGCAGCTCGCTGCCTTCGTCCCACGCGTGGGCTTGCAGCGCGAGCAGACCGAGGAGCTCCGCGAGCTCTGCGCCGGAACCGGAGCCCAGGCCTGGGCCCGAGCGCGTGCCGCGATCGCGGTTTCGGCGCGCTACGACGGACTCGAGCTGGCATCGATCTTCGGCCTCCTGCCGCTGGGCGAGGATCCGCACAGCGGTCTGTGGGAGTTCCTGCTCGCGGCGAGCGGCGCGGCGCCTCTGCGCGACGATTCCCGACCAGGGCACTGGCGCATGCAGGAGGCTTCGGGTGCCGTGCTCGTGCTCGTACCGGGCGGCCGCTTTCGCATGGGGCAGCGTGCAGACGAGGGCCCGGCCCTAGCGGCCGCGCAACCGCTGCACGAGGTCGAGCTCCAGCCTTTCTTCGTCTCGCGCTTCGAGCTCTCCGTGGCGCAGGCCGAACGCCTGGGCGGGTTTCCGCCCGAGAAGACGCGCCCCGAGGATGGGCGCCTGCCGCTCGTGCTCGACTGGGAGCGCGCGCGCGAGATGCTGCACCAGCACGGCCTCGAGCTTCCGACCGAGGCGCAATGGGAGTACGCCGCGCGCGCGGACGCGAGTGATTTCCTGCCGCTCGCGGGCAGCGCCAACGTGTTCGACCTCGCGCGCATCGCGGCCCTGCGTGACGAGCAGGCCCACCAGGACGGCACGGTGGCGGACTTCGACGACGGTTTTCCCGGGCTCGCGCCCATCGGAAGTCTCCGGCCCAATGCGTTCGGGCTGCAGGACGTGCTCGGGAACGTCTCCGAGTGGTGCCTCGACCACTACGTGACGCGCGGGTATTCGACGCTCTCCCCACGAACGGGAGATGGGCTGCGAGCGACGGTCGTGTCCGCGCAACTGCGCTCGGTGCGGGGCGGCAACTACTCCGAGGGCCCGAACGTCTGCCAGCTCGCGTGCCGCACGCACGAGGTGCCCAGCAAGATGCCCTACGCCACCGGCGTCCGGCCGGTGCGCTCGCTCGCTCCTGATTGACCGCCGTCGTCCGCAGCGCCGGTCTGCTCAGGCTCGAGGCCGGCCGAGAGGCGCGCCAGCGCGCGTGCGACGAGCTTGCGCACGGCCTCGGGCGTGCGGCCCAGCTCCTGCGCGATCTCGGCGTGGCTCGCGCCGTCGATCTGCGAGCGCTTGAGCACCGCGCGGTACTCGGGCGTGAGCGCGCGGAAGGCGCGCTCCAGGCGCGCCGCTTCCTCGCGCAGCATCGCGTCCTGGCTGGGACGCGCGGAGCTCGGCGCCGCGGGTTCGTGGCCGGATTCGTCGTCGCCAGGCGCTCCGCCACGCTCGCCGCCGGCGATCGGCTGGTGGTCGCCCGCCCGGCGCTGGGCGCGCCAGTGCCGCGCGCGGTTCTGCAGCTTGTGCTCGGCCGCGGCCTGCACCCAGCGCTGAAAACTTGCCTCGCCGCGGTCCTCGAAGGTCGAGGCGGCGCTCAGGAGCTCGCGGCAGGTCGACTGCACGATGTCCGCGGCGGATTCGCGCGCGGCCAGGTCCGGCCCCATGCGCCGGCGCACGAAGCGCGTCAGGCCGGGCAGGCTGCCGAGTATCCGCTCGGTGAGCGAGGGACGCGCGGGTCGGCTCGGCTCGTCGGGATCCTCCATCGGCGGGCATAGCGTAATGCACCTGCTGCTCCCCGGGTGCGCCAGCTGGTTGCCATTCCAGCGCGCAAGCACGCCCGGGCTCAATCCAGGAAGAACAAGTACACCGCGCCGTCGAGGCCCGCGCTGCCAGGAGGCACGATGGCGTCGAGGAAGCTCCCGTCCTGGCCGTCGAACACGCGCACGGAGTTCAGCTGCAGGCTGACCACGTAGAGGTTCTCGTCGTGCTGGTTGAAGGCCAGCGAGTAGGGCTGCGTGACGCTCGCGAAGATGCCGAGATAGTTGCCCAGCGCGTCGAAGCGCAGGATGCGGTTGTTGAAGGAGCTGGCCACGTACCAGTCGCCCTCGTGCTGGACCAGGTCGCGCGGCTGGCGCAGGCTGCCCTCGCGGAAGGAGACGAACTCGTCCACGAAGACACCCAGGGCGTCGTAGCGCAGGACGCGGTCGTTCCAGAAGCTCGGCACGTACAGGAGTCCGTCGCTCCCGAACTTGGTGCCCGCGTCGGGGCCGTCGAGGCCACCCAGGCCGGCGGAGACGAACACGCCCTCGTAAGCGCCGGTCAGACCGTGGAAGCGCAAGATCTGGTCCGTCTCGAAACTGGCCACGTAAAGCGCGCCGTCCGGTCCGAAGGTGGCCGAGGTCGGACCGTTCAGCGGGCCGTTCTCGTCCTCGGGGGTCAGGGGATCGTCCTCCACGAACGTGTCGATGCGCAGCAGGGTGTGCGGGTCGATGCGCACGACCCGGTCGCTCTTCTCGGCGCAGACGTACAGGCGCCCGTCGATGCCGAGCACGATCGACTGCGGCCCGCTGACGGCGCTCGAGCCGCGCGGCGTGCCGTCGCGCGT
>JANOGB010000620.1:0-14944 GCA_031413955.1 Planctomycetota bacterium | reverse complement strand
TCCGGCATGAGGATGCGCGCGGCCGCGATCGCGCGCACGAGCTCGGTCCAGTCGAGCGCGTGCTCGGGTTCCCGCGTCAGCTTCTCGGCCAGCGGAGTACCCGCCACGGGCACGAGCGTGTTGATCGGCACCGACTCGGGCTGCGGGTCGAGATTGGCGAGCTCACACAGCAGCTCGGCCCGCGCGCGGCGCGACTCGCCCATGCCCAGGATTCCGCCGCAGCACACGTGGATCCCGGCCGCGCGCACGTGCGCGAGCGTCGCCAGGCGCTCGTCGTAGCCGCGCGTGCTCACGATCTTCGCGTAGTGGCTGCGGCCCGTGTCGAGGTTGTGGTTGTAGTAGTCGAGGCCGGCCGCGCCGAGCTTCCGCGCCTGCGCGCCGTCCAGCATGCCGAGCGTGGCGCAGGTCTCGAGGCCGAGCGCCTTTACCCCGCGCACCATCTCGAGCACGCGCTCGAACTCCGCGCCGTCCTGCACCTCGCGCCAGGCCGCGCCCATGCAGAAGCGATCCGCGCCGCTGGCCTTGGCCGCGCGCGCGTTGGCGAGCACGGTCTCGAGCGGCAGCAACGGCTCGCGCGCGACCGGCGTCTTGTGGTGCGCGCTCTGCGAGCAATAACCGCAGTCCTCGGGACAGCCGCCGGTCTTGATCGAGAGCAGCTGCGAGCACTGCACGTACCGCGGATCGTGGTGGCGGCGGTGGACGGTGGCGGCCTCGAACACGAGCTCGAGCAACGGCCGCTCGAGCAGCGCCTCGACCTCTTCCAGCGCCACGGGGGTCGCGACGGAATTCATGGGGCGCGGATTCTACCCGGCCCGCTAGGCTAGTTCGCCATGGCCAAGCAAACCTCGAAGGCTCCGCGCGCGACGGGTGAGGCGACCCCCAACTACTGGGACTACATCCGCATCGAGGAGCTGCTGGCGCTGCAGAGCGGCCTGGCCGCGGACGAGGCCGAGCTCTCGAACGACGAGGTTCTGTTCATCACCGTGCACCAGGTCTTCGAGCTGTGGTTCAAGCTGATCCTGCGCGAGCTGCGCTTCCTGCGGGACTTCTTCCACCGGGAGCTGGTGCACGAGCAGGAGCTGTCGCACGCGGTCGCCAGCCTGCGGCGCGTGGTGACGATCTACCGCCGCTGCGTCGACCACTTCGAGGTGGTCGAGACGCTCTCGACGCGCAACTACCTCTCGTTCCGCGACAAGCTCACGCCCGCCAGCGGCTTCCAGAGCGCGCAGATGCGCCAGATCGAGATCGTGCTCGGGCTCGACGACGCGCAGCGCGTCGGCTGGGAGGCGGGCGAGAGCTACCTCGAGGCCCTGCGCGCCCACGACGGCAGCGAGTCGCCGGCGCTGCGCCGCGTCCTGGCCGAGAAGCGCGGCGTGAACCTGAAGCACGCGGTCGACGAGTGGCTCTACCGCACCCCGATCGACGGACTCGGTCCGGCCAAGAAGGACGCCGCCCAGGCCCTGGCGCGCTTCGTCGCCGCCTACGAGGCTGCCCACGCGGCCGAGATCGACCGCACGCGAGCCCTGGCCGTCGCGCGCGCGCGCCGGCCCGAGGACACCGCCACGCTGAACGCGCGCTTCGAGGAAGAGAAGCGCCGCCTCTCCGCGTTCCTCCATCCTGCCGCGGCCGAGGGCGGTCCGCGCCGCGCGCGCATCCGCGCCGCCGCGCTGTTCATCATGCAGAACCCCGAGCTCCCACTCCTGGCCTGGCCGCGCGAGGTCCTGAACGGCCTGGTGGAGCTCGAGCAGAGCCAGCTCGTCTTCCGCCAGCGCCACGCGCGCATGGTCGAGCGGGTCATCGGTCGCCGCGTCGGCACGGGCGGCAGCTCGGGCGTCGAATACCTCGACAAGACCGCGCTTGCCTACCGCGTGTTCGAGGACCTCTGGACCGTGCGCACCTTCCAGATCCAGCCCGCCGCCAACCCGGCGCCGCGCGAGCCGGACTTCTACGCGTTCCGCAACGGCTGAGCCGAGCGGGGCTCAGAGTCTGAAGGCGCGCGAAGATCGCGCGCAGGCCGATCCCTCGAGCGTGAACAACAATGCCAAGGGCATTGTTGTCACCCCCTCAGTTCGAGAGCTCGTACTCGACCCGCCGGGCGTCGGTCACCCGGGTCGAGGCATCCAGGATCTCCAGCGACACCAGGTTGCCCTCTTCGTCGAAGTCGAGGATCACCCCCGGGCGCTCGTCGTCGCTCACTGCGACGGGCACGCCCTCGCGCAGGATCACGCTGAGCGTGTCGGTCTGGCGGTCGTAGTTGACTTTCACGGGCTGCGCTTCCAGTACTTCAGGATCCTGCTGGTCCGGTACGCCGTCACGATCTCCGGAGGAGCGCGATCGACGTCCACGACGATTCTAACGAGGTAGACGAGACTGGAGCCGAACTTGGCGCGGGATTGGAGGATCGATCGGCCAGGGCGAACCTGGATTCGTTGATCCGGGGCCTCGAGAATCCCCGCCAGGAGTTCCTCGGTCAGGCCGCGCCTTTCCATTTCGAACGCGGCGTGGTCTGTCAGCAGGTACCGGCCGATCTTCTTTCGACTCACGGTCCGAAGACCGGTCGGGGATCGGCGGGGTTGCACGGCATCCGCCGAAAACCACGGGCACGAGAGGGAGCGGGCCACCCTCTTCACCCCGGAGAGGGTGACCCGCTCCACGGACCCCCGAATGGCTTGGAGTGCCGATTCGTCCGTGGCTCAGCGCGGGACGCGCAGCACGCCGAGCGTGCCCGTGCCCTCGTTGGCCACGTAGAAGTAGTCGTGGCCTCCGGACGGGTCACGGAAAAGTGCGAGGCCTTCGGGCTCGTCCTTCAGGTGGTCGGCACCGGAGGGAGCCACGGCCAGCACGGTCGGCTTCTTCGGGTCGGAGAGATCGACCAGGGCCAGGGCTCCGGCGCGCTCCAGCGTCACGGCGGCGTAGCTCTTCCCGCCGCGCTCGAAGGCGAGCACCATCTCGGGCTCCGAGCCGCGCTTCATGCTGCGCTTGTCCGGGTACAGGCCGGCCTTGGCGGCCAGGCGATCGAGCTCGGGCCCCGTGTCGCCCAGGAACTCGCCGCTCTGGAGGTCGAAGACGCTCAGCGTGCGCCCGCCGCCGGCCGGCTTGCCCGGCGGCGTCTTCTCGACGTTCGGGCCCGTGTCGCCCTCGTCGGCGGTGACGAAGAGGCGCCCGTCCGGAGTCACCGCCAGGCCATCGGGTTCGCGCCGCGCGAGCAGGGTGTTGCGCTCGTCGTAGCGATCGTCGGAGACCAGGTCGGCCGCGTGGGTCGTGGTGCCGAGCCAGAGGTAGCGTTCGAGCTTGCCGGCCTCGAGGTCGAAGTAGGCCACCAGGTTCCACTCCTGGAGGGTGACCAGGGCGCGCGCCTCGCCGGGCAGGAACGCGACCACCTCGGGCTCGAGGTACTCGGGCAGGCTCAGGAGGTCGATCTCCTTGGTCTCGTCGTCGATGCTGCGCTCGAGCGTGCGGCCGTCGGTCGGTCCGCTGGGGGCCAGCTCGAGGACGAACTGGGTGACCTTCGAGCTCGCGAGCTCGCCCGCGATCTGGATGAGCGTCAAGCTGCCCGGCGCGGTGACGAGACGGTTCGCCACCGAGTCGAAGCCCTCGGCCTCGTTCGCGACCAGCGCGCGCGTCCCGCTCGGCGCGATCGTGATGCAGTCGGGGCCGACCCCGCAGGGGAAGCTCGCCAGGCGCTTGCCGTCGGCGAGCGAGTGCGCGAGCGCGCGCCCGGGCTTGAGCTGCGGCCCGGCCTTGACCGCGACCAGGAACCACTCGCCGCTCGGCGGCAGCGCGACCGAGGTGATCTCCTCGCCCTTCTCGAGCCCGAGGTCGAAGACGCGCACGGAGCGCGGCGCGGCCGGATCGGTGAGGTCGAAGAGCTCGATCTGGCCCGCCTGGCTGTGGGTCAGGACAGCGCGGCGAGTGCTCGCTTGCACGCTGATGATCTCGGCACCAGGCGCGGCGGTCGGGATCACGCGCACGTGCTCGAGCGTGGGCGCGCCTCCGGCAGCGGAGCGCTCCTGGATTGACGAGAACGTGAAGAGGAAGGCGGCGAGGTTCATGGGGCTTCCAGCGTAGGCCGGCGTGGTCAATCACGCACTTCCTGGACGCCCAGGGGACCGCGGAGCTCGAGCTCCTAGGGCCTTCTACCTTTTCGGCACGTCGTTCAGGTCCCAGTCGTAGTCGAGGTAGCGGGTCTTCGCGCCGCGGATGTACTCGGCCTTTTCGGGCTGGGCGAAGCGCACGAGGTACTCCTTGACCGACTTGGCGTCGCGCTCGAAGTCTTCCGCGAACCACTTGAAGATTTCGGAGAGCTCGAGCTCCTTCTTGGCCGGGTCGATCTTGTTGCGCGCGGGGTCGTCGACGAAGACGCGCATCTGCTCCTCGAGCTGGGCGTCGAGCTTGTCGGCGGTGAAGGCCTCGTTGCGCAGTGGCGGGCAGCTCTTCGAGGCGCAGTTGACGGCGGCGTGCAGGCGTGCGTCCTTGAACTGCTTGCGCAGGATCTTGTGCTCGATGTCGTTGAGCGCCAGGTCCTCGTTCTTCTTGTCGGGGTGGTGCGCCCTCATGGGGATGAAGCCCTTGTCGAACACGGTGTTGATCCCGAAGGCGCCGTCGAGCTTGCGGATGCTCTTCAGCGGGTAGTTGTCGATCACCTTCTGGATGCAGTGCGCGTTGTAGGTGTTGATCCAGAAGGCGAAGCGCTGCTTCTCGCTCCAGCCGGCGAGCTCCGGGGGTGTGACCGAGCGCAGCACGGCGAGGTAGGCGTCGAGCTTCGTCCGGTCCTGCTTCAGCTTCGCGTAGTCGAAACCTCCGTCGCGCACACAGGCGCGTAGCACCTCGGTCCAGGCCGCGTGCCCATGGTCGAAGGCCGGCGCGGGGGCTTGCCGAGCGGCGAGCGGGGTCAGGGTCAGCCCGCAAGCGGCGAGGATCCACAGCAGGAGGCGCGCGGGCAAGGAGGGAAGGCGAGGCATGGGCGGGTTCCGGATTCGAGATGGGACGGCGTGCGCGCGAGCACGGTACGAAGCCAGTGCACCGCCCGGACTCTCGTGGCCGGATTCTCCGTCCTTCCCTGGCCACCGTGAGCTCGCGGACTTGCCTGTGCCAACTCTTGCACGGCCGCGGTGCCGCTCCCCTGGCGGGCGTGAGGCGGAGCGTGACATCCTGGGCCCATGCTCCTCGCCGCGCTTCTCCTCCTCTTCCAGAGTCCGAGGGCGGCGATCGAGGCTCGGCCGAGTCTGGAAGCCCGGCTGCAGGCCCACCTCGCCGCCTACGTCGAGGACGGTCGCCCGCCCGCGCTCTCGGCCGGGATCGTGCTGGAGGATGGTCGCGCCCTGGCTCTCGCCGCGGGTCTGGTCGACCGCGCCAAGAAGACTCCGGTCACGCCCACGAGCCGATTCTGCGCGGGCAGCACGGGCAAGACCTTCGTGGCGGCGACGGTGCTGCAGCTCGTCCAGGAGGGAAAACTCCGGCTCCAGGACTACGCTGGCGACATCCTGGGCGCGGAGCCGTGGTTCGCGCGCTTTCCCAACGCCGGTGAGCTCACGGTCGAGCTGCTCCTGCAGCACAGGAGCGGTCTCGAGCGCCACGAGTTCCTGCCCGAGTTCATGGGCGCGGTGATCGCGAACCCGGACCGCGAATGGAAGCCCGCCGAGCTCGTGGGCATCCTCCTCGACCGCGAGCCGCTGTTCCCGGCCGGGAGCGCCTTCGCCTACTCGGACACGAACTTCATCGTGCTCGGGATGATCGTCGAGCGCGTGACCGGGCAGCCGCTCTACTCCGAGGTCCAGCGGCGCTTTCTCGATCCGCTCGCCCTCGCCACGATTCGCCCCCAGGATGGACGCACGCTACCGGGTCTGGTCAATGGCTACGCGGGCCAGGAGAACCCCTTCGGCGTCCCCGACGAGATGCTCGGCGCCGACGGACGCTTCATCCTGAACCCGCAGTTCGAATGGGCCGGCGGCGGCTTCGTGACCAGCGGCGGCGACCTCGCGCGCTGGGCGCGAGCCCTCTTTGCCGGCGAAGTGCTGGAGGCGGAGACGCGCGCGTTGATGGTCACGGGGCTGGCTGCGCCGGAGCTCGGGAAGGGCATGCGCTATGGCCTCGGCTGCGAGCTCTGGCCCTCGAAGCACGGCACGTGTTGGGGTCACGCCGGCTTCTTTCCGGGGTTCCTGACCGAGATGCGCTACTGGCCCGAGCAGCGCATCGCGGTCGCCGTGCAGGTCAACACCAGCGAGTACGCCGCGCTGGGGAAGCCGCTCGGGGTCCTGTGCGAGGAGCTCCTCGGGCTGGCGCTGGAGAGCCAGGGCGACTGAACTCACCTGGGAGCGCCGGGCTCCAGCCCGGCTTCGGCTTCCGCTTCTGGTTCGGAGCGTAGGAAAGAAGGGAAGGAGAACCAGATGCCGGGCTGGAGCCCGGCGCTCCCGGGTGAGCGGGCCGTGCGCTCGAAAAAGGCTGGGGGCTCCCACCGGTGGATCGAGGAGGAGAATGCGGGCGTCTGACAAGGACGCCCCTGAGGCCACCCGGGGGACTCCCCCAGCCGGGGCCGCCTACGCTGGACTCGGCCCGGCGTGACCGCGACTTTCAGTCCAGGTGTGGGCCGTCGGATGACCCCATCTCGATCCCGCCGGATGGAAAGTACTCGCGCCAGCGGCGCTCGACGGTCCGGGCGGTGTCCGGGTCAGAGAAGAGCTCCTCCGGATAACCGGGCTTGCGGCGCGCGTCGATCAGGATTGGCGGGGTGAAGCTGGCATGGGAGTGCACGAGCTCGAGCGCCCTGGCATGGATGTCGCGGCCGGGGTCGAAGCGCGTGAAGGTCGTCCACAGGAAGTGGATCGTGCTCTGCGTCGCGCGCGCGGCGTCGTCGGTGAGGACGAGCAGCGGCCAGGCGGCGAAGGCCGGGTCGCCCGCCAGCGCGGCGGCGTCCCGGCGCGCGCTCGCAGATGCGTCCCGGTTCCCATCGGCGAAGGCTGGCCCCTCGAGCACGAGACACCCGGGCGAGAAGACGCGTACGGCGCGGACCGGCGGCCGCGGCGCGCCGCTGAACTCGCGCGGGAGCGTGCGGATCGGCGCGCCGAGACCGAGCAGCACGCCCTTGCCGCCCTCGTTGATGCGCGGGCCGGCGTAGTCGAGCGAGTCCATCGAGAGGTTCGAGAACAGGAACAGGTCCGTGCGGAAATCGGCGCGCTCGAGGACGTGCGTGAGGACCGCGCGGAAGTCCCGCAGGTCGAGCGGCCGGTCCACGGCCAGCAGGAACTTGGTGAGCGAGAGCTGGCCCTCGCCCAGGATGCGAAAAGCCGCCGCCATGGCCTCGCGCTTGTAGCGTTCGTGCACGACCGCGGCGGCCAGCGAGTGGTAGCCCGTCTCGCCGTAGCTCCACAGCGCGCGCACGCTCGGCATGGCCAGCGGGAAGAGCGGCGCGAGGAGCTGCTGGAGATAATCGCCCAGGAAGAAGTCCTCCTGGCGCGGCTTTCCGACCACCGTGGCCGGGATCACCGGCGCGCGCCGCCGGTACACGGCCTGGCAGCGGAAGACCGGGTAGTCGTGGGTCTCCGAGTAGTACCCGTAGTGATCGCCGAAGGGGCCCTCCGGGCGGCGCTCGCCCGGGCGCAGCTCGCCGACGAGCGCGACCTCGGCGTCGGCGAAGAGCGGCAGCGCGTTGTGCGTGTTGCGCACGAGGCGCAGGCGTTCGCCCAGCACCAGGCTCGCCACCAGGCCTTCGGGCACGTTCTCCGGCAACGGCGCGATCGCGCTCAGGATCAGCGCGGGCGGACCACCGAGGTGGATCACGACGGGCAGCGCCTCACCGCGCGCCTCGGCGGCAGCCAGGTGGAAACCGCCGCCTTTTCCGATCTGCATGTGCAGGCCCGTGGTCGCGTCGTCGAAGACCTGCACGCGGTACAGGCCGAGGTTCGGGACGTGCGTCTCGGGGTGACGCGTCGCGACCAGGGGCAGGGTGAAGAAGCGCCCGCCGTCGCGGGCCCAGGACTTCGTGGCGGAAAGGCGCGTGAGGCGCGGGCTCTCGATCACCTCGCTCACCGGCCCCGCGCCGCGTTCGCGCGCGCCGATCCGGGCGAGGCGCCAGAAGAGCGCGCGCTTCTTCCACAGCTTCCCGGGCGTCGGCGGCACGAGCTCCTGGGGCAGGCGTGCGATCTCGGCCAGGATCCGCTCCGGCTCGGGCCCGAAGGCGAGCTCGACGCGTTTCTGCGTGCCGAACAGGTTCGTGACCACGGGGTGGTCGGCGCCCTTGACGCGCCGGAAGAGGAGCGCCGGGCCGCCGGCGGCGATCACGCGCCGGTGGATCTCGGCCAGTTCCAGGTCCGGGTCGACCTCGCAGGTGACCTCCACGAGCTCGTTCTCACGCGTCAGGAGGCGCAGGAAGGCGCCGAGATCACGGGGAGCGCTCATGGTGGGCTTGCGGGAAGGGCGAGAGGGCGGAATGGTAGCGAGTAGCGCTCTGCGCGCTCCGGAACCCGGCAGGCGAAGCGGAGTTAGAATGGAGTCGATGCTCGGCACGTGCACCATCGCTCTGGTACTCGCTAGCGTGCTCCCAGCCGCGCAGGAGGCGCCGCCTGCGCTCGCCTGGGACGCGGCGCGCGCCGAGCACCTGTGGAACCGCGCCGGCTTCGGCGCCAACTCGGCCACGCTCGAGCGCGCGCTGGCGCTCGGTCCCGAGGCTCAGGTCGCCGAGCTCCTGCGCGTCGAAGGCTGGCTCGAGGAGCCCTTCTACGCCCGCAAACGCGCCGACGGCGACCTCGGCAAGTACATGCGCACCCTGTCGGCAGAGGAGCGCGACAAGCGCATGGACGAGCTGCGTCAGGACGACAACGGGCAGGCGGACGATTTCCTGGCCTGGTGGGTTGGGCGCATGCTGGCGGGCGACGAGCCGCTGCGCGAGCGCATGGCGCTCTTCTGGCACGGGCACTTCACGAGCTCGATGGAGGTCGTGAAGAGCTCCTACGAGATGATCCAGCAGAACCAGCTCTTTCGCCGGCATGCGCTGGGCAGCTTCCGCGAGCTCCTGCACGGCGTCGCACGCGATCCGGCGATGCTCGTGTACCTGGACAACGCTTCCAGCAAGAAGAGCCATCCCAACGAGAACTTCGCGCGCGAGCTGCTGGAGCTCTACACGCTGGGCGAGGGGAACTACCGGGAGGAGGACGTGCGCGAGGTCGCGCGCGCCTTCACCGGCTGGGGCCAGGTCAACGGACGCTTCCACTTCGACGAGAAGCGCCACGACGACGGCACGAAGCGCGTGCTCGGCGTGGCGGGCCGCCTCGACGGCGATGACGTGCTCGAGATCCTGCTGCGGCAGGCGGCCTGCGCACGGCACCTCGCGGGGGCGCTGCTCGCCCATTTCGAGGGTCTGGAGCCGGAGCCGGAGCGCCTGGAGCGCTACGCTGCGGAGCTGCGCGGCTCCGGCTACCGCATCGATTCGTTCCTCCGGCGCCTCTTCCTCGACCCGGAGTTCTATTCCGAACGCGTCTGCTCACGCCGCATCTCGAGTCCCCTCGACTACCTCGTCGGTAGCGCACGCCGCCTGGGAATGGCGCCGGATCCGCAGGTCTTGCTGAAGGGCGCGAAACTGCTCGGGCAAGAGCTCTTCTTCCCGCCCAGCGTGCGCGGCTGGGAGGGCGGCCTCGCCTGGGCCACGGGTGCCAGCCTGATCTTGCGCGGTCAGTTCGCCGGCCTGCTGCTCGGCCAGGTGAGCCGGCGCGAGGTGTTCGGCGAGTCGCGCGCGGCCCGGGCCGTGGTGGACGAGGAAGCGGAGCCGATGGCCGAGGCGGAAAGCGCGCGCCGAAAAGCGCGTGCCGCCGAGAAGGAGCGCGGGAAGCTCGACCGCTACCCGCGAGTCAATCTCACGCAGCGCCTGTGCCGTCGAGCCACGAGCGACGGCGAGCTGGCGCACGCGTTGCTCGACGAGCTACTGGCCATCCCCGTTCCGGAGGCGCTCGCCGCCGAGGTGGAGGAGCGTCTCGGGTCGGCCCGCGCGCAGCACGAGCTCGGAGCGGACCCCTGGTCCGCGCGGCCCGAGATCGCGGAGCCGCTCTTGCGCGAGCTCGCGCACGAGATCCTGGCGCTGCCCGAGGCTCAGCTCGAATGAACAGTGCAGCTCGATTGACATCTTGACATGACTGCGCACCTCGACCGCCGCGAGTTCGTGCTGGGCAGCCTGTGGGGCCTGGGCGGCCTGGCCTCGCGCTCGGAAGCCGCGCGCCCTACTCCGGGGCCGGCGCGCACGCTGGTCTTGATCCAGCTCTCGGGCGGGAACGACGGGCTCTCGATGCTCGTGCCCTTCGACGACGATGCCTACGCCGGCGCGCGCCGCGCCACGCGCATCGCTGCGAGCGAGGTCCTGCGCCTCGACCAGCGCGTCGGCCTGCACCCGAAGCTCGAGCGCGTGCGCGCGCTCTTCGAGCAGGGCCGCCTGGCCCTGTTCGAGGGTGTCGGTTATCCGCAACCTAACCGTTCGCACTTCCGCTCGCTCGACATCTGGCACGCGGCCGACGCGCGCGGCCGCGACCTCGACACGGGCTGGGTCGGGCGTTGCGTCGAGCGCCTCGAGAACCCGGCCGCGCACGCCGTCGTGCACTTCGGTCCGCGGCTGCCCTTCGCGTTGCACTCCACGCGGCGCGCGGCGCTGAGCCTCACGCCCGGTCTGCTCGCGGCCACGGACCCCGCGCGCGTGGACACCGTGAACTCGACCCGGCCGCTGGAATCGCCGGCGCAGGCGGCCAACGAGACCGTCGCGTCGCTGTGCAGGCTCCGCGCGGAGACCGAGGCCTCCCTCGCCACGCTCCGCGGCGCGCTCGCGCGACGCACCCCGAAGGTCGGCTACCCGTCCTCCGACCTGGCCCAGGACCTGCGCCGCGCCGCGGCCCTGATCCATGCCGAGCTCGGCGTGCGCGTCTGTTCGCTCGAACTCGACGGCTTCGACACGCACCGCGACCAGCGCGGCCGGCACGACCGCCTCATGGCCGAGCTCGATCGCGGCCTCGACGCCTTCTTCCAGGACCTGCAGCAGAGCGAGTCCGGTCGCGAGACGCTCGTCCTGCTCTTCTCCGAATTCGGCCGGCGCGTCGAGGAGAACGCCTCCGGCGGCACCGACCACGGCGCCGCCGGTCTGGCCCTCGCCTTGGGCGCACGCGTCCGCGGCGGGCTGTACGGCCCGGCCCCGCGGCTGGACGCGCTCGAGGACGGCGACCTCGCCTTCACGACCGACTTCCGCTCGCTCTACGCAGGCTGTATCGGGCACGTCTTCGGGCTCGAGCCGGCGGCCATCCTGGGTGGGACCCACCCCGCGCTCGACTTCGTGTGAGCCGAGGCCTGCGCGGAGCAAGCGCGCCTGAGCCGATGCCGGCGCGGAGCAACCGCGCCGGTGGTGCCGCGCCGTTGCGCCACGGCGCGTTGGCGCTCAGGGCCGCGTGAAGATCTCGAACTCGGCCCCACGCGTGGCCGAGAAGGCGGCCGGAGCGAGCGGGTCGCGTACGAACCACTGGGCGTAGAACTTCTGGCCCAACAGGGCAGCGCTCGTCGGCAGCGGCATGTGGAAGGTCGCCACGGCCTCGCCCGGTTGGGACTCGGGCACGAAGAACGGCGCGTAGAACGCGAAGGGTGGATCGATCGCCAGCGGCACGCCCAGCAGGGTCGCACCCGGGTCGGCCCTGCGGCGTGAGAAAACGAGCGCCGCCCCCGCTCCACCGAACGCTCGGCCGAGGCCGATCTTGAAAGCGGGGTTGCCGAGGAAGGGCGGCGTATCGGCCAGCATGGCCGGCGGGATCCACGCGATCACGCCGGTCGCAGAGCCGAACTGGTTGGAGCCCGGAGGAACGCGCTCGCTCTGCAGCGTGGGGCGATCGAAGGGCGGCTGGCGGTTGACCACGCGCGGATCGGTCAGGGCCTCCTCCAGGAAGACGATCACGGCCCGGATCTCGCCGGCCGCGGGGTTGATCCGACCGATTTGCGAGTAGTGGTGGAGGACCGTGGCCAGGTCCGGGAACTGCCCGCTGCTCATGAAGCGCCGCTTCAGTCCGACGTTGCGCAACGTCGGCACCTTCACGGCGCGAGCGTGACCGGGGAGCTCGATCGTCTGCAGGCTGCCGTCGCTGAAGAGGCCGTTCGACGAGCTGTGACAGCCATCGCACCTGTTGCGGTGGAACACGTCGAGCCCGCGCCGTTGCTCGGGCGTCATCGTCCCGAGGTCGAAGGGCGTCTGGTCGGGGATCAGGGTGCGCTCGTAGGTCGCGATCGCCATGGCGATCCGCTCGCGCGTGATCGTGCCGTCGCCGAAGACTTGCTCGAAGAGCGGTCCGTAGGTCGCGCTGTCGCCGAGGAACTGCTCCAGCGCGGCCGGCAGTTCGGAGGCCAGCGCGAGCGGGCGTACGCGCTCAAGCTTGGCGAGGATCTCACCCCAGTCGCGCTGCGCGTTGCCCATCTCCACCACGGAGAGCGGGGGCGCCACGGCCTGAGTCTCGAGCGAGGCGAATCTCGGGAGCACCACGTTCCCGGCCAGGTCCTCGAAGACGGGCCCTGCGCGCGCGTCCCAGAACTGGGTGTTGAAAAAGGCCGCCGCGATCACCGTCGGCGAGCCGCGCCCGGTCACCTGGCGTCCGACGCCGAAGGCCGGATGGTCCTCGAAGTTGCCTGCGCCGTCCTGCGGCACCATGCCGAACGAACCGAACTCGTCGTCGGGCGTGTTCATGCGCCCGTCGTCCCCGGGCGCGCGCGCACTGACCCCGGCGCGCGGATCGCCGCCGCCCGCCTCCGGCAGGTGACACGTGGCGCAGGCCATGGTGTCGTCGGAGGAGAGCTGTTCCTCGAAGAAGAGCGCCTTCCCGAGCTGGATCTTCTCGGGTGTCATCGGGTTCCCGGGCGGCACCAGCACGTCCGGGAATCTCCCGATCACGAGCGGAACGAGCGGCGTGGGGGTATCGCCGGAGCGCGGAGTCAGCCGACCCTGCGGATGGACTGCACCCCCGGCCAGGATCAGGCTCGCGAGACCGAACGCG
The DNA here is from genome assembly GCA_031413955.1 of Planctomycetota bacterium. Classification (GTDB taxonomy): domain Bacteria; phylum Planctomycetota; class UBA1135; order UBA1135; genus JABFRZ01. The sequence goes on along the minus strand of JANOGB010000620.1, from coordinate 1,949 downwards.
ATGTTGCAGTGGGAGCAGTGGGACATGTCGCTGTTCAGGGCCGCGCGAAGATCTCGAACTCGGCTGCGCGGGTGGCGGAGAAGCCGGTCGCGGCTCCCGGGTCGCGTACGAACCATTGGGCGTAGAACTTCTGGCCCAGCATGGCGGTACTCGTCGGAAGCGACATGCGGAAGGTGCGCACGCCTTGACCGGGGAGGGCGGGGGGAACCAGGAACCGCTCGTAGAGCGGAAAGGGCGGATCGATCGCCAGCGGGACGCCGAGCATGGTCGCGCCAGGATCGGCTTTCCGGGTGGAGAAGAGGAGCGTCGCCCTCGTCCCGCCGAGGGCCTCGCCCAGACCGATCTGGAAAGCCGGGTTGCCCAGGAACGGGGGCGAATCGGCCAGCATGACAGGCGTGAACTGCCCGCTCCCGCGGGTGGCCGCTCCAAACAGGTTGGAGCCGGGGGGCACGCGCTCGCTGTGCAGCGTGGGGCGATCGAAGGGCGGCTGACGGTTCGCCACGCGCGGATCGGTCAGGGCATGCTCCAGGAAGTCTCTCACCGCCCCGACTTCGCCGGGCGCGGGCACGAACCGACCGATCTGCTGGTAGTGCTGGAGGACGATGGCCAGGCTCGGGAACTGGCCGCTGCTCATGAAGCGCCGCTTCAGTCCGACGTTGCGCAGCGTCGGTACCTTCACCCGGCGTTCGTGATTGGGCAGGTTGATCGTCTGCAGGCTGCCGTTGCTGAAGAGACCGTTCGACGTGGCGTGACAGGCCTGGCACCTGGAGCGGATGAAGATGTCCAGCCCCAGTTGTTGCTCGGGCGTCATCGTCCCGAGGTCGAAGGGCGTCTGATCGGGGACCAGCGTGCGCTCGTAGGTCGCGATCGCCATGGCGATCCGCTCGCGTGTGATCGTGCCGTCGCCGAAGACTTGCTCGAAGAGCGGTCCGTAGGTCGCGCTGTCGCCGAGGAACTGCTCCAGCGCGGCCGGCAGGTCGGAGGCCAGCGCGAGTGGGCGCACGCGCGTGAGCTTGGCGAGGATATCGGCCCAGTCGCGCTGTGCATTGCCCATCTCCACCGCGGAGAGCGGGGGCGCCACGGCCTGGGTCTCGAGGGAGGCGAATCTCGGGAGCACCACGTTCCCGCCCAGGTCCTCGAAGACGGGCCCGGCGCGCGCGTCCCAGAACTGGGTGTTGAAAAAGGCCGCCGCGATCACCGTCGGCGAGCCGCGCCCGGTCACCTGGCGGCCGACACCGAAGGCCGGATGGTCCTCGAAGTTGCCGGAGCTGTCCTGCGGCACCACGCCGAACGAGCCGAACTCGTCGTCGGGCGTGCGCATGAGTCCGTCGTTCCCCGGCGCGCGGGCGCTGACCCCCGCGCGCGGATCGCCGCCGCCCGCCTCCGGCAGGTGACACGTGGCACAGGCCATGGTGTCGTCGGAGGAGAGCTGTTCCTCGAAGAAGAGCGCCTTCCCCAGCAGGATCTTCGCGGGCGTCATCGGGTTCCCGGGCGGAACCAGCACGTTGGGGAAGTTCCCGATGACCAAGGGCGGAACGTAGTCGACCGGAACCGAGCGGAGTGGGGTCACCCGACTCTGGGAGTGGACCGTGCTGGCCACGAGGACCAGGATGGCGAGTCCGGACCCGATGCCGTGGTGGAACATGTTCCTGCGGGAAGACCCAAAGAGCCCCCTGCCGGCGGGGGCGCAGAGCGGAGTAGACCACGACTCCGCGGAACGGTCGACGGGTCGGACTCTTTTCGCAGGTCCGCCTGCCGGACGGTCGGAAGAAAGGGGGGGCTTCAGGAAGTTGTGTGGGTCGAGGTCATGGAGGGGAGGAGGTTGGCGAGTGGGTGTGGTGCTCGCTCGTCGGGGCCCCGCCGTGCGCGGGAGCGAGGTTTGGCCGGCCCGTGGCGCCGTGCAGTCGAGCTCGAAAGGCGCCACACGGTCCGGCGCAGCCAGGCGCGCG
>JANOGB010000619.1:0-9361 GCA_031413955.1 Planctomycetota bacterium | reverse complement strand
CGTTCTCCTTCGAGGGCTTCCTCCCGGACGGCATCTCGAAGAACGGGCCGGGCGCGGGCGAGTTCGTCCTGCCTGGCGGAGTCGTGCTCACGAGCTTCACGCCGAGCTTCGTGCCCGTGGTGGGCTTCGTCGAAGACGCGGGGATCGAGGACAACCGCTACGAGCCGAAGGACTACCCCGACGACTTCTACCTCGGCGTGACGCGCTCGGGCTTCGGCGTGGACGTGCCCTACCCCGTGAAGGTCAGCGTGCGCGGGCCTGCCGACTACACCTACAACTCGGTCGGGGTCAAGACGAGCGACGAGGTCGCCGACGGCGTGCGCAGCGTGTGCTGGGAGACGGACAAGCCCGTGCTCTTCTTCAACGTCGTTGCCGGACGCTGGAGCGAGGCACGCGGCGAGGGCACGGTCATCTATCACTCGCCCGAACACGCCTACAACGTCCCCGCCATGAGCGCGGCGCTCTCGGCCGCGCGACACTGGTACGGCGAGTGGTTCTCGCCCTTCCCCTGGAGCGAGCTGAAGCTCTCCGAGTTCCCGGGCTACGCGGACTACGCCCAGGGTTTCCCGACCAACATCACCTTCTCCGAGACCATCGGGTTCCTCACCTCGGCGCGTGACGACGCCGACGCGCCCTTCCTCGTGACGGCGCACGAGGCCGCGCACCAGTGGTGGGGCAACCGCCTCGTGCCCGGCAAGGGCCCGGGCGGCGACTTGCTCTCCGAGGGCGCCGCGCACTTCGCGACGATCCTCCTGTTCGAGCAAGTGAAGGGGCTCGGCCCGCGCCTCGGCTTCTGCACGGGGATCGAGACGAGCTACGCCGAGAACCGTCAGGCGGATTCCGAGCGCCCGCTGGTCAAGATCGACGGCTCGCGCGAGGGGGACGCGACCGTAACGTACGACAAGGGCGGGTGGGTGTTCTGGATGGTGCTGAACCACCTCGGCCGCGAGCGCGGGCTCGCGGGCTACCGTTCGTTCCTCGAGCACTACGAAGGCAACCCCGATCACCCGGTGCTGCAGGACTTCGTGGCCTACATGCGCGACTTCGCGGCCGAGCCCGCCGCCTACGACGCCTTCACGCAGCAGTGGTTCTTCGAGGTGGTCGTGCCCGAGTACGAGCTCCGCGACGCGCAGAAGGTTGCGCTCACGGATGGCGGCTGGCGCGTGACGGCCACGCTGCGAAACAAGGGCACCGGCAGGATGCCGGTCGAGGTCGCGGCGGCGCGCGGCGAGCGCTTCCCCGAGAGCGGGCAGGCCGCGCCGACGGCGGCCGTCCAGGGTGAGGTCGCAGGAGGCGCGCCGTCACCGGAGTACCGAGACGCTCGCGCGCTCCTGGTGCTGGGCGCGGGCGAGGAGAGCACGCTCGAGATCCAGTGCTCGTTCGAGCCCGAGGAGCTCGTCGTCGATCCCGACGCGCTCGTGCTCCAGCTCGGGCGCAAGAAGGCCCGCGCGGGCCTGTGAATCGCGCTTGCGCCCGCGCGGGGCTCCTCAGGTTGCCGGAGCGGGCTTCGTTCGCGGCGTAGCGCTGGCGTCGGACGACGCCGCCGCGCGCCGCATCGCGGCCCACAGGGCTTCCACGTGCTTCTTCTCGGTGCCGAGCGCGCCGATCGACACGCGCACCATCCAGCGGCCGTCGAGCACGGCCGGGGTGAGCCAGGCCTCGCCCGAACGGTTGATCGCCTCGCACCAGGCCAGGGTGTGCGAATCGAGCGCCGTGGCGGTGACGCCGGGCGGCTCGTGGCGCACGCACAGGGTCTGCAGCGGCACCGGCGCGAGCACGCGCCAGTTGTCTGCTTGCCCGATCTCGCGCGACAGCCAGCCGGCGTTGTCGAGGTCGCGCCGCAGGCGCGTCTGCAGTCCGCTGACGCCCTGCTCGCGGATCAGGCACCACAGCTTCAGGGCGCGGAAACGCCGTCCGAGCGGGATGCCCCAGTCGCGGAAGTTCTTCACCTTGGCGTCGACCTTGGTCCACAGGTAGCTCGGGTTCGTGCTCATCACGCGCACGAGCAGCTCGGGATCCTTGACGAAGTAGGCCGAGCAGTCGAAGGCCGCGCCCAGCCACTTGTGCGGGTTGACCACCATGGAATCCGCGCCCTCGATGCCCTGCCACATCCAGCGGCACTCCGGCAGGATCATGGCCGAGCCCGCCATCGCGGCGTCGACGTGCAGCCACATGCGATGCCGGCGCGTGAGCCCGGCGATGCGCTCGATCGGATCGAGCGCCGTGGTCGTGGTCGTGCCCGTGGTCGCCACCACCGCGCAGGGCACGCGCCCCTGGGCCAGGTCGGACTCGATCGCCACGGACAGGCTCTCGGGCCGCATGGAGTAGTACTGGTCGACCTCGATCTTGCGCACGAACGCGCGCCCGAAGCCGGCCAGGAGCGCGGCCTTGTCGACCGAGCTGTGGGCCTGCTCGGAGCAGTACACGACCTGCGGTTTGCCGCCGGTCTGCAGGCCGCCGCGCGCCATGGCGAAGTCCGAAGCGCGCTCGCGGGCCGAGATCAGAGCCACCAGCGTCGAGGTCGAGGCCGTGTCCTGCAGCACGCCCTGCCACGTATCCGCGAGCCCGAGCATGCGTCGCAGCCAGTCGGTGGCGACCTCCTCGAGCTCGGTCAGGGCCGGCGAGGCCTGCCAGTTCAGCCCGAGCACGCCCAGGCCGGTCGAGAGGTAGTCGCCCAGCACCGAGGAGAGCTCGCCGTTCGAGGGGAAGTAGCCGAAGAAGCGCGGGTGCTGCCAGTGCGCGAGCGCCGGCAGGATCAGGCGCTCCACGTCCTTCATGATCTCGCCGAACGGCTGCGGCTCGCTCGGCGGCTCACCAGGGAGCTGTGCGCGCAACGAGCCCGGCTCGATGCGCGGGTGCACCGGGCGCGCCTCCACGGTCGCGCGGTAGTCCGCGACCCAGTCGATCAGCTCGTGACCAAAGCGGCGGAACTCTTCGGGCGTCATCTCGCCGGATGATATCGGCGCGAATGGACTCGACCTACAGCGTCAGGCTGACGAGATTCGTGAACGAGTAGCGCCGTAGGCCGAACAGACCGCGCTGGCACAGGGCCTGGAGGTGGATGGAGAGTCCGGCGAGGGCGGGGAGGTCCGGAACGGAGTAGGCGAACCCGGCGCGCCCGCTCGCATCGAAGGCATTCACGGCCAGGCGGCCGGAGCGACCGGGCAGCATGTCGAGCCAGAGTCCGTACCAGGTAGGCGGGTCGAAGAACTGCAGTGGCTGGGTGCGGAGGTCGAGGCTGATCAGGAGCATGTAGGCGCCGCTCGTCCCGTTCGCGAGCTCGACCTCGGTCGTGCCCCCAGGAGCGCCGGGCCTCACCTGCAGCGAGGGCAGGGATTCGAAGCCGCCTGGGAGGGTGAGCGTGCCCAGCGGTGCCACGAGCTCGAGATCCGCGAAGCCGGGGTCGCGCCGCGCCGGGCGGAGCACGAGCTCGGTCGCACTCTGGCGCAGGATGGGCTCCTCCACACCTGCCACGCGCACCGCGGTGACCGAGTCGAGCTCGAGGCCGTGCAGCACGACCTCTTCTTCGTCGGCCGCCTGATCGGGACCCAGGGTGTCGAGCTGCACGCCGCGCGTGAGCACGTGGCACGCGCCGACGCCCTGGTCCTCGAATGGCGCGCCGACGAACAGCGTGCCCTGGTCGGCCGCCAGCGCGCCGCCCGCACCGGAGAGGAAGCGCGCCACCTCGCTCCAGGTTGCGCCCGCGCTGGGCTGGAGGAACTCGCGGATCTCGCTCCCGCGCGCCAACCAGGCACGGTTGCCCTGCAGGAACACCCGCGTGGGCTCGTACGGCCCGATGCGCGTCGCGCGAGTCCACGGGAGGCCGGGACCGCGGCGCTCGTAGGCGAAGACGCCGAAGTCCGAGCCGACCAGCAGCGCGTCGCCGGAGATCGCCACGGACGAGCCGAACTTCCCGAGCCCGAGCGTGTCGCCCGGAAGGAGGGCGGCAGACCGTACCCAGGACCAGGGCGTGGCGCCCGCGCGTTCGTAGACGAAGGCGCCGCCCGGAGCCTCGGAATCGGTCTGGAAGCTGGGCGCGCCCACCACGATCGTCGTGCCCGAGATGGCCACGGCGCCGCCGAACCCCAGCTCGAACGAGTCGGGGAAATAGCGCGGCGGCGAGAACTGCGCCACCTGGATCCACTTGCCGCGTGCTCGACGCTGGAACACGAATGCGCTTCCGTTGTCGCCGAAGCCCCTGGTCGCGCCCACGACCAGGTAGCCCGAATCAAGGGCGACCGAGGCGCCGAAGCCTTCGAACGGTATCTCCGGGAGGAGGCGCAGCGTCTGGAGGAACGGAGCGTCGTGCGAGGCACGCTCGTACACATAGACTGCGCCTCTGAGGCCGCCGCTCACCTGGTGGCCCGGCGCGCCGACGACGGCCACGTTCGAGTCGAGCGCCACGGCGGTGCCGAAGCCGTCTCCGACCTCTGGATCGCTCTGCGAGAGGTGCGCGACCTCACTCCAGGCTCCCGCCGCGCGCCGGAAGACGAAGGCCGCATCCGGACCGCCGTAGCCGATCGCGCCGATCAGCGCCGTGTCGCCCTCGATGGCCGCGGAAGTCCCGAAGCCCTGGGCGAGCGTCGGATCCGACGGCTGCAGGCGCGCGCTCTCGTGCCAGGCGACGGTGAGCGGTACACGCGCCGACGAGTGGTGCAATGCGCCGAGGTCCGCGCGCGTGCCATCCGGATCGAGCGCGCTCGCCGGATCGCCCGCGTCGATGCAGGGCGAACCCGCGTGCAGGCGCAGGTCGCCGGCGCTCGGATCCACGAACAGGGGGGCGGCGTCGAAGCAGCCCACGCCCGCGGCTCCGCCCTGCACGTTCGAGAAGCGGAAGGAGCTCTGCGCGGCATAGAAACCGGGCGCGTCCTCGTTGCCGCTCACGATCGAGTCGACCAGCGTCGGGCTGCCGTGGATCCCGCCCACCTGCGCGCAGTTCAGGACGTTGTTGCCCACGAGCGTGCAGCGCCGCAGCGTCACGCCGGCGCCGGCGCTGAGCCCGCCGCCGAAGTTGAAGAGGAAGCACGCATCGGGTATGCCCGCCTCGGGGACCTCGTCGACCCAGTTGTCCTGCAGCACGCTGCCGACGATCTCGACCGGCCCGACCGGCGCCTGGATCCCGCCGCCGAACGCGGCGTAGACCTGACCGTGATAGCCGCACGGTCCGCTGCTGTTGCGCCGGATCAGGCACTCCTGCACGAACGAGCCGGGGTGGAGGCGCATGCCTCCGCCGCCATCGCAGGCCCAGTTGTCCTCGACGACGCACTGCAGCATCGTGAGGGTGCCCGCCACCGCTCCGCCGTCGAAGGCGAAGGCGTTGTTCTGGCGCAGGATGCAGCGCTCGAGCGTCGCGTTGCCCTGGAGCCCGGCCGCGCCGAGGGGGCCTTCGAGGAAGTCGCTGGAGTTGCGCTCGAGGATGCAGTCGGAAAGGTAAGGGCTCGCGACCGGACCGTAGTTGGAGCAGCTCACGGCGCCCCCTCCGCCCTCGGAGCCGAAGCCGCCGGTGATCGTGAAGCCCATCAAGCGCGAGTCCGGACCCTCGCCGTTCCAGAACAGGACGACCGCGCTCGAGGGCGGAGCGCGCAGCGTCGTGCGCGTCGGACCCTCGGTGCCGATGACCTCGATCGCCTTCCCGAGGAAGTCGATCCGCTCGCGGTACGTCCCCGGCGCGACGAGCACGACATCGCCATCGAGCGCGCGCTCGATCGCGCGCTGGATGGTGGGGGACTCGGAGGGGACGTGGAAGACGCGCGGCGGGCGCGTGGGCCGGCCGTGGGGGAGGCGCGGGCCTTGTGCATCTGCGAGCGGCGCGAGCGCGCCGACGAGTGCCGGCAGAACGGCCCATTTCTTCCTACGACGAAGCGAGGACCGACGAAGCGAGTACAGGAACGACGGGGACACTTGGTGCCTCCTTTGGTGGCCTGGGGACGCAAGGGCCCCCATCCGATCCTACCTAGGAAAGCTCTTTCAGGTCGAGGCAGGCGGGCTCGGACGGGCTGCGGGGGTCGTCCGGGGGCGGTGGGGCGTAAGCTTCGCCCCTCGTGCTCCCCATGTTGCTCTCGATCGCGCTCGCCGTTGCGCTAGCGCAGCTCCCGCAACCGTCCCGGCCGCTGCTCCTGCGCGGCGCCCAGGTGCTCGCGCCCGAGGGCGGCGCGTGGCTGCGCGCGGACGTGTACGTGCGCGATGGAAAGATCGTCGCCGTCGAACCGGCGCTGGCGGGCGAGCGCGTGCGCGACGCAGAGGAGCTCGACCTCGGCGGACTCTACCTCGTCCCGGGCCTGATCGACCTGCACACGCACCTCCTGCTGCACCCTTACGACGAGACGAAGTGGGACGAGCAGGTGCTGAAGGAGTCGCTCGAGCTGCGCACGATCCGCGCCGTGGTGCAGGCGCGCGCCACGCTCGAGGCGGGCTTCACCACGATCCGCGAGCTCGGCACGGAGGGCGCGGGTTTCGCCGACGTGGCGCTGCGCGACGCGATCGAGCGCGGGATGATCGCCGGCCCGCGCGTCCTCACGGCGACGCGCGCGATCGTCGCCACCGGCTGCTACGGCCCGGCCGGCTTCGATCCGCGCTGGGAGATGCCGAAGGGCGCGCAGGAAGCCGACGGCGTGGACGGCGTGCGCGTGGCCGTGCGCCAGCAGCTCGCGGCGGGCGCGGACTGGATCAAGTTCTACGCCGACTACCGGCGCGCGAGCGGCGAGCCATCGACGCCGACCTTCTCGCTCGAGGAGATGCAGGCGATGGTCGACGAGGCGACGAGCGCCGGGAAGCCCGTGGCCGCGCACGCCACCACCGACGAGGGCGCGCGCCGTGCAGCGCTGGCCGGCGTGAAGACGATCGAGCACGGCACCGAGATCTCGGGCGAGACGCTCACGCTCATGAAGGAGCGCAGCGTCGTGCTCGTGCCGACGCTCGCCGCCAGTGAGGCAGTCGCGCGCTACGCCGGCTGGGACGGCAAGAGCCCGGCGCCCGAACGAGTCACGCTCGGCTCCGCGACGCTGCGCGAGGCGCGTGAGCTCGGCGTCGCCATCGCCTGCGGCTCCGACGCGGGCGTCTTCGCCCACGGCGACAACGCGCGTGAGATCGAGCTCCTGGCCGAAGTCCTGGGCTCGCCCGCCGCCGCCCTGCGCGCCGCGACGCTCGACGCGGCCCGCGTGCTCGGCCGCGACGACCTCGGGCGCATCGCGGCGGGCTGTGTCGCGGACCTCGTAGCGCTCGAGGGCGATCCCCTGGCCGACGTCCGTGCCGTCCGGCGCGTGGTGCTCGTGCTCCAGGGCGGGCGCGTCGCGCTCGATCGCCGGAGGGAGTGACTCGAACTCGGGCCGCTCGTCGCGAGCTGGCGCCCCGACGCGCCCGCCGGCGGCTACGATACGCGTGCGGATGGGACACACGAGGTCGATCGCACTCGTTCTGCTGGCGCTTCTGCTGGGAACGGGGCTGTGGATGTTCCTCGCGCGCGGCGAGCGGCGGAGCGATGGGGCGCGCGCGCTGCGGCGTGACGAATCGGCGGCGAGTGCGCCCGCCGAGCGCGCCACGCTCCTCGCTGCGTCCGCGCCCGACGTGGCTCCGAGCGAGCGCGCTCCGCTCGTGCTCGAGGCCGAAGCGCCGCCCGAGAGCCCGGCCGCCCCGTCCGCGGCGGGCGAGTTCGTGCTGATCGAGCTCGTCCTGCTCGAGAGCGACGCCCCCGCGGCCCTTGCCGACGTCTGGTACCGGGACGAGGAGGCGGGGGAGGAGCTCGACCTCGACGACCTCGACGGGCAGCGCCTCGAAGGGCCCGCGGGGCTCGCGCCGGGTTCGACCGGCGGCTTTCGCAACAAGGCCACGAAGGCACGCGCCGACGAGCGCGGCCTCGTTCGCTTGCCGCTCGTTCCGGAGCGGAGCCTGCAGGTCCTGGCGCAACTGGACCAGCACCAGGGCTCGAAGACGATCGACCACGAGCCGGGTGCCGAGCGACGCGAGCGCCTCGAGCTGGTGCGCGACTGGGAGCTCCAGGTGCGCGTGCTTCAGGCGAGCGGCGAACCGGCCGCGAAGACCGAGGTCTTCCTGCGCTCCCATGTGGGCTACTCGAGCTCGTCGACGGGCAACGAAACGGGGGCGGACGGGCTGGCGCGCTTCGCGCACGCCGGGCTGCGCGCGCGCCAGCGCCCGGGCGCGAGCTGGCTGACCGGAGTCTCGCTGCCGCTCTCCGAGCCGCTCGAGCGTGCCTTCGATCCGAGCCAGCCGCTCGTGGAGCCGATCGTCCTCCGCCTGCCGCCGCTGGGCGAGGTCGAGGTCCTCGTGCTCGACGCCGGCGGCGGGCCGGCGGCGGACGGCACGGACGTCGAACTCGGCCTCGTGGGTCCGGAGCAGCCCCGCGAGCTCTCGCCCTTCGCTCACAACGAGCGGCGCTACGCGAGTGAGACGACGCACGCAGGCAAGGCGCTCTTCCCCTGCGTCGAGCCGGGCTTCGAGGTCGAGATCCGGGCCGGCCAGGTCGGATGGCAGCCGAAAGGCCGCGGCTTTTTCCCCGGACCGGCGCACGCCGGGGAGCGCGTCCAGCACGTCCTGCGTCTCGGGCTCGACCACCCCGTGCTCGTGTTCCGCGCCGTCGACGAGCTCGCCCAGCCCTTGCGCGAGACCCAGCTCCAGCTCGCGCAGTGGTCGCACTCCGGATGGAACACCTCGCAGACCGGCAAGGACACGCGCACCGACGCCGAGGGCGTTTTCCAGGTGGATCTGCCGGCCGGCTGGAAGGAGGGCGACGAGCACCGGCTCCACGTCACGGCCCGCGCAGGCGCGCTCGGAGCGGCGCTGGACCTCTCGCGTTCCTTCGAGAACGGCCCGAACGCGCTGGGTGACCTGGTGCTGCGCGAGGCGCCGCTCCTGGCGGCAGGGCGCGTCGTCGACGCCGAGGGAAGAGGAGTCGAAGGGGCCGAGGTCGCGCTCGAGTACTCCTTCGGCGGCGGCGTGGACGAGGACACAGACGAGGGCTGGAACGAGGCCGATCTCGGCGTGAAGAGCGCGGCGGAGGGCGAGTTCTCGGTGCGTGGCTTCGTCTTCGCCACGGAAGGAGTAATCGAGCGCGACCTCGGCCCCCACGACTCCCCTTCCCTCGGAGTCGACCACGCGCCCTGCCGCCAGGAGCGGCGCCTCGCGCAGCACCAGGTCGCCCAGCGCGTTCGGGCCGTTCTCGAAGGAACGCGACAGGTCCAGCTCCGCTCCGAGCGCGCCTTCGCGGGCCGTGACGTGGAGTTTGTGCTGGTCGCCCTCCTTCCAGCCGACCGGCAGATCCACCTGGAAAACGATATTCGTGCCGGAGTTTAATAGTACGGAATTTGGTTTTACATTTGTCAATTATCATAGCCGCACGCCCTTTCTT
>JANOGB010000618.1:0-2342 GCA_031413955.1 Planctomycetota bacterium | reverse complement strand
CGCATGCGCGCCGTCTCGACGTCGTTGATCACCTCCAGCCCGCCTCCGCGCGTGGCGGCGTCGGCGACGCTGTTCAGCGCCCGCTTGCACTCCTCGAGCTGGTTCGCCAGGTGTTCCCGTTCCAGCTTGTCGGCGTCGCGCCGCAGCTCCTTTTCGCGGTAGCCGCGGAAGCCGGGGATGGCGTTCGCGATCTGTTCCAGAATGTTTTGGCCCGCCCGTGCCCTGTCGAGAAGACTCATGCCTTCACCTCAGCCAAGAAGGGGCTCCACAAACCATACGCTTCCCTCGCCAAAACGTTCAACCGGCGGGCCTAAGGGCAGGCGTAGGAACAACTTCACATCGCTTGCGCTGGAGCGAGGGTGTAGTTCCAAGCAGGCAGTGCCCGATGTGGGCGTAGCTTGAGTCGCGAGATCTGGTCGGCGGCTGGCTTCTGGCCGGTCAGGTAGACCCTGTTGAGCAGGGTGGCTCTGACCCTGAGTCCACGCTTGGTCTTGGTGGTGCGGATGTAATTGAGCATGGTCTCGTAGCTGACGAGCGGCTGCGCCGCCCAGTTCTTCGAGACCTCGCTGAAGAGGCGGTGCTCGATCGGATTCCACTTGGAGGCGCCGGGAGGATAGTGGGCGACGGTGACGCGCAAGCCAAAGGCGTCGCAGAGCTTGTCTTGAAGGGCGCACTTCCAGGCGGCGGTACGGTTCCCATTACTGCCACCGCAGTCCGCGAGGACGAGGAGGCGATCGGCGTCGGGGTAGCGGTTGCACCCGTCGCGCTTCCACCACAGGGCGAGGGCGTCCCCCGCGAACTGGGATGTTTCGTGCGACGTGCCGACGACGATGTGTCCGCGGTTGGCCTGGGGGTCGTAGATGCCGTAGGAGACAGCCACGCCCACGGCGTCGCTGAGGAAGTCGTGGTCATTGACGGGCGTGGCGGTCCTGGCCCTCTTGGCACCCGGGTTCTTGAACAGGGCGATCATCTCGCGCTTCTTGGCGTCGACTCTGATGATGGGCAGCCCTCTGCGCTCGAACCGAGTGCGGGCGCGGCGGATGGACCTGAACTGCTGATCGCGATCCTCGGAACGGGTCGAGCAGATGGTCTTCTTGTTGACATGCAGGTGGAAGTCGAGCTTCTTGAGCAGGCGACGAACCGTGCTCGGGCTCACCCAGATCCGCATCTGGCGCAGTTGGTGGCTGATCTTCTCGGCGGCCTTGCGTGCCCACTTGATGCCGCTGATTGGATCCCCGGCGGTGTCGTCCTTCATCAACCGCTCGATCTCCGCGGTCACCGCGGGCGTTTTTTTTCCACAGCATGGCGACCGCCGCCGGGCAGCCTGATCCCTGCTGCGAACCGTTTGCCTTCGAGCAACTCATGCCGTCCCTTGGCGATCGTATGAACGTCCAAGCCGGTCATCTCCGCGATCCGTCGATCTCCACCCCACCCGAGCAACATCGACTCGAGCCCCGCGAAAAGACGCCGTTGGCGCTCGTCGAGCAAGCTGAAGAGCAGCACCAGGGCAGCCTTGCTCTGATCGAGTGCGCTGTCGCGTCGCTGTTGCACCTCCGACGGCGGACCGGCCTCACGTGCCAGGATCTGGGCCTTGCGTCGGGCCTGGTCTCGGGAGCAGTACAAATATGCCACTCCCACCTTCTGGCGTGCCAGACGCTTGTCTCGCACCAACTGCAGCAGCGGATCCTCCACGTCCACCTGGACGGCCTGAGCGAGCTCAGATGCAAACAGGCCCCGCTCGGAATCAAAGACGAACCGCTCGCTCGTCTCCACCAACGAACCGAAGCGCGAGAAGTGGACGTCTCGGTACGTCCAGAGTCCGCGCTCGTCGAAGCGCGCCACCTCGTCGAGCGCGTAGTACCGGCCACGATGGGAATAGCTCGTGCGGTATGGGATCGTCCGGAGCTTCCGGAACACCGTCATATCGACCGATGTGCCGAGGGTCGCCTTGAGCTGGTCCATGGTGGCGATCCGCTCTCGGCGCAGTAGGGCCACGAGGCTTTCCGCCTGGAACTGAACTGGGCGCATTCTGTCAGACCTCCGACTATATATCTGAAGTCTAACATATCTACCACGATCCGCCCATAGCTTCCGAATGCACCATGAACTCGCGAATCGCCCGTATCTGCTAGGGTTTCACCGCCACCATCGACCAGGCAGCATGCCGCCAGGGTGGTGGCGTTGTGTTAGATGTCCGATGCGGACGTGGTGATCCATTCTTGCGCCTGCCCTTAGGCTGCTCAAGCGGCGATGGTTGTGACCCGCGACGAAGACCCTCTGACCCTTAGAGGATTGACCCGGTTCCACCGCGACGTGGTGCTGCCCGACCTCGAACGCATCGT
>JANOGB010000617.1:0-2676 GCA_031413955.1 Planctomycetota bacterium | reverse complement strand
TGCCCGTGCCCGTACGCGAATTGCGGCAACTCGGGGCGCACTTGGCCGATAGGCCGGCATGATACTCGATCATGAAGGTCTGGACGTATACCGCTTGGCTCTGGATTTCCTGGTGTTCGCGCACCAAGTGATCGAAACGCTACCACGCGGGCGCAGCCATCTGTGCGACCAGCTAACGCGGGCATCGACCTCTATCGTGTTGAACCTCGCCGAGGGCGCCGGCAAGCACTCGAAGGCAGACAAGCGGCGCTACTACCTGTCTGCGCGCGGGTCGGCGACCGAATCGGCAGCACTGCTGGACGTGCTCTCACGCCTGCGACTGCTTGATGAGCCGGGACACAAGGCGGGCAAAGAGATGCTCGTGCGCGTGGTGTCCATGCTGATCAAGTTGGCGCAAAGTCTCGAAGAATGACCCTCAAATCCTCAGCCAGAGCAACGCGCATCCGAGTGCGACGACGGCCGAGTAGTTGCGAAGGGTCTTCTCGTACCGCGTCGCAAAACGACGCGCCTGCTTGAGTAGATTGAACGTGCACTCGACCTCGGAGCGAGCTTTGTACAGCTCCTTGTCGTAGGGAATGCTCTGAGCACGGCTTGCCTTGGAGGGAATGACCGCCGAGCATCCCTGCGCCGCGAGCGCGTTGCGCAGGTCGTCTGAGTCGTACGCCTTGTCGGCCAGAAGACAACGGGACGCGGCCTTGGAGAGCAACCCCTTCGCGGGTTGGATATCGTGTCGCTGACCCTCCGTGATCTCAAAAATCAGCGGCAAGCCAAAGGCATCGACCACCAAGTGCACCTTCGTCGAGAGCCCCCCGCGCGACCGACCGATGCCCTGTACCGCAGCCCCCCTTTGCCACCCGAGGCATGCTGGTGCGCGCGGTTGATGGTGCTGTCAAGGCTGTGCCACTCGTCGTCGCGGTCCGTCTGCAGCGCCAAGAATAGGCGTTCCCACTTGCCCGTCTTCGCCCATCGATCGAAGCGGTTGAACACCGTCTTCCATGGGCCCAAGTCCGACAGAAGATCGCGCCATGGCACGCCTGTCCGTCGCCACCACAACACCGCTTCGACGAACTTACGGTCATCGTAGGCTGGCCGGCCCGCCGCGCGTTCCGACCGCAAAAACGCCTCGATCTTCGACCACTGCCGCTCCGAAAGCTGAACACGGACCATCGTGGCTGTGACAGTTCACACCCCGGCCGCCCGGCAAAGTTTTCGGCGAACTGCCACCGCGCGCCAGATCGCGTACGGGCACGGGCACGGGCACGCGTACGGTGCGCCAGGCGAAGCCTGGGCGAGGAGGAGGTTCGGCTACTGAAACCTTGCGAAGGAACCCCGCGGGAGAGAGCCCGCACGGCAAAGCCTAGCCAGCAGCCGGAAGCGAGTCTTGCGCGTCATCGGGCGACCGAAGGGCGTGAAGCGTAGACAGCGAGCGCGTGGGCCGCGTGATTGAGCCTCGAAAATACCGGAACGTTTGGGGCCGTAGTCCTCGTATGTGGCTGCGGCAGCACCTTGGTGGCGTCATGGCAAGGCACCGAGGCCCTGCCGGGGTCTGAGAGCGCGGCACACGAGCAGTGGGTTCCCCAGGAACCTTGGGAGACCTGCGTGCTTGCGGGCAAACCGCTAGGTCGGTGCGAGGGAAAACCGAAGCACCGGCCGATGAGCACGCAGGAGTCGGAGCGCCCGATACGAGCGATGAAGTGGGGGAACGGACCGAGCGGACCCTGCGGAGCAAAGACGGGCGTCGGGTTACGGAACTGCTGGAGGGAAAGATGAACGGGACATCAACGCCCGCGACCGTCTACACGAAACAACAGCGGATAGCAGAGCTGGCGCGTCAGATGCCTAACAAGGCGCTGACGTCGCTCGCCTATCGGATCGACGTCGAATGGCTGAAGGAGGCGTACGTTCGTACGCGCAAAGACGGGGCCGAGGGAGTCGACGGGAAAACCGCAGAGGAGTACGCGGCGAACCTGGACGCCAACCTTGCAGCGCTGCTCACGCAAGTGAAGACAGCGAGCTATCGTGCTCCGCCGGTCAAGCGCGTGCACATCCCGAAGGACGGTGGAACGAGGCCGATCGGAATCCCGACCTTCGAGGATAAGGTGCTGCAGCGCGCATTCGCGATGGTGTTGGAGCCCGTGTACGAGCAGGAGTTTTTGGACTGCTCGTACGGGTTCCGGCCCGGTCGCTCGGCGCACCAAGCGCTTAGCGCTTTCTACGACCAGATGACGGGGATGGGAGGCGGATGGGTGCTGGAGCTGGACATCAAGAGTTTCTTCGACACTCTCGATCACGCCCAGCTTCGGCAGATCATCGAGCAACGGGTACGCGATGGACTTGTGCTGCGTCACATCGGCAAGTGGCTTCATGCCGGCGTGCTTGAGGGCCACCAACTGCGGCACCCAGAAATGGGCACGCCGCAGGGTGGCGTCATCTCACCATTGCTCGCGAACATCTACCTGCACGAGGTTCTGGACGTGTGGTTCGAGCGCGAAGTGAAAGGCCGGCTGAAAGGCCGTGCGTTCCTGATTCGCTACGCGGACGACGCTGTACTGGGGTTCTCACTGGAGGAAGATGCGCGTCGAGTGCTGGAGGTCCTTCCGAAGCGCTTCGCCAAGTACGGGCTCACTCTGCATCCAGAGAAGACCTGCCTTGTGCGCTACGCGCCGAAGAGAGACG
>JANOGB010000616.1:0-4063 GCA_031413955.1 Planctomycetota bacterium | reverse complement strand
TCCCGCTCAACCCCAGGCCCTTCTCGCTGGAGGCCGAGGGGATCGTCGCCCTGGCCCTGGGGGCTCTGGCTCTGACGATGCTGTTCGGACTCGTGCGGGCCGCCCTCCTGCACTCCGTCCCGAGTCGCGTGCTGGAGCTGGCGCGCGGCGAGGAGCGCCGCAAGAGGCTCCGGCCCATGCTCGAGCGCGCCGAGTCCCTGGCCACCAGCGCGAGCGTCTACTGGATCACCTGCCAGATCTTGTTCGTGGTGTTCGTCTGGGTGCTGGTGGGCGAGGTGCTGGGTGGCGAGGGCCTCTCGTCCAGCTCGATGGGACTCTCGCTGGTCATCACCGTGCCGCTGCTGGTGATCGCGGGCGAGCTCCTGCCCTCGGCCCTGCGCGGCGAGCGCTCGGATCGTTTCCTGACGCACGCCTTGCCGGCCTTCGAGCTGGCGCAGCGCCCGCTGGCCGCCCTGAGCCTGGGCCTGGTGGCCGTGCGCGCGCTGCTGATGCGCATCCTGCGCATCCAGGAACGTCCGGCCTCCACGCGCGAGCTGGTCGAGGGCCTGCGGGCGGTGATCGAGGACTCCGAGCGCGAGGAGGATCTGGCAGAGAGCGAGCGCGAGATCATCGAGAACGCGCTCGGCTTCCACGACGTGGACGTCGCCCAGGTGATGACGCCGCGCACCGAGATCCATGCGGTGGAGCTCTGCGAGGGTGCGCAGGAGGTCGTGCGCCGCATCGCCGAGACCGGGCACAGCCGCATCCCCGTCTACGACAAGAGTCTCGACCGCATCGTGGGCGTCGCCTACGCCCAGGAGATCTTGCAGGCCATCGCCAAGGGCGAGCTGGCGAGCCGGGAACTGGGTTCCCTGCTGCGGCCGGTCCTGTTCGTGCCCGAGACGAATCTGGCCTCGGAGCTCCTGGCCGAGTTCCGGCGCAAGCAGCAGAAGGTCGCCATCGTCCTGGACGAGTACGGCGGCACCTCCGGACTGGTCACCATGGGCGACATCGTCAGCGAGCTGGTGGGCGAGATGCCGGGCGAATTCGGACAGGACGAGCCGGCCGCCATCACGCGTCTGGCCGACGGTCGCTTCGCAGTCCTGGGCACGACGCGTGTCTCGGAGGTGAATGGCGAACTCGGGCTGGAGCTGCCCGAGCAGGAAGACTTCGAGACCCTGGCCGGCTTCGTCCTCTCCGAACTGGGGCGATTCCCGCAGAAGGGCGAGGGTTTCGAGCGCGAGGGCACGACGTTCGTCGTCACCGAGGCCAGCGACCGGCGCGTGATCCAGGTCGAGATCCGGCTCGCCGCGCCCCAAGCAGTGAGCACGTGACGCCCGCACGGCCGGACGCGCTTGCCCGCCGGTCGCAGCCCGCCCTGTGCCTGCGGCGCTTTCCCTACGGCGAGTCCTCGCTGGTGCTGCACGCCCTGACCCCGGAGGCGGGTCGGGTCGCGCTGCTGGCCAAGGGCGCCTATCGTCCGAGCTCGGGCTTCTTCGCGGTCTTCGACCTGTTCGACACGCTCGAAGTGCGCTGGAGTGCGCGCCCCGTCCGCGAGCTCGGGCTGGTGACGCGCGCGACCTTGCGCACGCGCCGGCCGGCCCTGGCAGGAGATCTGGAGCGCTACCGCATCGCCCTGGCGCTGCTCGAGCTGGCACACCTCTCCGCGCGCGAGGAACACGAGGAGCGCGTGCTCTTCCGCTGGCTCGAGAGTGCCCTCGATCTCCTGCAGGGCGGAAAAGCGCTGCCGGTGGTGGTGGCCGTGGCTGCCGACCTCGCGCTGCTGCGCGCAAACGGTCTCGCCCCGGCGCTCGCGGTATGCGCGAGCTGCGCGAAGAAGTGCGCGGAACGCACGGGCCGCGTGCCCTTCTCGACCGCCCTGGGGGGGCGTTTGTGCCCCAACTGCTCGGCGGGTGAGGGTGCCCGGAGCCCGGTTCGCGAGAGTCTGCCCTTGAACGTGCTGCGCGTGGCGGAGAGCCTGATGGAAGCCACCCCCGCCATGCTAGAGCACATCCGCATCGAAGCAGGCCTCTTGCAGCGCGTGCGCGCCTTCGTCGAGCCCTTCCTCGAGTACCACCTCGAGACCCGCCTGCGCAGCCGGCAGTCGAGCTCGGCAGCCCGCCGCTCATGAGGATCTCCGCTGCCACCTGGATCCCGGTCCTGCTGCTGGCCACGGGCTGTCGCTCCCAGCCCTTCGGCGAGATCGAGCGCGAGAACAGTGCCGCGCAGCTCGACCTGGCCGAGGCGGACATGCGCGCCGGCGCCTACGCGCGTGCCCTGGAGCGCCTGGCTGAGGTGCACGCGGTGGCGGAACTGGAGCCAGATCTGCGCGTACGCGAGGAGCGGCTGATCGACGAGGCCGCGCGCGGACAGTTCGAGCGGCTGGCCGAGGCACCGGCCGAGGAGCTGGAGGATCTGTTCGATTCCGAGCTGCCCGCGCGGATCCGCGCCCGGGCCGGCATCCTGGCGGCCGAACGCATGCTGGCGGAAGACCGGCGTATCTCCGCGGTCCGCCAGGTCAAGAAGGTCGACCAGGACCTGCCCGGGCATCCCGAGCGGGTGCGTGCGGGCGACGTGCTCGCGCGCGCCGGCCTGGCGCTGATCCGCGACGAGCGCCGCTACAACCTGCTGTTCCACTATCGTCCGCGCGGCGTGCAGGCCCTGGAGTACATGGTGCTCCAGTACCCGCTCGAACCGCACTGTCCGGAGGCGTACTCCGCCCTGTCCGAGGTGTACGAGCTCGAAGGGGACTTCGACGAGGCCATCCAGCGCTGCGAGGACCTCCTGCTCTACCACCCCAGCAGCCCCTACGCGGTCCAGGCCAGGGCGCGCCTGCCCTACCTGCGGCTGTGCCGTCTGGAGCGGGACGACTACGACCGCTCCGAGCTCCTGCGCGCGCGCGCCGAGCTCGAGGAATGGCTGGAACGCTATCCCGGACACGAGCTCTCCGAGTGGGTCGGCGACCTGGTTCATGATTCAGAGGTGCGGCTGGTGCGCAGTGACCTCTACCTGGCGGGCTACTACGAGCGCACGCATGCGCCCGCCGGGCAACGCCTGCACGCTCTGCGCGCGCAGGCGCTCGCGCTCGAGGCCGGCCTGCCGGAAGAGGCCGAGGAGGCGCAGCGTTTCCTCGGGTCCGTTGCGCAAGAGGAGAGCTCGCTCACGGCGCCGGCTGGCCCCGCCCTCCGCCTCACCCCGAGCGAGCGACCATGAGAGACCATGGTTAGAAACATGGCTAGAAACATGGTGGGAAGCCTGGAGCGAAGCATGGCCGCCGTCTGGCTGGCGTTGCTCAGCCTCTCCGCCTGTGGCTGGCACGCCGGGCTCGCCACGCCAGCGGGCGCCCATTCGGTCGGGGTCGAAGCGGTGCAGCGCGAAGGCAAGGTGCTGGAGCGCGGGCTCGAGCCCGAGCTCACGGACGCACTCTCGGAGGCCGTGGTCGACTGGGTCGACCTGCCGCTCGTCGCGCCCGCCGAAGCCGACCTGGTGGTGCGCGCCGAAGTGCTGGAATACCGCCGGCGAGGCGGCGTGCGCAATCGCGACAACCAGCTGGTCGAGACGGCGGTCTTCGTACGGGCGCGCGCCGAGCTGTTCGACCGTCGCCAGGGGCGCACCCTGGGTACGGCCGTCCAGGCCCAGGAGTGGAGCGGGTACGCATTGGACGACCCCGCCAACGAAAACGCGGCCCGCGAGCGCGCCCTGCGCCACGTGGCCGTCTCGCTCATCCTCGGATTGTTCGAAGCACCCGCGGCCGAAGCAGGGGTACGCTGAGCCCCTCGATTCGTCGCCCGCGACGCATCCGCAGGGTTCCGGTGAACGATTCCATGGAAGGACCCGACGCCTGCGCAGCGGACGGCCACCCAGGGACTCGGAGTCGTGCCCTGTTTCCTCTAAGATGGTGGCAGCGAGGCCCTGCAGGCGGGGCTCCAGCCAGACGATAAGAGGCCCATGTCCGAGCAGCCGACACAAGACCCCGAGAAGAGCCGCCGCTCCCGTTCTTTCGGGTCCTTCCTGATCGTCCTGGTCGTGCTCCTGCTGGTGCTCGCGGTCGTGGGCAACGACCCCTTCGAGCACACGGAGAAGC
>JANOGB010000615.1:0-3959 GCA_031413955.1 Planctomycetota bacterium | reverse complement strand
GCCACGGCCGGGTGCTCGAGTAGCGCGTTCTCGATCTCGAGCGGCGAGGTGAAGATGCCGCTGACCTTGAGCAGGTCGTCGGCGCGGCCCTCGTAGAAGTAGTAGCCCTCCTCGTCGCGCCGGAACAGGTCCGCCGAGGTGCACCACTCGCCCTGGAAAGTCTGGCGCGACTTCGCCTTGTCGGCCCAGTAGCACAGCGCCGTCGAGCCGCCGCGCACGCGCAGCAGGCCCGGCTCCCCCACCGGCACTTCGCGACCGTCCTCGCCCACGATCTCGGCCTCGTAACCGGGCACGATCTTGCCGAGGCTCGCCGGCTTGACGTCGCCGAGGCGGTTCGAGATGTAGATGTGGAACATCTCCGCCGAACCGATGCCGTCGAGGATCTCGACGCCGGTGCGCGACCTCCATTCCTGGTAGAGCTTCGGCGGCAACGCCTCGCCCGCGGACAGGCACACGCGCAGGCCCTTCCAGTTCGTGCTCTCCATGCGCGGCGAGCGCAGCATGGCGTTGATCATGGTCGGCACGCTGGTCAGGAGCGTGGGCCGGTGCGCGGCGATCTGATCGAAGAGCTCGTCCGCCGTCGAGCGCCCCTCGAACAAGATCGAGCTCGCGCCCACGCGGAACGGGAACATCAGGTTCGTGCCGGTCGCATAGCCGAAGAAGAGCTTCGGCACCGAGAGGCAGCGATCCGTCTCGGCGTAGCGCACGACCTGCAGCGCGTAGGTCTCCGTGCTCCAGGCGAAGTCCGCGTGCGTGTGCACGCAAGCCTTGGGTTTCCCGGTCGAACCGCTGGTGAAGAGCCAGCCGGCCAGGTCGTCGGGGCCGGTGGGCTCGCACTCGCCCTGCTTCGAGCCGTCGTGCTCGCCCGCCAGCGCCTGCTCGTACTTCGTGAACCCGCCCGCGTCGTCGCCGACGACGAACACTTCCCTCAGGAGCCGCGCCCCTTCCGCCGCCGGTCCGAACTCCGCGAGCACGTCCGCGTGCACGATCGCCACGCGCGCCTTCGAGTACGCGAGGTAGTACGCGTACTCCTCGCGCTTCAGCAGCGGGTTGACCATCGCGAACACGCACCCGGCGCGCAGCAAGCCGAAGAAGCACTCCGCGAACTCGAAGCGATCCGGCAGCACGAGCAGCACGCGCTCCTCCGGCCTGACCCCGGCGCGCCGCAGCACCGCCGCGACCTTCCGGGTCCGCGCCGCCACCTCCGCATACGTCCTCTTCTCCTTGCCCGCGATCAGCGCGACCTTCTTGCCGCGCCCCTCGTCCAGGTTGCGGTCGAGGTAGTACGTACAGAGGTTGAAGCGCTCCGGAAACGGCGCGACGGCGGAGTAGAGGTCGCTCATGGCCTCAGGCAGGAGTACGTCAGCTCTTGCCCACCAGCGCCTGCTGGAACTCGCGCGCGGAGGCGTAGCGCTTGCGGCGGTCGGCGAGGCAGCCGCGCAGGATGGCGGCCTCGAGCGTGGGTTCGAGCTCGACCTCCTTGGCGCGCTTCTTCATCGGCGGCGGGTCCTGCATCTTCGACTGGAAGACCTCGAGGAAGCTCGCGCCCGTCCAGGGGATGACGCCGGCGGCGCACTCGTACAGCACGGTCGCGAGGTTGTAGATGTCGGAGCGCACGTCCGCGGCCTCGCCGCCGAACTGCTCGATCGGCGCGTAGTAGGGCGTGCCGATCAGGGCCGTCTTCTCGCCCAGGCCCTTCGCGCTCCACAGGCTCGGCGTGATGCCGCCGTCGACGAGCTGCGCGCGGATCTTGGCGCCCTTGCCGTCCAGGTGGATCGTCTTGGGCTTGATGTCGCCGTGCACGAGGCCCGCGCCGTGGATGCGGCCGAGACCGTCGAGGAGCTGCGAGCCCAGGGCGACGAGCTCGGTCGGGCTCAGGCGCTTCTCGCGGTCGAGGCGCGTGCGCAGCTCCTCGCCGCTCGGCAGATCGGTGATGAGCAGCAAGCCGCCCGAGACCGACAGGACCTCGCGCACGTGCAATACGTGGGCCGAATCGATCTCGCGCCAGGGCAGGAGCCGCTCGCGGAACTCCTCGGCCTGGTCGGCCTTCTCGAACAGGCCGGCGGGGAAGAGCGAGAGCTCGCAGCGCGCGCCGGCCGGGTCCGTGGCCTCGTACACGGCCGCGAAACCGGTCTGGCGGCGCAAGGTGACGATCGTGTAGCGATCGGCGAGCTTCTTGCCCTTCACGAGGTCGTAGGTGGTCAGGTACTGCTGCGTCATTCGAAGGCCTCTAGTCCGGTTCTCGGGCCAGGTGTTCGCCCAGGAAGGCGTGCACGCGCGGCCAGAGCTCCTCGTCGAGCGTCCGTGGACCCACGACGATATCGAAGGGCCGCGCCGCCGACGAGAGGGATTGGCGCAGGAGCTCGCGCTCCTCGTGCCCGACCCGACCCGAAGCGGACGAGAACAGCCCCAGGAACGCACCGCCGAAGTTGAGCGCGAGTTCGAGCGGCTGGATCGGGCGCTCGGCCGACAGCGCCGGGTAGAGCACGGAGCCCTCGACGTCCACCACCGCCGCCAGGTCGCGCGTGCAGCCGAGCAGGAACGCCAGCGTGCCGCCGCGGCCGAAGCCGAGCGCGGCGAGGCGCGTGCGGTCGACAGCGGGTCGGCGCGCCAGCCCCTCGAGGGCCCGATCGAGCTCGACCCGCGCGTGCCGGTCGGAGTCCTGGGCGAGCGGCGAGAGCGCGTGGGACTCCACCACGAGTTCCCTGGAGCCGATCCGCTCGCAAGCGGCTCGCGCCAGCGCCACGCCGCCCGGCGTGCTCTCGTGCAGCACGAGGAGCCCGGCAGCGCGCACATGGACAGTGTCGTTCAGGATCTCCTCGGGACGGCCCAGGATCCTGCCACGCGCGCGGGCTTCATGCTCGAACTCTCCGTACCCTCGGCCCGTGCTCGTGCCGCGCTACTCGAGGCCTTGCAGGCCACCGCTCTGGGCGCGCGGAGGTCATGCGCAGACCCTGTGGGCTCAGGCGTTGCCCTCCCGCGGAACACCGCTTTCGCTGCGGCCGGACGCACGCCGACGCGAGGTCGTGCTCGAGGACGGCGATCGTCTGGTCGTACACACCCTGCCCGGCACGAGCGGCGTTCGCGTGCATCTCTTTCACGGACTCGCGAGCGATGCGGACTCCGAGACCATGCGCCGGACGGCGGACGTGCTCGCGGCGCACGGGCACTCGGTGTGGGCCGCGAACCACCGCGGCTGCGGGGCGGGACGCGGGCTGGCGGCGCGACCCTACCATTCCGGCAGCAGCGCGGATCTCGCGGCCGTGCTGGCCGCCAGCCGGGCCGATGGGCCCGCGCTCGTGCACCTCGCGCTCGGCTTCTCGCTCAGCGGCAACGCCCTGTTGCTGATGGCCGCCGAGCAGCGCGCGCCCTGGCTGCGCGGCCTGATCAGCGTCAATCCACCGGTCGACCGCGCGCGCGCTTCGGTGGACATCCATCGTGGTGCGTGTCGGCTCTACGAGCTGCGCTTCCTCTGGTTGCTGCGCCGCGCGCTCAACGAACGAAAACAGGACGGCCTCGCGCGGCGCACCTACCGCATCCCGCTGCGCGCGTCGCTGCGCGAGTTCGACGACCTGTACACGGCGCCCGAAGGCGGCTTCACGAGCGGCGCCGACTACTACGCGCGCTGCTCGGCGGGCCCGCGCCTGAACGAGATCACGACGCCCGGCGTGATCCTCACCGCCGCCGACGACCCCTTCGTCGACCCTGTCGCCTATTCCGGGCTCGCCCTGCCGGCCAACCTGCTGCTGCACGTCGAGCCCAGCGGCGGACACGTGGCCTACCTCGAGCGACACGGGGTGAGAGCGCGCCCCTGGCTGGACGGAGCCCTCGTGCACTACGTCGAGGCGCTGCTCGGCTGAGCTCATCCGGGAGCGCCGGGCTCCAGCCCGGCTCCGGTTTTTTTCCGCTCTTGGCTCGGAGAAGAGAAGAGGAACCAGAAGCCGGGCTGGAGCCCGGCG
>JANOGB010000614.1:0-5660 GCA_031413955.1 Planctomycetota bacterium | reverse complement strand
GTTTTCGAGCCAACCACAGAGACACAGAGGGCACGGAGCCTCACAGAGGAAAATCACAGGCTGACCCGTGCGCCGTCGCGCGCGATGGATTGCTGCGCGGCTTCCAGGAGCTGCACCACGCGCAGCCCGGCGCGGCCGTCCGTCAGCGGGCGCTTGCCGTGCAGGGCGCAGTCGACGAACTGCGCGCACACCGCTTGCAGCGGCTCGGTCTTGTCGATCTTGGGCGCGAGCATGTCGCCGGTGCGGTAGTCGACCTGCAGGCGGTCGCGCTCGTCGCGGTCGGCGTTGAAGGAGACGCCCTTGTCGTAGATCTTGACGCGGTCGCTCGGGTCCAGGTCGTCGTACACGATCATCTTCTTGGAGCCGCCGATGACGGTGCGGCGGATCTTGACCGGCGCCAGCCAGTTGACGTGGAAGTGCGCGATGAGCGCGCCGTCGAAGCGCACCGTGATGTAGGCCAGGTCTTCGAGCTTGCCGAAGTGCGCGCTGCCGATGGCCGAGACCCAGCGGGGCTCGCGCTGCAGCAGGTGGTCCATGATCGAGAGGTCGTGGGGTGCCAGGTCCCACAGCACGTTCACGTCCTTCTGGAACAGCCCGAGGTTGATGCGCACCGAGTCGAAGTACAGGAGCTCGCCGAGCTCGCCGCTATCGATCAGCGCACGCATCTTCCGGATCGGGCCGCTGTGGACAAAGGTGTGGTCCACCATCAAAGTTCGGCCGCGCGCGTCGGCCAGCTCGACCAGCCGCGTGGCGGCCTCGAGCGAGTGCGTCATGGGCTTCTCGATCAGGACGTGCTTGTTCGCCTCCAGGGCCGCCTTGGCGAGCGGGAAGTGCGTGTGCACGGGCGTGCAGATCACGAGTGCGTCGAGCTCGGGGTCCGCGAGCAGCGTGCGCGCATCCCGTTCCCTGCGCACGCCCGGGTAGAGCCGCTCGAGGGGCGCCAGGCGCGCGGGGTCGGTGTCGCACACCGCCTGGAGCGTGCAGCTCTCGAGCGCGACCAGGTTGCGGATGATGTTCGGGCCCCAGTAGCCGGCTCCGATCACGCCCACGCGCAGCGGCCGCACGCTCGCGGCTCGCGCGCCGGCGCCCTCGTCATGCGTGGACTGTGATTCGCCGGTGGCCATCGCGCTGGTCTCCTTCACGTTCCGGCCACTCGCTCAGCGCAGGACTTTCTGGATGGCCTTCTCGAAGCCGTGATCCCATTCCATGTGCTGCCAGTCCAGGCAGGGCTTGCACATGCTCATGTCGCCCCAGCGGCCGGTCAGATGCAGCTCACGGAAACGATCGTACTGGGCGCTCTGCCAGATCTCCTGGATGCTCGTGTCGCGCACGTTCCCGACCAGGCCGTGGTTGCGCCAGTCCTCGACGCAGAAGCGCACGTCACCGTGCATGTTGATCGTGACGCGCTTCCAGAACTGGGGACAGGGCCAGCGCGCGAGGCTCTCGTCGAAGTAGGTCTCCTCGACCTTGACGAGGCCGAGATCGTTGTTGAGCCCGCGCACCAGGACCTCGTCCACCATCGGGCCCCAGTACTGCTTGAAGAGCTCGACCTCGTGCTTGGACTGCTTCTGCTCGATGATGCTGACCATGATCTTGGTCGGCGAGCCGAGCTGGTTGCGCATCTCGATCAGGCGCCTGGTGTTGGCCGTGACCACGTCGAACTTGCCGCGGATGCGGATCTTCTCGTAGGTCTCCTTGCTGTAGGCGTCGGTCGAGACGTCGATGACGTCGATCGGGGCCAGCAGCAGGCGCCGCATCTTCTCCTCGTTCAGGGTCTGGGCGTTGGTCGTGAGGTCGACCGGACCGATCCCGGCGCGCTTGGTCTCCTCGACGAAGTCGAGGAAGTGCGGGTGCAGCAGCGACTCGCCGTCGGCGGCGTAGCGGAAGACCCACAGTTGGTCCTTGAAGCGCTTGGTCTCCTCGACGATGCGCGTGTGGATCTCCGGCGCCATGTAGGCGGCGCGGTACTCCTTGTCCTTCTTGATGACCGGGTGCGCGCAGTGCACGCAGGCCATGTCGCACACGTTGGTCACCGCGATGATCAGGATCGGCGGGAACTCGGCGTGCTTGGGCTCCACGAAACCGTGCTTGCCCTCGGCCACTGGCTCCGCGGGCTGGGGCGGGCCGAAAATCCCGGGTGATACCTGCCCGGGAGAACCGGGGCCGCTCCCCGCTGCGCTCACGAGTACCTCGCGCTGCCTGCGATCGCCGTGCGGTTCGGGTTCACTCTTGCGATGACCATGGGACGGGAGGATGAAATGAGGAATTCGGCCTGGAGTCCTGCCACTGCTCCACCCAGCCCGGTCGAGTTTAGCAGACGAGCCAGATCCCTGGCGGCGTTTCTGGGCGTGGGTGAGGCAGGGTCTACTTCGGGGGCGCCGGTGCGGAGGCCGGTGGCTTCGCCAGCGCGACCGAGCGCAACCCGTAGTAGCGGGCCAGGAACCGGTTCCTCCCGTTGCGCGGGTCGTCGGTGATGTCCATCCACTGCTCGTAGTGCTCGAAGAGCCAGGGGAAATCGGGCGGAGGCTCGAGCACGAGCCTACGGTCGCCGCGCTCCGCGGCGGCGCGAAGGGTCTCTTGGCGTGCCTCCATGTACTCGTGCCAGCGCGCGAGTCGCCCGCTCGAGAGATCGCTGAGGGCGCTCCGTCCGTAGCCCGTGAAGAGCAGGGAGTACGCCAGCACAACGAGCGCCGCCACCCGCCCCAGGCAGCAGGCCGTCTCCGAGCGCGGCAGGCCAGAGGTGCCCCGCGTGCACAGGAACAGGATCACGAACCAGGCATGGAACAAGACCGTGTAGTCGACGGCTGTCATGCGCGGCGGCTGCAGGGTTCCCATTGCCCAGCGTGGTCCCGCGATGAGGAGCGCCAGAGACAGGAGCGCCGCCAGCGTCACCGTGGGCAACCACTTCGTTCCGGAATCGATCCAGCGCGGGCGCAGACTCCGGAAGGCGGGGCTGAGCCAGAGGAAGAGCGAGGCGGACAGGAGCCGCGGCTCCAGGATCCACTGGCGGGTGAAGAGCAGGGAGTCCTCGAATGTCGTGCGCAAGGTCAGGACGATATCGCCGGTGTGGGGCCACTCTGCTGCTCGGACGTCGTTCCCGGGTGCAGTCAGGGACACGACGCAACCGGCCAGCGAGGCCAGGGTGCTCCACAGCCACAGCGACCGGGCGGGCAGGTGCCGGCGAGCCATCCATGTGCCCGCGGCGAGCACGACCGTCAACATGACGCCGACCAGCTCCTGCAGCCCGGCCACGAAGGGCGGGAGCAAGACGAAAACGACCCTCCAGGCGACTCCGGTGCGCTCGGCTCGCGAGCGGGCGATCAGGCCCGCGCTCAGGACCACCGAGCACGACAGGCTCAGCTGGTACGGAACGGCGCCCGAGAACCAGTACACGGTCTCGCTCGGAACGGGTCGCCCGGCCCACAGCAGGGCCTCGAAACCGATGGCCCAGGCGAGCACCTCGCGGCGCGACGCCGTGTCGCCCAGCAGGACTCGCAGCAGAGCGTAAGTCGCGCCGAGGTTGATCAGGACGAGCGGGATCAGCAGCCACGGATAGGAGCGGCCCAGGTCGACCTGCGAGAGGGCGAAGGAGATCAACGCGCTCCCGGCCCAGCGCCCCGACTTTTCGGCGTAGATGGCGTTCGCGTACCCGACCGGCCCGACCTCCCTGCCTTGCACCGCGAGCCAGAAATCGTCCGACATGGCATGGGCGTGCCACAGGTAGAACCAGGACGCGAACGCGATCCAGGCGAGCACGCCCGCTGCGCCGAGGAGCGCAGCCGTGTCGAGCCAACTCATCCATCTTCTGCGCGGGCTCGTGCGCGGGGCTGCTGGCATGGCTCCCTCCAAACCGAGGAAGCCATGTTCACCACAGGCCTGGAGCTTGTCTACTGCCGATGCGCCGGCGCCGTCTTCGCTACCGCCACCGAGCGCAGCCCGAAGTAGCGCGCCATGAGCCCGTTCTTCCAGTGGCTCGGATCGTCGCCGACGTCCATTTGCGCGTAGATGCGCGGCGGATCGGTAGAACGGGGCAGGACGAGATCCACCGGCCCCTGCTGCGCTGCCGCGCGGATGAGCTCGTAACGTTCCTCCATGGCAGCGCTCCAGCGCTGGATGTGCCCGCGCACGAGATCGGCGAGAACCACGCGACCGTTGCCCGCGAGCACCAGGCCGAGGCCCATTCCGAGCAGCGCAGCCGTGCGCCCGAGGCGGCGGATGCGCTCCGAGCCCGGCAAGCCGCGCCCATCCCGCGTGCACACGAACAGGAGCACGAACCACGCATGGAAGAAGAGCACGTAGTCGACTGCGAGCATGCGCGGCGGCTGCCATGTGCCCGTCGCCCAGCGGGGACCGGCCAGGCCGATGGCCAGGGCCAGCGCGGCCGAGAGCCCCACGATGGGCGTCCATCCCACTGCGCCATCGATCCAGGGCGGACGCAGGCTGCGGAAGGTCGGGCTCAGCCAGAGGAAGAGCGAAGCGCACAGCAGGCGCGGTTCCAGGACCCAGTCCCGCACGACGTGCCTGCAATCCCAGTAGAAGGTGCGCAGCGTGAGGACGAGGTCACCCCCGTGCGGATACGTCTCGCCGCGCATGGCGTTGCCCGGCGCGGTCAGGCTCGCGGCGCAGCCGACCAGGGCGGCCGCGATGCTCCACGACCAGAGCGTGCGCGTGGGCAGGCGCAGGCGGTGCGCGACCCAGGCTCCGGCGACGAGCACCACCGTCAGCATCATCGCGACCAGTTCCTGCAGCCCGGCCACGAAGACCGGCAGCAGGACCGCGGCTGCCGTCCAGCCGACTCCGGCACGCGCGCGGCGTGAGCATGCGATCAGGCCGGCGACGAGGAAGACCGAGCAAGACAGGCTGAGCTGATACGGGACGGCGCCCGAGAACCAGTACAGGGTCTGCCCGGGCACGGGTCGCCCGGCCCACAGCAGGGCCTCGAAGCCGAGCGACCACATGAGCAGCTTGCGCGCCGGCACGCTCTCGGCGAAGAGGGCCCGGCCAAACGCGAAGATCGCGCCGAGGTTGATGGCGGCGAGCGCGAGGAGCGCCAGCGGATACGCGCGCGTCAGGTCGATGCGCGACAGCACCAAGGCGAGCAAGGCGTGCCCCGTCCAGCGTCCCGATTTCTCGAGGTAGATGGAGTTCGCGTACCCGGCCGGCCCGAGCTCCCGGCCCGCCACCGCGACCGCGTAATCGTCCGCCAGCGGGTGCGCGTAGTAGAGGCACAGCCACGACGAGAGCACCATCAGCGCCAATGCGCCCGCGCCGGCGAGCTGCGCGCCGACCTCCAGCCACCGGTCCCACCCGGGCCTACTGTCTGCACGCACGGCGGGTGGGGAAGGGGGGACTCGAACCCCCACGGGATCGCTCCCTTCGGATTTTAAGTCCGATGCGTCTGCCGATTTCGCCACTTCCCCAGGGTCAGGCAAGGTGACGAGGATGCAGCCACGAGCGCGCCCTGTCCACTGAACCGGGCGAAGCGTCGAGGGCGCGAGGCGTTTGCCCTACACGCGCTGGTGATCTTCCCCGGAGAAAGTGGACACCCAGAGAAGGAGCAGTGATGCTCCTCGCAAGGAAGTGTCCATGGCAAGATCACGACGGAAGCACAGTGCGGAGTTCAAGCGTGAAGCGGTGCGGCTGAGCCAGGAGCCGGGTCG